>CAMNNO010000086.1 GCA_946545475.1 uncultured Blautia sp.
TACACTTAATAATTGCCGAAGGCAATTGTTTAGTGTAACTGCATATACCGCGGTGTGAGCTTTAAAACGGCAATTAAATTCCATCGCGAGTATAAAGGCACTCTCATCATCATGCCGTATCACTCCTCGACCAGCGGCGTAAGGATCTGCCTCGCGCAAGCGCCCTCCTCCCGGCTGCCAGCCGCCGAAAAGATGCACCCCCAGCTTCCCTCCGGCAGCTGCCCCACGCCCGGCCCCGTCTTTTTTTCTTTTTCGGCCGGGGACATATAGTCAAAATCGAGCCAATGGCTGCGCAGCACATTTCCGCCGAAGTGGATGCCCGCCCCGGCCCTCACAAATTCCCGGAAGGAAACGGAATTGTTCAGGAACGCGGCCCGGCTATCGTCGGCCTCCGCGAACAGATATATCCCATGGTCTTTTCCCTTCTGCAAAATATTGCCAAGCGCCGGAAGCGGCTTCTCGGCGGACGAGACCTTAAGGAAGAGCCACTCGGCGTTCACGAAGACAAACACCGGCGTCTCGGACTTCATCGCTTCTACCATCTCCCGGTGAAGGGCGTCCGGCCCGAGGCCATCGGCCATCAGTTTTTGCTTCACCTGGTTCCTCTCTTTAAAAAGAGGGATCAGGGTATGCTCCCACCACTCTCTTAAAAGCGCCTCCGCCCCCTCGGCCTCCTCGCCGCAGAACCAGGCGACGTGCGCGCCCTTTTCTTTGGCCGACAGGGCTGCCAGCCTCATAAAATTCGTCTTTCCGCTCAGGCTGTGGCCCGACACCAGAAAGGTAAAGATCCGGGACAGGTCGAGGCTGAAAACCCATGCGCTCTCCCTGTCATACCCGATGGGAAGAAGGCCTGGCTCCTCGCCGGCCTTCGACCTGTCCCTGTCCTTGGAGAACCGCGTCCAGGAGGGCTTTTGGGGAAGCACGGCAACCGCCATCGCGCGGCTGCCCGCATAGACCTCTGCGTATTCCCGGCACTTTTCCTCAATAAGAGCCATTCTCTGGTAATCGTCCTCCGCCCAAAGAGGCAGGGCTGTCTGAAATTCCAGGGGGCGGCCGTCCACAAGGGCAAGGCCCCTTCCCCGGATGCCCGCCTCCGGGACGACCCTGGGAAGAGGAATGTGCATGGCGCTGGCATAGGCATATTTATCCGCCATTTCCAGGCAGAAGAGCGTCTTTATGTTCTCTCCCACCCGGGCGGATATGGCGTTCAGCCCGAAGCCGCTCCCGGTCACGATAAGGAATATCCCAAGGCGCTCCCCTTCCTTGGCGAGGGCGGCCATGTCGCCCTCATAAGCCTCCCCTGTCTTTTCTTTAAAAGCGGCATAATCGTCCACCACCACGAGGATCATGGGGTATGTGAAGCCGTTCCGCAGCACATACTGACGAAAATTTCCGCCCTGGAACCGGGCGTTCCTCTCTTTTGTCATCCGTTTCAGGACCCGGAAAAAGCGGGAAAGCTTTTCCTCGTCATTCCCGGTCATGATGTCCCCCACATGGGGAGCGTCCTTGAAAGCCTTCAACTGGCCGCTGTTAAAATCCAGGATATAGATGTTCACCTGCGCCGGGGAAGCTTTAGCCGTCAGGCCATAGAGAAGCGTTTGAAGAAACGTGCTGAGGCCCGATCCCGGGTGGCCCAGAACGCCCAGATGGCCGCATTCGGGGAAGGAGGCCGACAGGGGCATCTGCGCCTGGTTTTCCGGGTCGTCCAGAAGGCCGAGGATAACGGGAAACGAGGCGCTGCTATGATCTTTGTCCTCAAGAGCCGCTGCGGCCCTCTCGCAAAGCGCCCCGGGCAGCCTCGCCCGGCTTCCGGCGGCATCCAGGCGTACATCGTTAAGGCAAAGCTTTTCCGGAAGAAGCGGCAGCCACAGCCTGTGCGGCTCCTTCCCCTTAAAGGCTTCCCACTCTTTTTCCAGATACTCTTTCACCGCCTGCAGCTCGGTCCTCTCATCCCCCTTAAGGCGCCGGCCCTGCCCGGATGCTATACCTGCCCCTGTCCGTCCGAAGAGGCGGGCGGCCCTGGCGTGACGGCTCCCTTTTTCTTCTATATAGGGCGCTCCGCTGTAGGCCGCCTGGAAAAGCTCGTACACCTCATCGTTTCCCACCTGGAGATAGGCCCTGCCCGTCTCCGAAAGTCGGGAAGCGTCGTCCTTGCCCAGCATATCCAGGCTGTCCTGCCTCTCCTGCACCCGGAGACACAGCCGGAAGCGGGAATTGCCCCGGATATTGTCGTCCACCGTTCCCCCGGGCTTCTGGGTCGCCAATATCAGGTGGACTCCAAGGGATCTTCCGACCTGGGCGACGCTTATCAGCTCCTTCATAAAGTCCCCTTCCTCCCGCTTAAGCTCCGCAAATTCGTCGATAACGATGAGCAGATGGGGAAGGGGGAAGGGCGCTTCGCGGTTCCGGTAAAGCCGGGTGTAGGCATCGATGTGGTTGATGCCATAGTCCGAAAATATCTTCTGCCGCCGCCGGTTTTCGCTCCGCACAGATACCATGGCCCGCTGAACCTGGCTGCCCGACAGATTGGAAATATGCCCGATCAGATGGGGAAGGCCCTTAAGCTGGTTAGCCATGCCGCCTCCTTTATAATCGATAATAAAAAAGACGATATCCTCCGGGCTGTAGTTCACCGCCAGCGAAAGAAGGAGGGTCTGGAGCGCTTCGCTCTTGCCGGAACCCGTGGTGCCCGCAACCAGGCCATGGGGGCCATGGTACTTTTCGTGAAGATCCATATACAAAGCCTCATCGCCGGCTTTCCGGCCGATGGGCGAGCGGATGTTCTCATCCGTCCTGCCCTTTTTCCAGCGCTCGCCGGCCAGAAGCTCCGCCGGATGCGATGCCCCATATAGCTCCAGGAAGGATACCGACGCCGGCACGGCCCCCTTTTTGATCTCCTCCTCAACCAGGATGCCGGACAGCCGCCTGGCAAAAGCATCGGCCTCCGGCTCCGTGATCTCGTCAAAGACGAGGGGGAGCCGCCGCACCTTCCCTTCCCGCAAAAAAGAAATGCCGCAGAAGTTCACGCTGTTTTCGATGATCGTCTCGCAGGCGTTGGGCAGGTGATGGGGACTGTCGGCCAGGAAAACGGCGCTCAGGCCATAATCTCTGTCCTGGCTGTAAATATACTTGGCCAGGGGCTCTCCTTCCAGAAGGGAGGCATCGGCAATAAAGAGGATAATATGCGGATAGGATGCGCCCTTTTCTTCCCTCTCCCGGAAAATGGACAGCATGGCATAGAACACATCGCTGGCTTCTTTCCTGTTCCCGGCGATGTAACGTCCTTTCCTGTCGGGGCTCAGGACATGGGGAAGATAGCGGGCGAAGCCCCACTGGCATGCGGAGTGCGCGTCTTCTTCCTGGTAGATGACAGCCATCCGGACATCCGTATAGCAGTTGCACGCCGCGATCTGGACAGCCAGAAGCCGGGCGGCCCTGTAAGCCTTATCGCTCCCCGGGTCGCCCACGATCCCGCAGAGCCGGCTCGACTTTAAAGACAGAAGGACAGGCACATCCTTGAGCTCCCGGAATTTTTCCCGGATGCGGAGGGGCAGCTGCTGCAGAGGATCACGGAAGAGGGAAAACGCACTTTTGGGGATCTCCACCCCGACCTGAAAGGGAATGCTCCCGATTCCCAGGCGATAAGTCAGGAAGTCCTCGTGCGTGGGATTCCGGTTCCAGAGGCTGACTGTCTTCTCGCTGTAGGCGCCCGCCGTCCTGGCGTCCGGATAGGCGCTGCGCAGGGTCTTCTGGTTATGGACGTACATAGCCTCTATCTCGTCCGCCTTCCCGGAAATGTATTCCCGGTAGGCTTTTTGCCGCTGCTCTTCATCTTGGCGCCGGACTTTTTTCTGGTAGCGCGCGCCAAGAAGGCTCCAGCCTCCGCTTAACGCCGCGCTGGACAGGGCCATGACAAGGCTGGCGTATAAAAACGATCCCCGCGATGCTCCCTGGCCGGCATACATAAAAAGAGAGGACAGAGCCATCGGAAGTACCATGGTAAAGGCCGGGCCTATCGTCAGGTAAAGGGGCCTTTCCCGGTAGGGGGAGAGGACAGGCGGAGGCTCGATCTCCACATGTTCCCGATAGATGACCGGCAGGCTTCTCGGGGAGCGCAGGAAAAAAGCCGGCGCTTCGCTTTCCTCCTCCGGGAATTTTTCTGCCGTCCTCTCTCTGGCGCCTGTTTCCCCCTCCCATCGGATCTGAACACCCGGCAGGCTGCCATCCACGGCCAGGCAGTCATCCATAAATACCAGGGAAAGCCCCGGCAGGACAATATGGTCGCCAAAAGAAAGAGCCCGGGCGCCGTTCAGCGCTTCTCCGTTAATATAGGCGCCGTTTTCCGAAAGGCAGCGCAGGGCGAAACCGTTCCCCCGCCTCTCCAGGAGGGCGTGCTGCCGTCCGGTGATCTTCCATGGCAGGGAGCGGATATGGCACTCCGGGCCGCGCCCGAAAAGTACCGCCTTCATGTCCCCGAGCGGCAGCCGCAGAAAAGCTCTTAGAGCGGGTTCTCTCTTATAAACGAGCAGGATCACCGGAGCGGTGCCGTTTTGCGACGGCAGGGCGAGGCTGAGGCTCAGGCCGTCATATAAAGCCCTCGTCTTCTCCGCCTTTGGCCCGGCTCCCTTTCTTTCGCTGTCCTTCCCCCCGCATTCCTCCGGATTCCTGCCCTTATTCCGGATATCCTGGCTTTCCTCCGGCCCGCCTTCATATAGTTTAGCTGTCTGGCTCCTCGGGATCTTTAAGTGCCACACATCGCCTTTAGGCAGGAGCACAAGGCAGCTCCTGCTGCCAAGGTCCGGGAAATACCGGCCGAGCGGCAGCCGGCATTCTTCCTCTTCCGGCTCCGGAAGCCGGTATTCCCGGCAGAAGCCCGCGGTAAAAAACGCTAAAAACAGATCCATGTTCTGCCTCCTTGCCCTTTAGGCTCCTGCCGGACACTCGATATCCGCAACAAACAGGGAGTCTCCCATCCGTATCTTCTGCCCGGTGCGTATCTCCCTGGCATCGCCGGCCTGGACGGCGGCAAAATCCACCCAGGTACCGTTTGAGGAGCCCTGGTCTTCAATATACACCCGCCCTTCTCTCAATTTCAGGAAGCAGTGCCGGCGGGACACCGTCGGATCACCGGTGATCACCATGTCATTATCTTCCTTTCTCTTTCCCACCGACACGGTATCCCGAAAGCGGATGGAGAACACACGGCGCGCATCCTTCACATCGGTGAACGTCACCAGGACGCCCCTCCTTTCGCTCTCCTCCTGTCCGGATGAGGCCCCCTCTTTTCCTTCTTTATCGAACATCTGCCGGGTTTCGCCTTCCCCCAGGGAAAGTCCCTCTTCGGCCGCCTCCTCCCAGGCTACGGTCCCCTCGTCACAGCCCTCCGGGAAATTCCTGCCGATCCCCCTGTCCCCGGGACTCTCCGGATAGGATGAACCTCTCTCCCTTCCAGGCAGACCACTCCCCCTGTCGTCCGGTCCTTTGGCCTTATAGAAAACCTCTTCCTCCCCGCCCTCCGGCGGTATGATCTTCTCCTCCTCCGGATGCTTCCTGCGCCTTAGCCCCCAGATGACCAGGCCCGCGCATACAAAAACTGCCGCCGCAAAAAGCCCCGCGGCAAGGGCCAGCAGCCTGCCGTCTGCCCAGCTTCCAAAGCCTTCTTCCCTCTCCGCCAGAGAATAAAGTTCTCCGCCCTGAAACCCGGCAGCCGCGTTTGTTTCCGGATTTGATGTGCCAAAGCCGTCCGAAAGCGAGAGTATCCTCCCGGGCGCCTCGCCGGAAGCGCTTGCAGGCTCCGGATATCCGGCGGCCGGGCTTTCGGAATCCATAGCGGCCTCGGACGCGCTTTCCGCATGCGGGCCGCTTTCGCCCGTCCCTTCCCCCGGCGTTTCTGCCTCCGTCCTCAGAGTGCCCTCTGTAGCCTTTTCATCGATAACCTCTTCTATAGAACTCTTTTCTTCTATACCTTCTTCGATATTCTTTTCTTCTGTTGCTTCTTCTTTAATGCTATGAGTTTCTTTCACCTCTTCTTCCCGCGCTTTCTCCTTCTGGGGCATGCGGATGTCTTCCCTCAGACGGACATTTCCCTGCGGCGATGGCAGGTCCAGCTGGACCGAGCGCACACTTCCATCCTGGCACTCTTCCGGTACCGTGATTTCGATTCCCAGGATCTCCCTGTCATCCTGTATCGCCCTTTCGATCTCGGCCGTATCCGTCCCTGTTTCCAGAAGAAAATATGCGCCGCCCGACTCTTCCGCCATCTCGCGGAGCGCCGACAGCCCGGAGGTATCCCGCGGCCACACGGACGCCAGGACAAAAACCGGAACGTGGTAAGCCTGCAAGAGCTTTGTCACCTGGGACAGGGTATGCCCGCCGCCAAAGTTATCGTCCACACCATCCGACAGCAGGATCACGCGGAAATAATCCCGGCACCCTCTCCCGATCTTCCCATTTATCTCTGAGAGGCATTCATACATGGCATCGCCAAGGTACGCATCCTGGTCCTGGAAGGTGAAGGTGTTGATCGTCTGTTCCAGCGCCTGGTAATTATCTGACCACTCGTTAATGACCCGCACATCGCGGTCAAACGTGCAGAACCTGAAAAATTCCCGCTCGCACCGGCCCTCAAGAGCTTTCCGCAGGACAGCCCTTGCCATATCCCGCACGCCTGCAGCTATGGACAGGGAATTGTCCATGAGGAAAAGGGTCCTCACCCTGGCATCCCGGCCCTCGGCATTTTCCGAAGCCGGACCGGCATAAAAAGTTTGGATATCCTCCGCGCGCAGCGCTTCCGAGCCGCAAAGGCCGCTGAGGGTCGCTTGGCTGTGGAGCGCGCCGCGGACATAAAAAATTATTTTTCCTTCAGGCGAGAGGAAACGCTCGGTCACAACAGCCCCCTGCACGTCTTTTCCACCTGCGAGCAGCAGGCACAGAGGCAAAAGGAAACCTATAAAGCAGGTTCTTTTTAAAAATTTTTCTTTTGAAGATTCTTTTTTTGAATGATCGGTGTTAGAATCCTTATCTGACTTATTTTTAGAACGGGATCCGGAATAGAATGGCCTGCTTTTTAAAAGCATGGCGCAAATAGAATGTATAAGATCAGTTTTCATGGTTATTTCCTCGTTCCCCTGATGGAAATACCCGTATTTATATTATCACACTTTCTTCTCAAATTCTACATAAAAATTTCGACCTGTGCGGTCACTAAAGTGACCGCTACCAACGGCATTCGCAAAATTCGCGCTGCGCGCTTCTGCGTCTGCTGCGCATCCGCATTTTGCGAATGTTGTTGATGGGTGCCTCGTATACTTACGATCACCGCACAGTTCGAAAAATTTGGTAAGGAAATGGGGACGCTTCTTTTTTCTTACGGATCACAAGAAAAAAGAACCATCCCCATTTCCTTCAAAGCTGAAAGCGTCCGTTCCCTCAGGCGTCCATGTCTCGCCCGCATCCTCGGCTGCAGAGAGTACAGCTTCCCGGGCAGCCGGTTTCTGAGCGGTTACGCATGTGGCGCAGGGCCAAGACAACGGCTGCGCCGATAAGGGCAATGACAACAATATCCCAGATGTTCATAGCGAAACCTTTCTTATACTCGCGATCAAATTTAACTGCCGATTGTAGTTTTGTGCCGCGGTATATGCAGTTACACTAAAATAATTGCCTACGGAAATTATTAAGCGTAACCAGTATAAAAAAGAGCTTATGCGTCTTTTTAATATATTTTCTCGGCCAATCCTAAGATCAGGGCGGTGCTCCGGAAGAGGAAGGTGGCGACCCAGGCGATCAGGCATTGCCAGATGACCACATTCAGGGCCCATTTGACGCCCATTTCCCGCTTGACGGACGTGATCGCCGCAACGCAGGGCGTATATAGCAGACTAAAGACCAGCATGCAGCCGGCGGTCAGGTTGCCCAGGGAGAGGAGGTTGCCCTTAAAAAGGACCTCCATGACAGCCACAACGCTTTCCTTGGCCATAAATCCGCTGATGAGCGATGTGACCAGCCGCCAGTCGTTAAGGCCGATGGGGCTCATAAGAGGCGAAACCAGGCCGGCGATGGCGGCCATTATGCTGTCCGAGGAATTTTCGACCAGGTTGAGGCCGAAATCAAAGCTTTGCAGGAACCAGACCACAATGGTGGCAATGAGGATCACGGAAAAGGCCCTCTGGAGGAAATCCTTGGCCTTCTCCCAGAGAAGCTGGCAGACATTCCGGGCGCTTGGCAGACGGTAGTTGGGCAGTTCCATGACAAAGGGCACCGCCTCGCCCTTAAAGAGCGTCCTGCGGAGCATGAGCGCGGCCAGGATCCCCATCACAATGCCGAGGATGTAGAGGCAGGAAATAATGAGCCAGCTATAGCCCGGGAAAAAGGCCGACGCAAAGAATCCGTAAATGGGAAGCTTGGCCGTGCAGCTCATGAAAGGCGTTAACAGGATCGTCATTTTCCTGTCCCTCTCGCTGGGAAGAGTGCGGGTCGACATGACCGCCGGGACCGTGCAGCCGAAGCCGATGAGCATGGGCACGATGCTGCGGCCGGAAAGGCCGATCTTCCGGAGGAGCTTGTCCATAACAAAAGCCACCCTGGCCATATAGCCGCTGTCCTCCAGAAGGGAGAGGAAGAGGAACATGGTGACGATGATGGGCAGAAAGCTCAGCACGCTCCCCACGCCTTCAAAGAGGCCTTTTAAGACCAGGCTCTGCAGGGCGTCGCTGACATTGCCGGCAACCATAAGGGCCTCGGCCTTTCCGGCCAGAAAGTCTATGCCCTTCTGCAGGATATCCTGCAGAAACGGCCCGATGAGGCCAAAGGTCAGATAAAAGACCAGCACCATGATAGCGGCAAAAATGGGGATGGCCGCGTATTTATGGGTCAGCAGGAGGTCGGCCTTCTGGCTTAAGGCGCGCTCCCGGCTTTCCCTGGGCTTTGTGACCGTCTCCTCGCAGACCTTTGTGATAAAGTCATAGCGCATATCCGCGATGGCCGCGCTGCGGTCAAGGCTGCGCTCCCGCTCCATCTGGAGGGTAATATGCTCCAATGTCTCCGTCTCGTTCTGATCCAGTTGAAGGCTTGAGAGGATGAGCGGGTCGCCCTCGATCAGCTTGGCGGCGGCAAAGCGCAGGGGAATGCCGGCCTTAAGGGCATGGTCCTCAATGAGATGCATGACGGCGTGCAGGCACCTGTGGACTGCTCCGCCATGGTCGTTCTGGCCGCAGAAGTCCTGCCGGGCAGGCTTCTCCTGATATTTGGCAATGTGCAGGGCGTGGCTGATCAGCTCTTCAATGCCCTGGCGCCGGGACGCCGAGATGGGGACCACCGGAACGCCAAGGAGAGCTTCCATCCGGTTGATGTCGACTGTGCCGCCGTTATTGTCCATCTCGTCCATCATGTTAAGGGCGACGACCAGGGGAATATCCATCTCGAGAAGCTGCAGGGTAAGGTAGAGGTTTCTCTCGATGTTTGTGGCGTCCACGATGTTTATGATCGCCTTTGGCTTCTCATCCAGGACAAAGTTCCGGGAAACCAGCTCTTCGCTGGAATAGGGGGACATGGAATAGATGCCGGGAAGGTCGGTGACGCAGGTATTTGGGTATCCTTTGATGGCCCCGTCCTTTCGGTCGACGGTCACGCCGGGAAAGTTTCCCACATGCTGCCTGGCGCCGGTCAGCTGGTTAAAGAGGGTCGTTTTGCCGCTGTTCTGGTTGCCGACAAGGGCAAAAGTCAGCATGGTATCCGCGGGAAGCGGGTTTTCATCCTTTTTGGAATGATATTTTCCTCCCTCGCCCAGGCCGGGATGCGGCACTTTTTTCCGCAGCGGCTTTTCGGCAGCCCCGGGAGACGCCTCTTTCGGTGTTATGTCTATCTTGGCGGCATCGTCAAGGCGGAGCGTCAGCTCATATCCGTGGACCCTGATCTCCACCGGATCGCCCATGGGCGCGTATTTGATCACGGTAACTTCGGCGCCGGGGATGAGCCCCATGTCGAGGAAATGCTGCCGCAGCGCCCCTTCCCCGCCAATGCGGGTAATCGTCCCGCTTCTGCCGATACTAAGTTCTTTCAGTGTCATGAAAACCTCCTGTCCGTTTCCCATCCCCCTGTGTGTTTGGATCAGCTTCATGCCCCAAGTGCACAGGGGGATAATTTTACACTTGACATTTTTCACAAATGGGCTATAATTTGAAACTGATTTTCATTTTCAATTTTACTTTAAAAGTCCCGCGATGCGGCTGCATATACAGCCGTGCTTGCACGGATGTATATGCAGACATAGCGCGGGCTAACCCGTATGAGCAAGTAGGGCGATAGCCCGGATTGCGAATACGGGTGGCGATGGCGGGAGTGCCTCCGGCACGGAGCCATCGACTTTTAAGTCCCGCGATGCGGCGGCATATACAGCCGTGCGCGGATGTTTAGTATAGGGAAGTGTTGATTTATGACGATAAAACCACCATATAAGACCCGCCAGCGCGAGCTCCTCCTCTCCTATCTGGAGACGGTTCCCGGCAGGCATGTCACCACCAACGATATCCTGGCCTATCTCCATGACCAGGGCCACTCCATAGGCACGGCCACCGTCTACCGGCAGCTTGAGCGCCTGGTCGATGAAGGGCTGGTAAACAAATATATCCTCGATGCCCAGAGCCCGGCCTGCTTTGAATATATCGGACAGAGCCAGTGCAGCGTTGAGGAGTCCTGTTTTCATTGCAAATGCGAAAAGTGCGGGTGCCTTATTCATCTTCACTGCGATGAGCTTAAGGGCATTGCCCGTCATCTGGAAAGGGACCACCATTTCCGTCTTGACCCGCTCCGCACGGTTTTTTACGGCCTCTGCGAAAACTGCCAGAAAGGAGATGAGCCAAATGCCTGACAAGCGCCAGCCTCTTATTGAAGCCAAATCCCTTACCCTCGGCTATGATGGCGACGATGTTATCCTCCGCGACCTTTCCTTTACGGTAAACGAGGGCGATTACCTCTGTATCGTCGGTGAAAACGGTTCCGGAAAATCGACCCTTATAAAGACCCTGCTCGGCCTCATCCCGCCCCTCAAGGGCTCTGTCGCCTTCGGAAAAGGGCTCCGCCACTCCGACATCGGGTATCTTCCCCAGCAGACCCTCGTGCAGCGGGATTTTCCCGCCTCCGTTTCCGAGATCGTCCTCTCCGGCTGCCAGGGGCTTTTAGGGTGGCACCCCTTCTATACCCGGGAGCAGAAGGCGAAAGCCCGGACCAACATGGAGCGCTTAGGGATAAGCGCCCTGTCTTCCAAATGCTACCGGGAGCTCTCCGGCGGCCAGCAGCAGAGGGTGCTCCTCGCCAGGGCGCTCTGCTCAGCGGAAAAGATCCTCCTCATGGATGAGCCCGTCGCCGGCCTCGATCCTCTGGTCACAGCGGACCTTTACCATCTCATCTGGCGCCTCCACGAGGAAGGCGTTACCATCCTGATGGTCTCCCACGACATCGAGGCTGCGCTTAAATATGCCTCCCATGTCCTTCACATTGGACAGACCCTGTTCTGGGGAACCCGGGATGCCTACGCCGCCAGCCCTCTTGGGCAGCTGTTCATGAATGAAAAAGGAGGTGCCGTCACCCATGGCGCTCATTGAAAAGCTCGTTTATTATTTTCAATTTCCCTTTGTGCGCTATGCCCTGATCACGGGGCTTTTGATCGCGCTCTGCTCGTCCCTCTTGGGCGTGACGCTGGTCCTGAAACGGTTTTCCTTTATCGGGGACGGCCTCTCCCACGTCGCTTTTGGGGCGGCTGCCGTTGCCAGTGTGCTTAAGCTCAGCAATCAGATGTTTCTTATTCTTCCAGTTACCGTGCTCTCGGCCATCCTGCTGCTGCGCGCCGGGCAGAATGCCCGGATCAAAGGGGATGCGGCCATTGCCATGATCTCGGTTTCCGCCATGGCCTTCGGGTATTTCGTCATGAGCGTTTTCGGCAGCTCCCCAAACCTTTCCGGTGATGTCTGCAGCACGCTGTTTGGCTCGACATCCATCCTGACTCTGACGAAGGGCGAGGTCTGGCTCTGCGTCGGCCTGTCCTCCCTGATCATCGTAGCTTTTATTCTGGGCTATAACCGGATCTTTAACGTCACCTTCGATGAGACCTTCGCCCGGGCCGCCGGCGTGCGCACCGGCGATTCCAACCTGATGATCGCCATCACCATCGCGCTCATCATTGTCCTGGGCATGAACCTGGTGGGCTCCCTGCTCATCTCGGCCCTGGTCGTATTTCCCTCCCTGTCGGCTATGAGGCTGTTTAAAAGCTTCCGTTCCGTCACGGTGTTTTCCGCCGTGCTGTCGGTCTTCTGTACGCTTATCGGGCTGCTCGTGTCCATCCTTGCCGGCACGCCGGTGGGGTGCACCATTGTGGGGGCTGAAGGGTTTGGGTTTCTGATCTGCAGCTTTATCGGACGCAAAGCTTAACAAAACAGAATTGAGCAGGAAGGGCGGCGCTCGGCGCAAGCCGAGATACTTCCTTATGCTGCCCCTGCAATAATCGAGTAGGAGGGGAAGCTTTCCCTCCTACTCGCCCGCGGGGCGGCGCTCGGCGCAAGCCGAGATACTTCCTTATGCCGCCCCTGCGATAATAGGGTAGAGGGAGGCTTGCCTCGCCTCTAC
>CAMNNO010000087.1 GCA_946545475.1 uncultured Blautia sp.
CAGTTACACTAAAATAATTGCCTACGGCAATTATTAAGTGTAACTAGTATAACTGCCGATTGCAGTTTTACGCCGCGGTATATGCAGCTACACTAAAATAATTGCCTGCGGCAATTATTAAGTGTAATTAGTATAAAGAAGGAGAGGTAACGCCATGATCTTATTTCCGCCGGCAAAGATCAATTTGTGCCTGGATGTGCTGGGCCGAAGGCCGGATGGGTATCACGAGGTCCGGATGATCATGCAGACGATTTCCCTGCGGGACGAGCTCTCCCTTGAGATGACAAGGGAGCCGGGCATTACGCTCGAGGTGGAAGGCGCTTCCCTTCCCGGCGGCCCGACAAACCTGGCCTATCGGGGAGCGGCTCTTTTAATGGAAGAATTTGGCATTCACGAGGGACTGTCCATGCGTCTTCGAAAGAACATCCCCATGGAAGCCGGCATGGGCGGCGGGAGCGCCGACGCGGCCGCGGCCCTTCTGGGGACAGCGCGCCTGTTTTCCCTGCCTCTGTCGATGGAGGATCTGCGGGCACGCGCGGTGCGCCTCGGGGCCGATGTCCCCTATTGCCTGATGGGCGGGACGGCCCTGGCCGAAGGGGTCGGCGAAAAGCTGACGCCCCTGCCGGACCTTGCGCCCCTGGGCGTGCTGATCGCCAAGCCGGAAGCCTCCGTCTCGACAAAGGAAGCCTACCAGGGCCTTAACGCGCCCCTCCTCTCAGAGTCCGGAAGATACATGACGCTGGAGGAGGCCCCCTGCGAAAGCCGGAAAACGGATGCCGCTCATCCGGATGTGGACGGCATGCTCGCAGCCATCCGAAAAGGCGACATGGAGGGCGTCATCGCCCGTACAGGCAATTCCTTTGAAAAAAGCATTATAGCCAGGCATCCCATTATACAGGAGATCAAAGAGCGGATGAAAGCCGACGGCGCCCGCACCTCCTGCATGACCGGCAGCGGCCCGACCGTCTTCGGCCTGTTCGACGACGATGAAACGCTATCAAAAGCCGCATCCTCCATGAAACGCAGCGGCCTGGCTGCCTTTGTCTGCGCCGGAAAGCTGGCCCCCGCATCCTGGGCACAGGCGTAAATAGGATGCTGATGAAACATACGATCAAAGAAAGGCGGGAAAGGGAATGTCGTATGATTTTAGTGTTCAAATGAACGAGTATCTGCCTCTGAGGGATGTCGTCTTTAATACCCTGCGCCAGGCGATCCTCAAAGGAGAGCTAAAGCCCGGAGAACGTTTGATGGAGCTGACGCTGGCGGACCGTCTGGGCGTGAGCCGCACACCCATCCGCGAAGCCATGAGGAAGCTGGAGCTGGAAGGACTTGTCGTCATGATCCCCAGGCGCGGCGCCCAGGTGGCCGGGATCTCCGAAAAGGACCTGAACGATGTCCTGGAAGTCCGCATAGCCCTGGAAAAAATAGCCATCGAAAAGGCCTGCACACATATGACTGAAAAGGATATCGACGAGCTGGTGGCGGCTTCCGAAAATTTTGCGAAAAAGCTGCAGGACAAGGATGTGGTCAACCTGGCCGAGGCCGACGAGGCCTTTCACGAGCTGATCTACAAGGCCTCGGACAATCAGCGCCTTTTGCAGGTCCTCTCGAACATGAGGGAGCAGTTTTACCGCTACCGCGTGGAGTACTTAAAGGAAGAAGAAACCCGGGAGCAGCTCCTTAAGGAACACCAGGAGCTGATCAAGGCCATCGGCAGGCGCGACATCGCAAAAGCCCAGGAGATCGCCTACCGCCATCTGGAAAACCAGAGAGTGGGCATCATCCACTCCCTCAAGGAAGCGGAAGAGGAAGCCCGGAACGCGGCGGCAAAAAAAGGAAAAGCAAAGACACAAACATCATAAGCAAGGCAGAGAACTGAAATGAAATACAGACAGGATAAAAATGGCAACCCCCTTTCCATACTTGGATTTGGCTGCATGCGTTTTACCCGGAAGGGAAGCGGCATTGATATCGACAAAGCACAGCAGGAGATAGAGAAAGCCATAGAGCTTGGCGTCAACTACTTTGACACCGCCTACATCTACCCCGGCAGCGAGGCCTGCCTCGGCGAGATCCTCGAACGGACGGGCCTTCGGGATAAGGTCAACATAGCCACCAAGCTGCCCCAGTACCTGATCTCCAGCCGGAAGGGCATAGACAGGTACTTTGAGGAGGAGCTTGCGCGCCTTAGGACCGACCATGTGGATTATTACCTGATGCACATGCTGACGGATATCGCAGCCTTTGAAAGGCTGAAAGCCCTGGGGATCGAGGAATGGGTCGCCGAAAAAAAGAAGAGCGGCCAGATACGCCAGATCGGCTTCTCCTTTCACGGCAACACGGCCATGTTTTTAAAGATCCTGGATGCCTACGACTGGGACTTCTGCCAGATCCAGTACAATTACATGGACGAAGTGAGCCAGGCCGGGCGGGAGGGCCTCATGGCCGCCGCAAAAAAGGGCGTCCCGGTCATCATCATGGAGCCCCTGCGCGGAGGAAAGCTGGTGAGCCTCCTGCCGGAAAGCGCGAAAAGTATGATCGCCCAGGACAAAAAAAAGCGCACGGCCGCCGAGCTGGCCTTCCGCTGGCTCTGGGACCAGCCGGAGGTGACATGCGTCCTTTCCGGCATGAATTCCCTGGACATGGTGGAAGAGAACTGCCGCATAGCCGACAGCGCCCAGGCAGGAGAGTTTACGGAAGAGGACTTTGCCCTGATAAACGGCATTAAGGACCGGATAAACGAGAGGCTGAAAGTCGGCTGCACCGGCTGCGGGTACTGCATGCCCTGTCCGCAGGGCGTGGACATCCCGGGGGCCTTCCGCTGCTATAACGAAATGTACATGGAAAAGAAGGGCGTCGGCCGCCGGGAATATGCCCAGGTCATCGGGCTTCGCAAGGAGCCGGCCTTCCCCTCCCAGTGCATAGGGTGCGGAAGATGCGAAAAGCACTGCCCCCAGCACATTTCCATTATAGAGGAACTGAAAAAAGCCGACAGGGCGCTGCGCCCCCTTCCCTACAAGATCGGGATCGCGCTGGGGCGGCGGTTTGTAAACCGGAAGGCAAAGAACCAGCCCTGACGGCGCGTCATAAAAAGAGGAACTGTAATTATGATAAAGGATGCATCCGCGCCCATAGGCGTATTTGATTCCGGTGTGGGCGGACTGACCGTAGCCAGGGAGATCATGCGCAATCTCCCGTCAGAAAAGATCGTCTATTTTGGCGATACTGCCCGGGTGCCTTACGGCAGCAAATCCAAAGACACCATCATCCGGTTTTCCCGGCAGATCACCCGCTTTCTGATCGAACAGAAGGTGAAAGCCATAGTGGTGGCCTGCAACACAGCCAGCGCATTTGCCCTGGACGCGCTGAAAAGCGAGTTCGATATTCCCATTATCGGCGTGATCGAGGCCGGCGCCCTGGTGGCCGCAAAAGAGACCCGCAACAGGCGCATCGGGGTCATCGGCACGGAGGGCACCATCGGCAGCCGCATTCATGAAAGGTTCCTGCACAGCATCGATCCGTCGCTGGAGGTGATCGGCAAGGCCTGTCCGCTGTTTGTGTCCCTGGCCGAGGAGGGATGGCTCCACGACCCGGTGACGACACTGGTAGCGGCCCGGTATCTTGAGGAACTAAAGCAAAAGGATATCGATACCCTTATCCTGGGATGCACCCACTATCCCCTTATCCGTTCAACGATCGCCGGCGTCATGGGGGAAGGCGTCCGCCTGGTGAATCCGGCTTATGAGACGGCCCTGGAGCTTAAGGTCCTTCTGGGCGACATGGGCCTTCTTGCCCTGAAGGCCGAAGCGGAGGATTTCCCCTACCGCTTTTTTGTCAGCGACCTGGCGGAAAAATTCAAGGCCTTCGCCAACTCTATCCTGCCCTTTGACATAGCCATGACGCAGAAGATCGATATTGAAAAATACTAAGGAGCGCTATAGGAGAATAACATCATGCAGAAAGAAGTGCTGGTAGAAGTCAGTGGCCTGCAGATGATAGATGAAAACGGCAACGAGGAGCCGATACAGATCATAGTTCCCGGAGAATACTATTTAAAAAACGGCTGCCACTATCTGAGATACGAGGAGATCCTCGACGAAACGGCCGAGCCTACGGTGAACTATGTCAAGGTGTCGACGGATGGCATAGAAGTCCGGAAAAAAGGACTGGTCAATGTCCAGATGGTTTTCGAATGCGGCCGAAAGACCATGGCGCTTTATACAACACCCTTCGGGACCATGGAAATGGGCATCTCCGCAACCAGCCTGACCTTTCAGGAGACCGAAGACGAGATCAAAATAGACATCGCCTACGCCCTGGAGATGAACACCTATCACGTAGCCAACTGCGCCCTGTCGATAACGGTCACGCCGAGAAACCGGGAAGGGATATTATAGTTGTGCACGATCGGGCAGGAGGGGAAGTTTCCCCTCCTGCCCGCCCCTGCGATAAATAGGGTAGAGGGAGACTTGTCTCGCCTCTACCCCCGGCGGGCCTGCCATAATAAAAAAAGCTGCCTCCCGGAAGGGGAGGCAGCTTTGAGTGCGGCATGCGAGACGGTCAGCGGCGGAAAAAGAACCTTCTTTTTTTCTCGGCCGGTTTTTCCAGGTTGGAGCGGATGCCCTTGACACCCACAATGTAAAGGCCGCTGACTTCCGCCTTGATCTCTTTTTTGAGAGGGATCAGGTCAAAGATCTTGTCATCGACGATGAGGTTGCGGAATTCGCGGCCGATCTTTGCCTTGGCGATCGGAACCTTCTGGCGGCGCATCAGGCGGGGAACCTGACTGATGGCGGCTTCCGGCAGGCCGGACTCTTTGATGGGCAGCTTCTTTTTATCGATGATCATAAGCGAGACGGTCTGCTTCATCTGCTCGATCTGCGCCTGGGACTCATCCTGCTTTTTCTGGGCCCTTTTGCCGAAGAAATACAGGGCGACCAGAACGGCGGCCAGGACCACCACAATGACTAAAAGAACGATTGTCAGTGTACTCATAAAACACTCCTCTCAATAAAAAGCCCCGAAAAGGTGGCTGTTGATAAAGCCCGTGCCCGGACCCCTGGCGGAAGGATGCCGCCAGAGCATCGAAGATCCGGTGCAGGAAACGAAAAGCGCAGGCGCCCGTTCGTTCCCATAAAGTCTTTTGCTATCATACCATCAACCTTCTAAAATATCAATCTCTAACGAAAATAAAAAAAATCCCTTTTTTTGTCGGATAAGGTAGATTTTTAGACAAATGACAGGTATAATATAAGGTATTTGAAGAAAGCATACCAGGGAAAATAAAGGGGAAACATAAACATGGAATTTAATCATGAGAATATCATGTCGGAAGTACCGGCAGAAAAAGGCTTAGCGGAAAAAGGCTCAGAAAAACATAAGTTTACCCGAAAAGCTTTTCGCGCAGCCGTCCTGGGAGCGGCTTCGGCAGGTCTTATGCTGCTTTGCGGCTGCCAGCTCCTGCCCTTTGCGGATCAAAGGCTCCCGGGCAATGGAAGGACCTCCGAGCGCGTGCGCGCCATGGATGTGACGCCGCCGGCGACACCTACGCCGATCCCCACACCCACGCCCACGCCCTTCCCGCTCCAGCCCTACCTTGACCAGGCCGGCGCCATGGCCCTCCAGTATGACTATGACGGCGCCATGTCCTACCTGGAAGGGCTGCCGGAATATCTTGAAACCCAGGAGCTCCAGGACGCTGTCCGCGGTTACGAGGCGCTGAAAGCCTCCTGCGTGGAATACCCGCTGGAACAGATCACCCACATTTTCTTCCACACCCTGATCTACGACACCAGCAAGGCCTTCGACGGGGATGAGGATGAAGCGGGCTATAACCAGGTGATGACCACCGTGGACGAGTTCAACCAGATCATCCAGTCCATGTACGAGAGAGGCTATGTCATGGTCAGCCCCCACGATATGGCCTATGTGGATGCCAACGGCACCATGCAGCGGGGCCATATCCTGCTGCCGCCGGGCAAGATTCCTTTTGTCCTCTCCCAGGATGATGTCAGCTACTACCACTACATGGACGGCGACGGCTTTGCCAGCCGCCTGGTGCTGGATGAAAATGGCCAGGTGAAGTGTGAATACATCGAGGACGATGGGAGCGTATCTGTCGGCAACTACGACATGGTGCCCCTCATCGATGAATTTGTCCGCCGGCACCCGGATTTTTCCTACCGGGGGCGCAAGGGCATCCTGGCCATGACCGGCTACAACGGTGTGCTGGGCTACCGGACGGACATCACGTACAAGACCAGGGAGGAGCTAGACCAGCTCCAGGTGGACTATCTGGACGCCCACCCGGACTTTAATTTTGACCAGGAGGTGGCAGAGGCCACCCGGGTCGCCGATGCCATGAAAGCGGAAGGATGGGAATTTGCCAGCCATACCTGGGGACACTTAAACGCCACCGACCGCTCAGCCGAGACCCTTAAAGAGGACAACGAGCGCTGGGAAGCCAATGTGGCCCCCATTTTAGGCAGGACGGACATGATCATTTTTGCCTTCGGCGCGGACATCGGCAACTGGGAGCCCTATGCCGAGACCAATCCCAAATATGCCTATTTTAAGAGCCGGGGTTATCATTACTTCTGCAATGTGGATTCCAACCAGTACTGGGTGCAGCTGACGGACGGCTATTTCCGCCAGGGCAGGCGTAACCTTGACGGCTACCGTCTGTACTATAATCCGGAAGCCTGCAGCGACCTGTTTGACGCGACAGCCGTTTTCGACAGGAGCCGCCCGGTCCCCGTGCCGGAAATGTAATTGCTGCTGCGGATATCGGATATTTGAAGCCGAGGATCTATCTATTATAACGGGTACATCTTGCTATTTTGCGACAGCTCCTGAAAGCTTTGAATTTTTCGGGAAACTCTGGTATCATATAGGGAACGGATAAGCGTCTTTTGCTTTTTCGTTCATATCTTATAGGAAACGAAAAAAACGCTTGCGGTTTCATTCGTTTCCTGCGCCGGATCTTCGCCGCGCAAGCGGACAGATTTCTGCTGAAAATCCGTGCGCATACTATAAAAAATATGCTTTAAAAAAAGAAAGGAAAAACCATGAAGAAAAACTTAGTATTTGCTCTTGCGGCCACGACCCTGATTTTTGCTATGCCCGCCTTTGGAGCTGCTGCCACGAGCGAAGATGAAGGAGCTGCCACCGTCACGGAAAACGCTGAGGCCGAGCTTGAGCTGCCCGAGCGCTACAGCGCTCCCGCCAGCCTGGTATCGGTGACGGATATCAGCAGCTATATGATCCTGGCCCCCTATAACGGCGTGGAGATCGAGAATGTCATTCCGGATGTCACCGATGAGGATGTCCAGGCCGTGGTTGACCAGGCCCTCACCAACTATCCTACCGTGCTCAGCACAGGAGCGGTCGAGAACGGCGATACGGCCGTCATCGACTTTGTGGGCAAGAAGGATGGCGAGGCCTTTGACGGCGGCAGCGCCACCGACTATTTCCTGGCCATCGGCTCCGGCACCTTCATCCCCGGCTTTGAGGAAGGCGTGATCGGCATGGAAGTCGGCGAGACGAAGGACATCCCCTTAACCTTCCCGGAAAACTACTCCTCCGCTGAGCTGGCCGGCCAGGACGTTATCTTCACCGTTACCGTGAACAGCATCCGCCGCCCCGCCGAGCTGACCAATTCCTGGGTCATGACCAACACCACCTTTGGCTCGGTGGAGGAATACCTGGAAGCCATCCGCGCCAACATGATCGCTTACTATGACATGTACCGGGAGCAGATGAAGATGGAGCTTGGCTTCCAGCAGGTCTACGAGAACACCGTCATCCTGGAGTATCCGGAGGAGGACATCGCGGCGGCCTCCGAGGAATATATGGATGTCTACCGCGAGTATGCCGCCCAGGGCGATATGGAGCTTTCGGAATTTCTGGAAAGCCAGGGCGCGACCATGGAGGACTTCACCGAATATGCCCGCCAGTATGCCGAGTCCAAGGTGAAACAGGACCTGATCGTCCAGGCCATTTTAGGCGCCGAAGGCCTGTCCACGGATGACGAGGTATCCCGCCGGATCCTTTCTGAGCTCATTGCTGCCTATGACTATACGACCGTAGCCGAGCTGGAAGAGAACTACGGCGCGGACAATGTGTACGAATCGGTCTGCCTGCTCCGCGTAGAGCAGTTCATCGCCGACAACTGTGTCCTCCTCAACCCCGAGGACGCTGCGGCAGAGGAGATTGGCGGAGGAGATGTGGCTGAGGAGCCCGAGGCCGGCGAAGAGGGCGTTGCCCCCGATGAGACCCTGGCCGCTGCCGCCCAGGAATAACGAAAGGTGTACTTACGATAACAGTCATGCACGGCTTTGGCGTGCGGCACCGGATGACAGCCGGTGAGTTGAGAAAAGCAGAGGAAGAATATGGAGCAGGAACAGACAAAGGATAAACCGAAAAAAAAGAGCCGCCGACGGCTGCATAATAATATCAGGCTGGGTGTTTATGCCATAAGCGGGATCTTACTTCTGGTTTTTGTTATTCGCGGCGTCATTCTTCCGGTATCACGAGGCGGCAGCCGTTTCGACAAAACGGTGGGAACGGTAGCGCCCATAAATACGACAACCTCAGGCGGGCTCGGCGGCAGCGCAAGCATTTTCGGCGATGCCGCCAGCCTGGCCGCGGACCCGGTGTCGGCTTTCGGAACAGTCTCCGTGCCGGTTACGGCAAGTACGCCGGCGGCAAGTACCACGGCGGCAGCCAGCACGCCGACGCCGGCCAGCACGGCCAATAACCTTGGCGGGCAGCTTGTCCCTGTCAGCACGGGCACTACGTACAGTTACGACAGGACCACTCCGGAGCGGGAGTCCATCTACGCGATCCGCGTTCCCCTGAAAGGCGTGACGGATACCGAGAAAATGGCCGTCCAGAGCACCGGCTGGCACATAGACAGCCGCGGCAAGTGGTACCAGAATGCCGATGGCACCTATTACGCTGACGGTTTTCAGGAGGTGGACGGCAAGCAGTACTCCTTCGATGCCGACGGATATGTTGAGACCGGATGGATAACCTCGGGCGTTCACGAGCTGTATTTTGACGACACGGGGGCCTACGACCCGGATATGAAGAGGCCTATGATCGCCCTGACATACGACGACGGTCCGGGCATCTTTACCGATGAGCTTTTGGAGGTCCTGAAAGCCAACAACGCCCATGCCACGTTCTTTATGCTCGGGCCGAGGGTCGAGGAATACCCGGAACAGGTCCGGCACATTGTGCAGGCCGGGTGCGAGCTGGGCAACCATTCCTGGAAACACACGGATGCCCTGACCACGATCTATCTTGAGGACGCCATCCAGGAATTTGTGGATACGGACGAGGCCATCAAGGAGGCCTGCGGTCAGGTGTCCACGGTCTGCCGCGCCCCCTATGGCGACGGCAATTCCGACATTTATGAAGGCGTGGGCAAGCCCTTCTTCATGTGGTCTATAGACTCCATGGACTGGAGCTACAAGGATGAGGAGCTGGACTATCAGTCGGTCATGAATTCCGAGCTGTTTGACGGAGCCATCATCCTGATGCACGACATCCATGAAGCCTCGGTGGAAGCTTCCAAGAGGATCATCCCGGACCTCATCGCCAAGGGCTATAAGCTGGTGACGCTCAGCGAGATGGCCGAGGCCAAGGGCGTCGTCCTGCAGCCCGTCATGTACCGGGAGTTTTCCGACGAATCCCTGGAGGCAGGGCTGATCCCCGGCTATACCGGCAGCAGCTCCCTGCTGTCCAACGCGCCGGTTACTTATTAAAGTGAACAGATTAGTATAGCTTTTGTTTCAAAACGAGGAAGAAAAATGAAAACACCATCCAGCGATCAGAAAAAGAAAACAAGGTCTTCAAAGGCCGGTGGAGAACAGGCAGCTGCCGTAAAGCCGTCGGCAGCCGCGGCAAAGCCGGCAGCGGACGAGGAAACTAAGACCCCGGCCGGCGTTGTCCTGCATCCGGAAGCTCCCGCCACATTGGCCGGGGCACCGGAGGGGCGCATGCACTTTTCGGAGATGGACCAGTACCTTTTCGGGCATGGCACCCACTACGACATCTATAAAAAACTGGGTTCTCATTTGACGGAGCAGGATGGACAGAAGGGAACATATTTTGCGGTCTGGGCGCCGAACGCCCAGTATGTGTCGGTCATCGGCGAGTTCAACGGCTGGAACAAGGACGCCGCCCCCATGAAAAAGGTGGGAGAGATCGGCGTCTTTGAAACCTTTGTTCCCGGCGCTGCCCTGGGACAGCTCTATAAGTATTTCATTATAGGCATGCACGGGGAAGAGCTTTACAAGGCCGACCCCTATGCCAACGAGGCGGAGAAGCGCCCGGGCACGGCGTCCCGCATTTCGGACATCCACGACTATGAATGGCATGACGCCTCCTGGATCAAAAACCGCCAGAAATTTGACGAGAAAAAAGACGCGATGGCGATCTACGAGGTCCACATTGGCTCCTGGATGAAGCATCCGTGGTCCGAGGAGAATAAAGAAGGTTTTTACAACTACCGTCAGGCTGCCGAGCGCCTGGCTGACTATGTCCTGGAAATGGGCTACACCCATGTGGAGCTGATGGGCATTGCCGAGCATCCGTTCGACGGCTCCTGGGGCTACCAGGTGACCGGCTACTACGCGCCCACCTCCCGCTACGGCACGGCCCAGGATTTTAAATATTTTGTGGATTACATGCACCAGCACAAGATCGGCGTCATCCTGGACTGGGTTCCGGCCCACTTCCCCAAGGACGCTCACGGCCTTGCCATGTTTGACGGAACAGCCGTCTACGAGCACGAGGATCCCCGCCAGGGCGAGCATCCGGACTGGGGGACCAAGATCTATAATTACGGCCGCCCCGAGGTGAAAAACTTCCTCATCGGCAATGCCCTGTTCTGGGTCGAGGAGTGCCATGTGGACGGCCTCCGGGTGGATGCCGTGGCTTCCATGCTGTACCTGGACTATGGCAAGAGGGACGGCGAGTGGGTAGCCAATAAGTACGGCGACAACAAGAACCTGGAAGCTATCGAGTTCTTTAAGCATCTGAATTCCCTGATATTGGGGCGCAATAAAGGCGTTGTCATGATCGCCGAGGAATCCACCGCCTGGCCCCTTGTCACGGGCCGGCCCGAGGACGGCGGCCTGGGCTTCTCCCTCAAGTGGAACATGGGCTGGATGAACGACTTCCTGGAATACATGAAATTGGACCCTTTCTTCCGCAAGTTCAACCACAACCGCATGACCTTCTCCATGATGTATGCCTACAGCGAGAAGTATGTGCTGGTGCTCTCCCACGATGAGGTCGTGCACCTTAAGTGTTCCATGCTGAACAAGATGCCCGGGCCCCTGCCGGATAAGTTCAAGAACCTTAAGGCGGCCTATACCTTTATGTTCTGCCATCCGGGCAAAAAGCTCCTGTTCATGGGACAGGACTTCGGGCAGCTGCGGGAATGGAGCGAGGAGCGCGAGCTTGACTGGTTCCTCCTGGCCGAGCAGGACCATAAGGACCTCAAGGATTATGTGCGGGATCTTCTGACGCTCTACCGCAAGTATCCGGCCCTCTACGGCATGGATGACGACGAGGAAGGCTTCGAGTGGATCAACGCCAACGACGGCGACCGCAGCATATTCAGCTTTGTCCGCAAGACACCCAACGGGAAGAACAACCTCCTCGTGGTCTGCAACTTCACCCCCATCGAGCGGCCGGAATACCGGGTGGGCGTTCCCCAAAAGAAGAACTACCGCCTGATCATGGACGAAAACGGTATTCTGGAGACCCCGAAGCTTTACAAAGCCGAGGCCGTCAACTGCGACAACCGGGATAACAGCGTCGCCTATCCGCTGGCTCCTTACGGAGTGGCCATATTCACCTACTGATACCTACTGATAGGAAAAAAGGGGAAGCCCACAGCCAGGGCAAAAGCTCTGGCTGTGGGCTTTTTGACATTTGTATGACGAAAATATGCAGATTGTTACGAAAAGATAGATAAAATTTTAACGAAACCTCTTTCCTTTTTGGCTATCCTTGCTCTTGCTTTTCGGGGCCCCAGGCCTTATAATGGCCGCGTAAACAAGAAAAGGACAAAGAAAAAAAGACACGCGCCATGTGAAAAGGACCGACGCGTGGAAAGGAGTTTTTGAGTTATGAAAGTTAAAAATATTGCAAACATTGATGAGTTTTTTAAGGCAATCGACGCATGCAAGGGAAGAGTTGAGCTGGTGACCGGCGAGGGAGACCGCCTGAACTTGAAATCCAAGCTATCGCAGTACGTGTCCCTGGCCAAGATCTTCTCCAACGGGGAGATCCCGGAGCTGGAGCTTGTGGCCTATGAAAAAGAAGATATCGACCGTCTGATCCATTTCATGATGAATGATAAATAAGATTTTAGTTGACAAACGGGCCGTAAAAGGTTAAGCTAGCAAAGCGGGCAAAACCTGCGATGCCACAATAATAATGAAAAAACGGAACCAGGGAATGCACCCCGAAACCGGGAGACGTGCATTTCCTGGTCATATTGCGTGTTATCGCAGGCGGCCTTCGGCCTGGCCGCGATAACATGTGGTGAACTACCACAGACCATAAAGGTCTGTGGCTTCTGTTAAATGGTTCACCAGA
>CAMNNO010000088.1 GCA_946545475.1 uncultured Blautia sp.
CCCACCATCCTACCGCCAGGTAAGAGTAAAATATAAGGGATAAAGCGAACATGGCGCTCCCACCATCCTACCGCCAGGTAAGAGTAAAATATAAGGGATAAAGCGAACATGGCGCTCCCACCATCCTACCGCCAGGTAAGAGTAAAATATAAGGGATAAAGCGAACATGGCACTCCCACCATCCTGCCGGCAGGCAAGAGTAAAATAAAAATAGCAATAAAAGAGACATAGCCCCCCCCTCAAGCCCACCGCCAGGTAAAAGTAGAATAAAAGGAGCTGACAGTTGGAGAACTCTATCACTCCTGTGCCAGCTCCTAAAGCATTGCCCGCTGTAAACCGGGAAGCTATCCACCATATTCATATAACCGGACCAAATGCCCGCATTTCGGGGGTAAAGGGGGCAGCCCCCCTCTTATCTATGATCCCCAAGGAAGAACAGGGCCAGTGTATCCGGCCCGGAATGAGCCCCGATGGTCGCGCTGATGGGGTTGATAAGGACCTCCTTAATAGGATACTTCTTGGCCACCTCATCCCTCAGGTACTCGGCATCGCTCAGGCAGTCGCCGTGGCTGATAAAAATAGTATCGATGCTGTCCTTATAGCTGCCCAGCTTATCGTCCATGAGGACGGCCAGCTCCTGGACAGATTTTTTGCGGCCCCTCACCTTTCCGATGTTGACCAGGCGCCCTTCATCGTCCACATGGAGGATCGGCTTAATGTTCAGCACGGTTCCCACCACGGCTGTCGTCCTGGAGACGCGGCCGCCCCTGTGCAGGTGGAACAGGTCGCTGACCGTAAAGAGATGGATCGCGTTTTTCTTGTGCTCTTCCACCCAGGCCGCCACCGCGTCCATATCCTGGCCCTGCTCCTTCATCCGGCAGGCGTAATGGACCAGAAGGCCCTGGCCGAGGGAAGCCGCCAGGGTGTCGATGACGATGATCCTGCGGTCCGGATACTTTTCCATCAGCTCATCGGCGGCGATCTTGCTGTTATTATACGTGCCGCTCAGGCCCGAGGAGAAGGCCAGATGCAGAATGTCCTTTCCCTCCTTGAGGTAGGGCTCCATCATCACCGTACACTGTTCCGGATTGACCTGGGCCGTGGTGGGCAGGGAGCCCTTGCGCATGGCGTTGTAAAAGACATCCGTAGGCTGGAAATTCTCGTGGGAATAGGCGACGCCGTCCATCTGGTAGGTCAGATAGGTGCAGCCTACGCCGTGCTCCTGCATATAGGAATCCGGAAGGTCTGCATTGTTGTCTGTCGTAATAACATATTCTCTCATTTTTATGTACCATCCCCCTTAATGTTTTTATTTATTATTAGGAAGCGAATAAAACGCTTGCGTTTTCATTCGTTTCCCGCGCCGAATTTTCGCCGCTGCAAGCGGACACATTTCCGCTGAAAATTCGTGCGTATACTATAAATAGACGAATCCGCTTTTGGCGTTTTCCCTTCATGCCTGCTTTCTGGTTCGCAATACTATGTCGTGGGGTTTTTCGTTCTTTTATGATACCATCAAAGAGCCCATACGGCAACCAAAAAATAGGATATTTTGTTTCTTTTTACTTATATCCATCTTTTACGTATGAAAGAAGCACGCATGGCTTCGCGTCGCAAGCTTGGCAGGTCTATGATCTTGACTCAGGGCTTCTTTCAAAGTAATCGAGCGCCGCCTGCAAAGGCGCATCGGCTCCTTCTACCTCCGAAACGGCGATGTCCGGCTGGACGCCGGTTCCGTGGATGTCGTGTCCCAGGGGGGTGTAATAGTGGGAGTTTGTCAGCTTGACCGCGCTGCCGTCCTGGAAGACCCGTATGCTCTGCACAACGCCTTTCCCAAAAGTTACCGATCCGATCACGGGCCCCAGGCCGTAATCTTGGACGGCTCCGGCAAAAATCTCGGAGGCGCTGGCGCTCTGGCTGTTCACCAGCACCGCCATGGGAATGTCGATGGGGGACGCGCCTTCGCATGTCTCCTCCTGGCGGTTCCCGTTTTTATCCTCGGCATAGACGATAAGCCCCTCGGGCAGGATCTCCCTCAGGATATCGCAGACGCTGGTCAGAAGCCCGCCGGGATTGCCTCTGAGGTCGACGACAAGAGATGTCATGCCCTGGTCCCTGAGGGAGGCGTAGGCTTCATGGAACTGGGAAGCGCTGTTTCCGGTGAACTCCATGATGCGGATATATCCCACCTGATCTTCCATCATCCCGCTTTCCACCATATGGAGGTCTATGCTGCGTATGGATACGGTAAGCATGAGGAGGTCTTCCTCCCCTTCCCGCTCAATGCCAAGCTGCACGCTCTCCTTTCCTCCCTGCCGGACATACGCGGCGATCTCGGCCAGGGACATGCCCTCGCAGGACTCCCCGTCCATGGAGCGGATGAGATCGCCGGGAAGCAGCCCCGCTTCCTCCGCCGGACTGTCTCCATATACCTCCCGGATCTCCACGGCCCCGTCCTCCCGGAGGCCCATGACAATGCCAAGGCCGGAATATGTTCCCTGGGTATAGGTATTGATCGTCTTGTATTCCTCCGCCGTATAATAAACGGAATAGGGATCCTGAAGGGAGGCGACCAGCCCGGCATAGGCGCCGTCGGCCAGGGTATCCTCATCCACATCGTAGAGGTAGTCCTCGCTGATAATGGCCTCCAGGGTCTGGAGCTTAAGGCGGCGGGATGAGCTTGTGAAGGCGTAGCTGTGCCCCATAAGCACCGGCAGCCAGTTCATGCTCGTAAATAAAACCGCGGTAACAAAAATGCCGACGACGATCCCGGAAAAAAAGCCCCAGTTCTCACCCTTATTTTTCTTCCGCCCCCAGCCCGTCATAAGCTCCTCTAAAAGATCGCCGCCGGTTTCTGTATTGTCTTCTCTTTCCCCGTATTCCTCTTTTGTCTCGCTGTCCATTTCTCTTCCTCCATCTGCTATCCAGCTTTATGGCGCAGGCCGCCCTTTCGCGGCGCTGCCCTTATCGGCCTAATCATATCATCTGTTCCGGTTTTCTTCAACTGTAAAGAGCCGCCGTTTCAGGATAAACACATGATTTTCTGAGATATGGGGAAGAAATGGGGACGGTTCTCTTTTCTTATAATTTCAAGAAAAGAGAACCGTCCCCATTTCTTCCCCATTTTTTCCTTATTCAACGCTCTAAGAGCCGCCGCTTCTGTCAGACCCTCACGTGCCTGCGCGAGGTAAAGCTGCTGCTTAAGTACCCGACGCCCACGCCCAGGAGGATGCCCATGGGCAGGAGTACGCGGTAGACCCTCTCCACGCTGAGAAATTCCACGGACCCGGACAGGACGTTGAAATACTCCCATATGTAGCGGATGGCCGTCTCGTAGACAAAATACAGGGAGATGAGCGGTATGGCCGCGCCCACGGCGCCCAGGAGGACGCCCTCCAGCACGAAGGGCGCGCGGACGAAGCGGTCTGTCGCCCCGATGTATTTCATGATGCTGATCTCTTCCTTGCGGACGGAAATGCCGATGGATACCGTATTGCTGATCAGGAAGAGGGAGAGCAGCAAAAGGATGCCGATGATCACCAGCGACACAATGTTCAGCATCCGGATAAAGTCCGTCAGGAAATCCGCGGCCCGCACGGACTGCTTGACCTCCCGCACATGGTCCAGTCCCTCGATATATTTGACCAGGCTGCTCTGCAGGCTGATGTTGTTTACCGTTATCTGGTAATTCGAGTCATTGACTAGCGGGTTGTCGTCCCGGAAGATCTCGGCGGCCGCGGAGTTTTCCGGAAACATGGTCTTGGAGAAATTGTCCCAGGCCTCGTCGGCCGAGACGAAGGTTATCGTCTGGACATCGGGCCTGGCCCGGATCTGCTCGCCGACCCAGTCGATCTCCTCCTGGGTGGTGCCGATCTCAAAGAAGACCGTGATCGGGATCTTGCCCTCCGCCAGCCTGACGTTATGGTTGACATTGGCCATGATCACGTAAAACACGCCGACCAGGAAAATACAGGCCGCCATATTCAGAATAGAGGCCACCGAAAACATCCAGTTGCGCCGGATGTTTTTAAACCCCTGCTTAATGATATACCAGATGGTACTAGGCCTCATGATAGGCTCCTTCCTGCTCATCGCTCACGATCACGCCGTTGCGCATGGTGACTACGCGCTTTCTCATGGCGTTGACAATATCTTTATTATGGGTCACCACAAGGACCGTGGTCCCCCTCTCGTTGACCTGGTCCAGAAGGGCCATGATCTCGTCCGAGGTCCTGGGATCCAGGTTGCCCGTGGGTTCATCGGCCAGCAGGATGTCCGGCCGGTTGACAAGCGCCCTGGCCAGGGCCACCCTCTGCTGCTCGCCACCGGAAAGCTCGTCCGGGAAAGACTTATATTTATCCGCCAGGCCAACCTCCTGGAGCACCTCGGGCACACGGCTTTTGATCACGCGGGTCGGCCGCCCGATGACGCGCTGGGCAAAGGCCACGTTTTCATAAACGTTCCTGTCCTTGAGAAGGCGGAAGTCCTGGAACACGACCCCGATCTTGCGCCGGAATTTCGGTATCCGCCGGGGCCGCATGCGGTTAAGGCGCTCCCCGCTGACGGTAATATTCCCGCTGGTGGCGTCAAGCTCCTTTAAAAGCAGCTTGATCAGTGTGGATTTGCCGGAGCCGCTGGTGCCCACGACAAAAACAAATTCTCCCTTTTCAATATGCAGGGTGGCATGGTTCAGTGCCGGAAGTCCCTTTCCATAAGATTTGGTCACATCTACCAGATCGATCATTTCATAACCTCCCGCTTCTTCGGATGTTTCCTTTTTGTTAATTAGCGTAACATTGTTGTAACATATTTTCAGGCGTTTGGCAATATACAGAAATAAGAAAAATCGCAGGAGACGGGAACCGTGCCCTCTAAAAGGTCCTTAAGCCCATCTCCTGCGATCATTTTTTCCACCTGTACGGTTGCCGTATAATAACGGTTTTAATGCGATGAAATTGCAATTAAAACCGTTATTATACGAGCAACCGTACAGGTGGATTATTTTGTTTTCTGCTGGCTTTTGATGCCATGTCCCCGCCGCGGCATGCGCCGCATGTCAGACGTCATCATTCATATGCTTTTTTTCTTTCGGTACCGGCGGGAGCTGATTTTCCAAAGCCGGGCTGTGGTGATAGGTGGACACCATATCCTCCACCAGCTCAAATATGTTGGCCTTGTTCGAATAGGCGGCGAGCATGAGCGCCTCCAGCTTCGACAGGAAGACATCCGTGTCAAAGGGGATCGGGCAGCCGATATGGATGAGGTCGTTATCGGTCTTTCTGAGGCCTTCCTCAGCCATAAGCTTCTCCTCGTACAGTTTCTCGCCCGGGCGCAGGCCGGAATACTCGATCTTGATGTCCTTGTCCGGCACATATCCGGACAGGCGGATGAGGTTCCTGGCCAGAGTCACGATCTTGACCGGGCTTCCCATATCCAGCACAAAGATCTCGCCGCCCCTGGCATAGGTGCCGGCCAGAAGGACCAGGCTGACGGCCTCGGGGATGGTCATGAAATAGCGGATGATGTCCGGATGCGTCACCGTGACCGGGCCGCCCTTTTCGATCTGCTTGCGGAAAATAGGGATGACCGAGCCGTTGCTGCCAAGCACGTTGCCGAAGCGGACAGCCACAAACTCTGTCTTTATATTCCGGAAAACGTTTCCGGTGCCGTCCTTATCCGCGTTCTCGATGCCGACATGCGTGAAAAGCTGGGGGATCTCATCGGCCTTCCCGGCCTTTATCTTGGCGTCAAAGCTCTGGATGATCATCTCGCACAGGCGCTTGCTGGCGCCCATGATGTTGGTCGGGTTGACCGCCTTATCCGTGGAGACCAGGACAAAGCGCTGGCAGCCGTGGACCATGGCGGCATAGGCCGTCTTATAGGTGCCGATGGCATTGTTCTTGATCGCCTCACAGGGGCTGTCCTCCATGAGGGGCACATGCTTATGGGCGGCCGCATGGTAAACGACATCCGGGCGGAAGCGGTCCATGATCTCAAACATGCGGCGGCTGTCGCGCACCGAGCCGATCAGGGTCTCCAGGTGGAGGGCGGGATATTTCTCCTTAAGCTCCAGCTGGATGCTGTAGGCATTGTTCTCGTAAACGTCAAAAATGATCAGGCACTTGGGGTTGTGCGCGGCGATCTGGCGGCAGAGCTCGCTCCCTATGGAGCCGCCTCCGCCGGTGACCAGGACGGTCTTCCCGTTCAGGAAGTTAAAGACCTCTTCCATATCCGCGCGTATCGGCTCCCGCCCCAGAAGGTCCTCAACCGAGACGTTCTGCATATGGCTTAAGGAAACCTTTCCGGTAACCAGCTGGTACATGCCCGGAAGGCTCTTGAGCTCGCACTCCGTCTCCTTGCAGATATCCAGGATATCCCTCTTCTGCTCGGCCGTCGCGCTGGGGATGGCCAGGAGGATCTTGTCGATCTTATACTTTTCCACGGCAGCCAGGATATGATCCCTGCCGCCGACAACGGGGACATCGTTGACAAAGCGGTTCCACTTGTTGGGGTTATCGTCAATAATGCAGCAGACCTTATCCTGGATCTCCCTGGCCGCCTGAATCTCCCGCAGGATCATCTGCCCGGCCGCGCCGGCCCCGATGATCATGACCCGGCCCCTCGGCGAGCCCTTTTTGGATTTCATGAGCAGGATAAAGCGGTAGGAAAACCGCACGCCGAGGACCATGCCCGTCTGCAGGAAAATGCCTATGCAGTAGTAGGCAATGGGCATGCGGCGGTACATAAATGTGATCCCCACCACATGGAAGGCCCCCGTAATGACGGAGGAGAGCAGCACCCGGGACAGCTCGTTAAAGCTGGCAAAGCGCCAGACGCTCTTATACAGGCGCAGGAGCCAGAAGACCAGCAGGCAGACAACTGTGTAGAACCCGGCAAAGGACAGCCACGCGTTCATGTATGTCCGGCCGATCCGGCTGTAGGTGCAGTCGAAGCGGATCCATAAGGCTAAGAAATAGGAAAGGTTTACCGCCAGGATATCGTAGAGGACCAGAAGGCCGCTGATCATCTGCCAGTGCTGCATGCCAAGAAACTTTCGGGATAACGGCCGGCTTTCATATTTTTTCCTATCTCTTTTACTCCCTGCTCTTCCATCACCGCCGGTTTCTGTGCCGGAGGCATCCGGTGCGGTCCCATCCGGTCCTGTATGCAAGGAAGTACTCATAACACATCCTTTTCCTTTCTATGAAAATTTCTATAAAAATTTCTTTCTATAAAACTATCTTTAAAACTATCTTTTGTTCAAAAACTATCTTTATATTCAAAAACTATCTTTATATTCAAAAACTATCTTTTATTCAAAAACTATCTTTGGCTCATATCCTGCCCATGCGGCCGCCCCCTTTCCCTGCGGGGCTGGCCGCATGATGATATCCTTACTTTTTGAACATTTGTATAGTTTAATGTACATGAAAAGCGTTAAAATGTCAACACTAACAAAGCAGATGCCATGTTGACAGTTGCGGTAGGTTTTTCCGTCAGCTGGCTCCCTCGTGTTTCAGGACGACCTTCACGGTTCGGATCAGGATCTTAATATCAAGCCCCAGGCTCCAGTTTTCGATATATGTCCTGTCCAGCTCAACCACCTTTTCAAAATCGGTGATACTGCTGCGGCCGCTGACCTGCCACATGCCCGTGATGCCTGGCTTGGCGCTCATGCGTACCCGGTGATGGGGCGAATACTTTTTCCACTCGTCCAGTGTCGGCGGGCGGGTCCCGACAAGGCTCATATCGCCCTTTAAGACATTAAAGAACTGCGGGAACTCATCGATGCTGGTATTTCGGATAAAGTTGCCGATCCCTTTGGGCTTCCCATCCTTTCCCTTCTTCTCGCTTCCGATGATGCGGGGGTCGTCCTCCATCTTGAACATCAGGCCGTCCTGGATCTTATTTTTAGCCATCAGCTCGGCCTTTCTCTTTTCCGCGTCCATATACATGCTCCGGAACTTATAGAGCCGGAAGATGCGCCCGTTAAGGCCTACCCTCTCCTGGGCGAAAAAGATCGGGCCCGGGGACTTGATATAGATTGCCGGGGCGACAAAGATGAACAGAATGCCCGTGGCGATGGTCCCCACCAGCCCTCCGAGGATATCCAGTATCCGCTTAAACAGCAGAGAGCGGTCCGTGACAAAATGGATCGAGTTCGAGATGACCTTATAGTCCCCCATATCCTGGACATCCGCCTTGGCGAAGGCAAATTCATCCAGGATGGACAGGCTGTAATGGATCGTCACGCCCATGACCAGGAAGCTTTCCATAAGGTTCTTGGGGTAGACATCCTTCTCCGAGGCCAGGTACAGAGCGTCGTCGATCCACCAGTGGGAAAGCTCGTCAAAAATATTATCATCACCGGCGCAAAGGACCGGAATGCCCAGGTCCGCAAACTGTTCCCGGTCGATGTCATCCAGCAGGACGATACCTGTGATCACATGAAGGTTGGCCATTTTGCTTTTCCGGAAGCGCTCGACCACCTTGCGGGCCAGGACGCTGGATGTCACCAGCACGATCCGCCTCTGGTCGATCCCCTTATTATAGTGCCTGGCCTTATTGGAGCGCCGGAGGAAAAAGTCAATGTCAAAATAAAAGATAGAGGCCATGACAAGCTGGATAAACGAGACATCCAGACCGGTCATGAGAATAAACACGCCCCCAAGGAGCCAGACCTCCGCCACATACCGCAAAAGGACCCAAAATTCCGCGTAAGGCCCCCGGTTCAGTATGCCGTCATAGCAGTCTGAAAAAAGTCCCAGCGCCATCTGTGCGCTGAAAAAGATGCATGCCTGTATCCGGTAATCGGTTTCCAGATAGATAAGGCCGCTATGGCCGGTCAGCCAGTAGGCCATGATCAAAGAGAACTGCATGCATAAAATATCTAAAAGAGCAAAATCCAGGTAGCGTAGAGCTCCATCCTTTCCTGCGCGATGCATGTGCACACTCTCCATTCTTTAAAATTCAAGTCTCGCCTGTATGGCCGCATCGTATAAAGATGACGCAGCCTCAAACCTCCAAAATCTTACGCGGCGAAAATTCAGCCGTCTTTTTCAGCCCTGCCCCTTCTTCATGCAGGAGTAGGCATAGCCCCAGATACCGATAAAGATCCAGATTCCGAGGAATACCACGCCCTTGGTGCTTATGGCCGCGTCGATGCCGTTGATCGGGAAGAACAGGAGCAGCATCCAGAACAGGCACGCGATCGTCCCCACGCCCCCCACGATCCGGAAAAAGGTATTTTTCTCCTTCCTGGCCTTTAAAAACGCGGACAGGGAGCAGTATCCATAGCCAAAGGAGGTGCATGCGGAAGCCATCTCCTCGATGGTTGTGATGCCGTTTCCCATAAGATTGATGGCAATGGCCACGGTCACGATAAAGTAGACGGCATTTACGGGAACGCCGTTCTTGGGATGAAGCTTGGCCAGCCAGGCAAAGAGCATGTCGTCCTTGGCCATACCGTAAAGCTGGCGGCTGACTGAGGCGAAAAAGCCGATCAGGCCCGTCAGGATGGCGGCGCCCGCCGAATACAGGGCTATGGTGATGCCCCATCTTCCCATGAGGCGCCCGGCCGCGCTGATGACCGGCACGCTGTTTATGCCCTGGATGCCGCTAAAATGATCCACATACTCCGGCCAGCTGTCATAGGCCGTCGGCATGCCGAGAAGGGCGATAAAAATGCCCCCGATATAGATGAAGGTTCCCGCCAGGACAGCCACGATCATAATGGAGCCGATCTTCTTTTTGGAAAACCGGATCTCCTGGGAAAGCATGGGCAGGGAGTCGAAACCGACAAAAGCCCAGGGCACCAGGGAAAAAATGGACAGGAAAGAAGAAAAACCGCTCTTTCCCGGATAAAGCGCCGGCGTAAGAACGCCCTCCGCTTTTTCGCCGCTAAAGCAGGCGCCGATAAATATACACACAAAGCCGCCCAGCAGCACCAGGGCCAGAAACGTCTGGAAGATGCCCGTCACCCTGATCCCCTGAATGTTCAGGAGCCCGATAACGACAAGGGCAAGGATCATGATGATAAGCTCCACCAGAAGGGAATTGGACAGGCTCGAACGGACATGGAAGCGGATGTCGAAAACCTCTTCCAGAAACAGGCGCGTAAAATTGGCCAGAGCCCGGGCATTCAGCGGAATGCAGCACAGGTGGGAAAGAATAATGGCCCAGCCGGCCGCAAAAGCGTGCTCCTGCGGAAGGACCGTCTTGACAAGGGAGTAGATATCCCCCTGGACCGGGCAGTCCTGCGTCAGATAATGATAGTTAAGCGCCACTACCCCCATAAGCACAGCGCCCAGCGAAAAAGCCAGGACCGAGCCCAGGATGCCGCCCTGCGGAAGAAATACCGTTGCCGGCATAACGAATGCCGCCCAGCCGATAATACAGGCAAAGGAAAAAGCCCAGGCATTCAGAGGTGACAGCTGCTTGTGAAACCTGTTGTCTTCCATTTTCCGTTAACCTCCTTTTCTTCATTCATCCTTTTTTCTGTTCTTTGGTGAAAATGTGTTCGGACATAAAAATCTCTGAAAATTTTAACGCAACAGAAGACGAAATTCAACATAAATCTGCATAAAAACGTCAAATCGTGCAGGAAGGGAAGCTTCCCCTCCTGCACGTCCGATATATGTGCCGCAAAGGGGCCAGGCCTCTTGCGGGAGTCCTTCCCTTCTGCAAAAGCATTACAGATTAAGCTTGGAAAAATCAAACAGATCGCCCATGGATGTTCCGATGGATTTCGGTTTCAGGTATTCCTTGACCTTGTCCAGCTCGGTCCTGTGCCCTTCCGGGTCGCGGATCATCGCCATCAGGTATCCGGTATTCCTGGCGTCGTAAAAGGCGTCGTGCTGCCTGCCCTCAAAGTCCTCCCCGGCGTACATGAGGGCGTTCTCAAGGGAAACCGACCGGGTAAGCCCCAGGACCCGGCCAAATTCCTTCTGGAGGTCATGCCAGTTTTCCAGCAGGGCCGTATTCGGGTCATCCATGGGATAGGCCTTGGCGGCCAGCTCCTTGAGCATCTGCGTCCTGTCGCTGTTGCTCCACTCCACCAGCTGCACCTCGTCCTGAAGGCCGGCGAGCCAGGAGAGGAAGCTCTCCATCGCCTCGTTGAACAGAGGGGCATCCTGTACCATGGCTGTCGAGATACCCGTCAGCTTTTCGATCTCCGCCTCGATCACGGGGTTCAGGGTGGGCTGCACATATGTCATGAATTTGCCGACTTCCTCGAAGCTTTCGTTAAGGGCTACCGCGCCGATTTCAATGATCTCACGGTGAAGGGCTGGCCTTTCGCGCTTTCCTGCTTTTACCTGGTTCATTTCAAGGTCCAGAATAATGAATGTCATCTAGCTGTTACCTCCCATGTATATTGCTTTTTTTATTTTTTATACTTGTGATCGGATTTCACTGCCGCTTTAAAGCTCACACCGCGGTTCACACCGTTGCACTGCTGTAGCGGATGATCAGCATTTCGACGCTGAGCTGGTCCCCAAGGCGGCCGGTCTTGACATCTTCTTCGGCTTGTACGCAGCCTTCCAGCATGTCCTCCAGCTGGGATATGGGGTATCTTTTGGCTACTGAAAGGATGTTTTTGACCGCAAAGGGCTTTACGCCGAGCTCTTTTGCTATTTCTGCCTGGGAGAGGCCTTCGGACTGGAAGCGCTTGGCGAGAAGCATCTGGCGGTACTGGCGGGTGATCAGGAAGAGAATGCGAAGGGGGGGCTCTCGGAGAGAGAGGAGGTCAGTGTATAGCTGAATGGCCTGCCTCTGGTTTTTGCTGGCTACGGCGGAGACCATGTCGAAAATGTGGTTTTCTGTCCGCGATGTGCAGACAGCGGCTATATCCGCCATGGAAACAGCCCCCTGGCCTTCTGTATAGGCGATCAGTTTGTCCAGCTCGTTTTTCAGGTTTCCCATGTCGTCCCCGGTCATGGCGATCAGGGCGCGCGCGTCCCCTTCGCGGATGCGGCGGCCGTTTCGGGCCAGGTACATGGCCGCCCACTCGGTCAGCTTTCCCTCGTCCAGGCGCGCAAACTCCACCACCGTCCCGACGGCACTCGCCGCCTTATACATGCGGCTCCTCTTGTCCACCTCTTCCTCGCAGAAAAGGATGTGGGCATAGGAGGGCAGGCTTTTAAGGTAGGAGGCCAGGTCCTCGTCCGTCTTTTTGAAAAAGCCGGTATTTTTTAGAAGGACGGTCCGGCGAGGGGCGAAGAACGGCTGGGTATCGCAAAAATCGATAACCTCCCGGACCGGGACATCCTTTCCCTGGGCCATAAAAAAATTCATCTCATCGCCCGGAGGCGACAGGGCGTCCCGGAGGCGTTTTTCGTAATCGTGAAGAAGGTATGTCTCCTCGCCATAAAACAGGTAGACCGGCTTAAAGCTCTCCTTCTCGATATCCTGCAAGATCTCTTTCATCTATCCCTCTCCGTGGCATAAATCGCGTAGGAGGGGAGAAGCCCCTCCTGCGATACCGTAAAAATAGCCTCGTAAAAATAGCCTCGTAAAAATAGCCTCGTAAAAATAGCCTCGTAAAAATAGCC
>CAMNNO010000089.1 GCA_946545475.1 uncultured Blautia sp.
CTGCACCCCTCCCCCCAGGGGCACGCACGCTTGTTGTTGTGAGGGAGGGATACTTAAGAGTAGCAAATCCCCTTGAAGAGCACATCGACTGTTGGTGAGGGATGGACTAAAGAGTAAATCTTTTCTGAAACATGTGGTATTCGACGGTTTGTCCTCATTTCTTCCTAAGAGCATGCCAATTGTTTGTGAAAGCTGATATTTTTAGACGAAATGCGAGATTATGTTGATTGTAAGAAAGAATGTGCCTTCCTTTTCCGCCTGTCACTATCGAAACCTGATAGCAAACCGTCGAATGCCGCATGTTCCAAAAAAATTTTACACTTTAGTCCACTCCTCCCCAACAGTCGATATGCTCTTCCGGAAGATTGCCTACTCTTAAGTATCCCTCTCTCACAACAAAAAGCGGGCGTGCCCCTGGGGGGAGGGGGACGCGGGCCCCGCAACTCTGAGCGGCCCCCCCTCCCCTGCGCCTACCGCCAGGTAAGAGTAACATAGAGAAGGTTATAGGAAACATAGCGCACCCCAAACCCTACCGCCAGGTAAAAGTAAAATAGAGGAAGTTATAGAAAACATAGCGCACCCAAAACCCTACCGCCAGGTAAAAGTAAAATAGAGAAAGTTATAGAAAACATAGCGCACCCCAAAACCCTACCGCCAGGTAAAAGTAACATATAACTCTTAGAGGACGCATGGCGCACCCACACCCTACCGGCAGGTAAACCCTTTTCTTTTATTTGAAAATAATTATGATTATCCGCTATATTTCTGATATGCATTTTGACCATGACAGCATCATTGCCTACGATAACCGCCCTTTTAACAGCGTTCTGGAAATGAACGAGGCTATGATCGCTAACTGGAACCGGGTCGTCGGGCCTGATGATCTGACGTGGATCCTGGGGGATTTCTGTGCGGGGGATGCTTCCCGCTGGGAAGCGATCCTCTCCCGTCTTTCCGGGCGCAAATCTCTGATCATCGGGAACCATGATGATCCCAAGGCTGTGCAGGCTTGCCGCCCTCTTTTTGAAGAGGCTGTTTCCTATGCCGAGATTGAGGATGAGGGGCGCCATGTGGTGCTGTGCCACTATCCCATCATCGCTTTCCGGGACCATTACTTTGGCTGGTACCACCTCTATGGACATGTTCACAGTTCTTATGAGTGGAATGTCACGGAAAATGCCAAGCGACTTTTGCAGGGGCTTTATGTGCGAAAGGATGTCTGCCGCATGTATAATATCGGCGCCATGCTCCCCGGGATCCATTATACCCCGAGGACCCTCGATGAGATAACCGCCGCCCATTGACAGGCATGCCTCTGCGTCCGCAGCGTGCCTGTTTTTTCAAGTCTCGCCCCGCAGGACTTGCGCGCCGCGCGCTGCTGCCTCTAGGCAGCAATTACCTTATAGCGCGCGTGCGCATCCTTGCGGAGCGTTTATCTCAGGGAGAGGAGCCCCCACCACCGGCACAGGTGGGAGGCTTCTCTCCCTGAGGTAGGTAAACACCTCCATACCTTCATATCACTGCAAGGGAGCTCCTTTTAAAATGAATGATATTGTGCGCAAAATGATCGACACCCAGCTTCTCCTCTTCCTGTACATGCTCTGCGGCTTTATTGTCAGCCGTCTTCGCATCATCCGGGAGGATAACCGGGAAGTCCTGGTTCGGGTTCTCATGGACATTGCCATGCCCATGATGGTGCTTGCCGCCTTTAATAAGCAAGTCACCGGGGATGAGCTTATGTCCTCCCTGGCCGTTATCCTCATCTCTCTGGCCGGCTGCCTTCTCACCGGCCTCTTCGGCCGCTTTCTGTGGCGGAACCAGCCCAAGAACCGCTGGGCCGTCCTCATGTACGGGACCATGTTCAGCAACGCCGGAAACGCCGGCCTTCCCATCATCAGCCTGGTGTTCGGAGAGATGGGCGTCTTTTATGCCAGTATGTACCTGATCCCGCCCCGCATCCTGCAATGGACGATCGGCATCAGCTTCTTTGTCAAGCAGAAAAAGGGCGGCTTTGTCAAAAATGTGCTCTTGAATCCCATGGTCGTCACCATCTACATCGGAGCTTTTCTGTGGGCTACGGGCCTTACGATCCCCGGGGTTTTCGGCACAGCCATCAGTAACCTGGGTAGCATGACCGGCCCCCTGTCCATGATCCTCATCGGCGCCACCCTGGCTCATATGGACTTTAGAAAGCTTTTTGACCGGTCGGTCCTGTTTGTCTGCTTCCTGCGCCAGTTCGCTTTTCCTCTCTTCTTTGCCGTGGCGCTTAAGCTTATCGGGGTGGAGCCTCTGGCGGCGCAGGTCTGCGTGACGCTGCTGGCTATGCCCGTGGCCTCGAACACCGCGGCCATGTCCGAGCGATACGGCGGCGACTACAAATTCGCCTCCGCGTGCGTCAGCGTCTCCACGCTCCTCAGCATCGTCACCGTGCCGATCGTTACGTGGGTCATGCAGATGCTCTAAATATATAGCAGGAAGAAATGGGGACGGTTCTTTTCACAAGAAAAAAGAACCGTCCCCATTTCTTCCCGCGCGTCAATCCAAAGCCATTTTCTTTCGGCTGTGAATAGTGACAAATGTAAGCTTAAGGAGAGCTTTCCATGGCTCGCTTGTGCACTATCTCTATGTTGCCGGTTTTTGCACACTTTTTCATGGTCAAATTGTGCTCGTATTCCTTGCATCCCCTGCTTCTATTTGTTATAATCCTCCTGTGTTCACTTTTTTGAACACTCGACTTTTAAAAAGGAGGTTTTCCAAACATGAAAAAAGCGTCCCGCATCCTGGCATCACTTCTCTCTCTTGCCATGCTTTCAGCTCTCGCCATCCTTCCGGTCCACGCGGCCGAGACGGTTACGGTGGATGCTTTCAGCGGCAATTACACCGGCGCTGTCTCTCCGGACGGCATCATCTCCTTCCGCAACATCAAATACGCCACAGCCGAGAGATGGCAGGAAGCTGTTCCCGCCGTTGAGAGCGATGAGGACTTTGACTGCACCGGCGATGTCACCGTCATCCCCTACCAGAGGGGCGACCTTGAGATGACCGAGGATTATCTGACCCTCGACATCTATTCCTCCGCCAACCGCACCGAGGAGAACTGCCCGGTGCTTGTGTGCGTCAACTTCGGCGGCGGCTCCTCCTCCAACTCCAACGGAGCCGATTTCTCCGAATTTCTGACCGAGTACCCCAACCTCATCATCGTCAATGTCAACATGCGTGTCGCCTTCTTCTGCTCCATCGACCTCTCCATCTTTGACGACTATGCTGACTATGGCGATATCTATGCCAAGTCCAACAACCTCTCCCGCCTTGACTTTGTCACCTCGCTGGCCTGGGTCAACCAGAACATCGCAGCCTTCGGCGGCGACCCGGCCAATGTGACCCTCCAGGGTGGCTCCGGCGGCGCTGTTATGGCTTCCACCCCCCTCATCATCCCGGATGCCTGCCAGTATGTCAGCAAGATCATCATGTCCAGCGGCGTTACCCTGGATACCATCTCTGTCGGAACCGTGGAGGAATCCCGCGCCCTTACCGAGCAGTTTGTCGAATTTACCGGCGTTAAGTCCTTGAAGGAAGCCCTGGAGCTTGACCCCACCGTTATCGTGCAGGCTCAGCAGGATGTCGCCAGCAAGTGCATCGGCGCCTACTATCCCGGCAACCAGTCCAAGACCTTCACCAATGTCATCGACAATGTCGTCATCTACGAGGACTATCTGGAGACCATGAAGGAATCCTGCGAGAAATACGGCATCAAGATCATCGCTGTCACCTCCGACGGCGAGTATGACCGCGACCTGTCCAAGGCTACCTTAAAGCTTGACGAGAATGCTTCCGAAGAAGAGTGGGCCGCCGCTGCCCTTAAGAACATCGTTTCCGCCAACTGGGCCAAGCTCGACCCGGAGCAGGGCGGCGCCGAGAACGCCTACGACCTCATCCAGGGCTATGTCGACAGGGGCGAGGCCATCGGCCGCAACGTCATCGTCTCCTACGAGGACCTGAAAAACGATATCAACCAGAAGTGCAGCGCTGTCATGGTCTGCGAGCTGTGGGATGCCCTGGGCGCCGATGCCTATCTTGGCTCCTACAACTACAACGCGGATGAGAACCTCCGCGGCATGCACGCCGTCTCCATGCGCCCCGTTGTCGGCAAGCTTGAGACCACCGATCCCGAGATGGGCAAGGCCTGGAGAGCCGCCGTCGTCAGCTTCATGAAGACCGGCGATCCCAATGCCGAGAACCCCTACTTCGAGGCCGACGGCGTTGTCTGGAACAAATTCGACACAGAGACCCACGAAGAAATGATCCTCGACACCGGCTACGGCTGCCAGAGCATCAGCGAGACCAGATGGGAAGACATCAACAGTCTGCTGCCCCTGTTTAAGGAGTATCCCGCCATCCAGGAAATGCTCTCCGCCCTTGAGCCGGCCGCATAAAAACGCTCCGACAGCGGAACAGCTTTCTTTCCTGCCCGCTCTCGTGGCAGCGCAGGCCACGTTGTTTCCTTACTCCTAAGCGGCTATTTCCGATTTGCGTTCCTGCCATAATAGCAGAAAAGAGCTTCCCGAGACGTTTTCTGTCTTTGGGAAGCCCTTTTTTGCTCATTTTTTGCCGACTTTGTTACCTGACACCTTTAACATCACCCCAAGTCTCTTCTATGACAGGAAATTTTCCTTTTTTCTGTAGTCTGTAATAATAATCCTCTAAAAATTCAGAGCCTTCATACCAATACAATTTTCTTCGGTCTATAACGTCTTTTTTATAGTATCCTTTTATTTCATCGAAACGTTCCTCCGTGTATGTAATTCCAATTAAAAAGAATAATATTGCTCCATAATAAGAGTCCTTATACTTTATTCTTTTGCCTTTTCTTACAATACATAAGCAGGGTAAACGAAATCCTCCCGGCCTTCCCATTCTTTCATAAATAATAAAAATTTCTTCGATTGCATCCCATGGCACACATTTTTCAGGGAAAAGCCACCATTTAATATGTATTCCTTCATCATCCAGGCGATAACATCCTTGTTTACGCTGATACGTCAGAATACCGTAAAGGCCAGTAAGTAAAAGGCAGATAGAAACGCCAAAAAACAACAGCACAATAGTCAAATTGTATGCATTTGGTTGATAGATAAAAGTTGTTCCAAGCGTTTTTAGTAGTTTTGAATAAGCTATTAATACTATAATGTTATATATGCAGCAAATAACTACTGATATTCTCATCATCAAGTGATCTAATAATCTTAATGTTTCATTTTCGTAATAGCCTATTTGTATTCTTTTATACCCCATTTCTTTCTCTCCATTATATGGTTATGCTTAAGCTATAGCAGTATTCAAAAATACTGAGAAGAAATGGGGACGGTTCTTTTTTTAATGGATCACAATGAAAAAGAAACATCTCCATTCTTCCGAATCATACGCTTATCCTGGCTTTATTATCATTTTTGAATACTGCTATAGAATAATTCGTTTTTTCAACCGATAAGCTTCTCTTCCCGCTTCCTGTCCTCATCACTGATCGCCCGCATGGCCCGGGCGGGGTTTCCGACGGCGACAACATTCTCCGGAATATCATGGGTCACAATGCTGCCTGCGCCAATAACACTGTTTTTGCCTATGCTGATGCCGGGAAGGATGATAGCGCCGGCACCTATCCATACATTATCCCCGATATGGATGTCCCGGTTAAACTGGAGGCCCTTTTCCCGGAGAGCCGGGGTGATGGGGTGGCCGGCGGTGGCAAGGGTCACGTGGGGGCCGAATTTGACGCGGCTTCCCACATAGATATTGGCGTCATCGACCACGGTAAGGCCGAAATTGGCATACACATAGTCGCCCAGGAACAGATGGGCGCCGCCCCAGTTGGCGTAAAAAGGCGCCTCGATCGCACATCCCTGGCCGCATGCTCCCAGCATTTTCTTAAGGAGAGCCTGCTTCCTTTCGCTCTCCTCGGGTTTCAGATGATTGTACTCGTATAACAGTTCCTGGTAAGAGCCCTGCTCTTTTAAGATCTCCTCGTCGCCCGGATCATAGATCCGGCCCGCTTTCATAAGCTCGTACTGGGTCATGTCCATGCCTCCTTCTTCTGCGGTCCTTTCCCGTTATAAATCAGCTCTTCTTTCCGGTTAGCAGGGGAAGAAATGGGGACGGTTCTTTTTTTCTTGTGATTCGTAAGCAAAAAGAACCGTCCCCATTTCTTCCGAATGATACGCTTACCCTGCCTTTATTATCATTTTTGAATGCTGCTATAGTATATCACATAGTAAGTTTCTCATACGGTATGCCAAGGAGCCTGGCGTCCGCCTCGTCATGGGTCGCCATGACCAGTGTCCGGCCCTGCCTCTTTTGGGCGATATAGGCAGCGGCTTTTGCCTTGTTTTCCTCATCAAGCCCCTGGAAGGGCTCATCAAGGACGATGAGGCTTCCCCCGGCCATACAGGCGCGGACGATGGCAAGGCGCCTCTTCATGCCGCCGCTGAACGCTCCTGCCGGGACGCGTCTTTCCGGGGAAAGTCCTACGGCGGACAGGTTCTCCCGGATCTCTTCCCGGCGGACTTTTCTCCCCAGGACAGCCCTTATGTTCTCCTCAGCGCTGAGCCCAGGAAGGAGGCGGTCCTCCTGAAAAACAGCCGAACTCCTTTTCGGAAGCCCCGAAATCTCCCCTGACGACGGTGTCTCAAGGCCCAGAAGGAGCCGGAGAATAGTCGTCTTGCCGGACCCGGAAGGCCCCATCAGGATATGGCATGTCCCCTCTTCGATCTTCCAGGAAAGATCGCGCAGCACATCTTTCTCGCCAAAGCTTTTATACACATGCCTGAAATCGATAGCCATAGCAAACCTCAAGTCCTTTATATACTCGCGAGAACAATTCTCAAGGTGTCCGTCCCCCGTCCGCGAAAGGCGCCCCCACATGGCTTCCAAGCTTTTGTATCAGAAGCGCCACCAGCTTTTCACATATGCCTCCCATGAGGACCACCACCACCGTCCAGGCCAGGAGCGTGTCCGTGTCCAGGTAGGTTTTCGACAGGTAGACCTGCTTACCGATGGAGCCCCCCGGCGTTCCGATGATCTCGGCGGCGATGGCCGCTTTCCAGGCCATGGAGACGGTCGTGCGCCCGGCTGACGAGAGGTAGGGCATAAGCTGCGGGAGAACAATGTAGCGCACCCGCCGCCAAAACGGCATGTGGAATACGGCTGCCATCTCGGCGAGTTTTATGTCCAAGGCGCGTATGCCGGACAGCATGTTCTGGTAGATCACCGGCAGCACCACCAGAAAGGCGATAAAAACCGAGAGGTTCCGGCTTTTCAGCCAGATCAAGCAAATGACCACGAATGAAGCCACCGGCACCGCCTTGACGACCAGCATCCAGGGCCACAGAAGCGTCTCCACAAGGCCATACCGCCCGGCCAGGGCGCCAAGAAGAAGTCCCAGCGCCGTGCCCAGCAGGAACCCTGCGCTCACCCGCCCCAGGCTGAAAAAAAGTGTCGGCAAAAAGCCATCTTCCCCGATCAGGGCAATAAGCCGCCGGCAGACCGAGAGGGGAGTTGGCAGCAGGATGCTCCGGTTAACCGCCGCCGCCCCCGCCTGCCAGGCCAAAAGCGCCAGGGCGACCGACAAAAGGCGGGTCAGGACATCCTGTCCTTTCCTATCATCCTTCTTTCCCTTGTTCATGCCCCCTCCTCCCCCGGCACATGTCTATAGCATGGTTATCCTCAATAGTAAAAGTCATCCCCAGGCAGAGCGCCGCCCACCATGGCCGGATCACTGTCATAAAGAACTTCAAGGTATCCGCTCAGGGCTTCCTTCATCTCCTCCCCGGCCAGGAAGGTAATACTGCAGTTCGGAAGCGCGGCCTTTGCCAGGGCGGGCGCCGGCACGATCCCGAAGGCGGCCACAAGGGCGGCCGCCTCATCCAGGTTCTCCTCTGTGAAGGCGACCGATGCGGCATACTCTTCCATGAAATCCGCCACTTCCTCCGGATGCTCGTCGATGAAAGCCCTGCGGGCGGCCACGACGCCGGTGATCAGCATGCTGCCGTTGTCCAGCTTATCCCACTCGTCACTTAAGGAAAAGGCCACGCGAAGGTCCTCAACCTTAGCTTTTGCCGATGTCACAAAGGGCTGCGGGAGCATGGCGATCGCCGCGCTGTCCCCCGTAATGTAGGCAAGCGCCTCCGTGGTATCGGCGCACCAGTGGATGTCCAGATCCGTATCCGGGTCAATGCCGTTCTCTGTCAGAAGATAGCGAAGAGCCGCCTCGGGGGTCGCGCCCTGGCCGGTGGCATAGATCGTCTTTCCGGCAAGGTCCGTGAGCGCCTGTACCGTCTCGCCCCGTTCCACAATGTTAAGTACGCCCAGCACATTGACCGCCAGAACGGTAATGCCGCCCTCGGTGCGGTTATAAATGACCGAGGCCAGGTTTGCCGGAAGCGCGGCGATATCGAGCTCTCCCTTAGTCAGCGGGGCGACAAAGGCGGAGGCCTCCGTCATCAGGTCCGCAAACTCATAGGTATTCTTCGTCTCTCCCCTGGAAGAAGCATCCATCAGCTGTACCATGCCCATAGCCGTGGGGCCCGACATAGCCCCCACCCGCACAGGTGTCACATCATCAGCGGCCAAAACCCCCGCCGCCATGGAAAAAGTCATCAGCAGTGCCAGTAAGATTCCCGTTTTTCTCATATTTTTTCTCCTAAATGATATAGCTGCAGCTATCGCTGCGTTTATTTTTTATACTCGCGAACGCAGAAAACTATAGTATCGCACGAATTTTCAGCGGAAATCTGTCCGCTTGCGCGGCGAAAATTCGGCGCAGGAAACGGATGAAAACACAAGCGTTTTATTCGTTTCCTATAACACTTTTTAATCCTGTGCCGCGGTATATGCAGAAATACTAAGAAAATTACCGGTGGTAATCTTCAAGTAATTCCAGTATAACACTTTGCCATGATAGCACAAATAAGTGTTTCTATCAAGAGTCCACATTGATTTCCCCTTTACTCTTACCCGACGGCAGACAATCGCAATAGAAGGAAAACAGGGGAGAAAGTGGGGTCTCCCCATGCAACAAATTATTTACAAATGTGGGGAAAACAGGTACAATAATAATGAAATTCATCACCTGCACACCCCAGCAAAAGGAGGTGCCATATTGATCAGAAACATTGCCGCTATCGTATCCGGAATGGATGAAGAATATCCTTACTATATTATAAACGGGATCAATGACTTCGCCCGGGCCCACGATATCAACGTCTCCTATTTTGCTGCCTTTGGCGGGATCATCGAGAGCAAAGATTTTGACCTCGGTGAATTCGGCATTTACAGCCTCGCCGATTTCTCAAAGTTTGACGGCGCCATCCTCCTCTCCAATACCTTCGCCAACCTCGAAGCCCGCGCCAGCATTGTCCGCCGGGTCCGGGAAGCCGGAATCCCTGCGGTCGTTTTCGAATGCCAGGACTACGAGGACTTTTATGATATCAGCATCGACAACTACTCCGTCATGAAAAAGCTTGTCGAGCATCTGATACAGGTCCATCACGCCAGGACCTTCCACTTCATCGCCGGCCCCGCCTCCAACCCGGAAGCCGTGACCCGCTACAGAGCCTTTCTGGACGCTTTGCAGGAAAACGGCCTCTCCTTTGACAGCCGCAGGTTTTTCCAGGGGCGCTTCCGCAGCTATGACGGCATAAGGGCTATCGAAGCCTTTCTGGAATCCGGCCTCGACCTGCCGGACGCCTTCGTCTGCGCCAACGACAGCATGGCCCTGGCCGCCATGAACAAGCTCCAGAGGCTCGGCTACCGCATACCGGAGGATGTTCTGATCACGGGCTTTGACAATACCTTCAACGCCCAGAGCTCCTACCCCGTGCTGACAACCGTCAAGCGCCCCCTGTATGAATCCGGCGTAAAGTCCTGCTCCCTCCTCTACGACCTGATGAACGGCCTCTCCCATGAAAAAACCGTCATGCTGGAAGCCGAACCGGTCTTCACCCAGAGCTGCGGCTGCGAGATCTCCGATTTTGCCTATACCACGGAGTACCAGAAAACCTTCTCCCTGCGCCTGGAACGCACGTACCTGAGCGTCCATATCCTGAACCGCCTGATCGCCGGGCTCGCGGGCGCCCAGAATATCGAAGACTGCGTAAATGCCATCCGCCAGCTGATAAAGGCCCTCGACTTTGAACAGTTTTCCCTCTGCCTGGTCGAGGACTGGGAGCGCAACCACCGGACGCTGTCCGTCTATGAGGGCTCTGCTCCCCACCCGGAGCTCATGACCGCCCCGTTTATCTGGAACAAGGGCAGGGTCAGCAGCGTAGAGTCCTTCTCCAGCGCGCAGCTCTTTCCGGAGCCTCCGACGACCGGCGGCAACATCAGCTACTTCCTGCCGCTTCACTTTGACGAGCGCTACCTGGGCTATACCATCATCACCAACAATGATTTTCCGATATCCAGCTTCCTGTGCCACACCATGTCCCTCAGCATAGGCAACGCCATTGAGAGCGTGTCCAAGCTCAATGTCCTCGACCCGCTCTGCAAGGTCTATAACCGGAACGGCTTTACCCAGAACGCCGAGCAGCTCTTCAAGACATGCATCGCCCAGGGCGAGGCCGTCATGATCAGCTTCATCGACCTGGACGACCTGAAAAAGATCAACGACAATTTCGGCCACAAGGAAGGGGACTTTGCCATCCAGCAGATGGCCAGCGCCATCAGCAGCTGCTGCCGCGGCGGCACCGATATCTGCGCCCGCTTTGGCGGCGATGAATTTGTTGTCATGTGCGTCAACATCCCGGACCATTTTCCGGGCCTTTTCGAGGAGCGCCTCCTGCATAAGATCGACGCCATAAATGCCCGCGCATCCAAGCCCTACCGCCTCTCGGCCAGCATCGGAAGCGTCATGAAAAATCCCACCGCTTCCGACAAGCTCCTCGACATGATCCAGGAAGCCGACGCTAAAATGTACAAAGTCAAAAAAAGCCACAAAAACGCGGCGAGCTCATCATGAAGATCAAGCAGGAGCGGGCCCCTGCAAGGCGATACTTTCCTTACGCCGCCCCTGCGATAAAACAAACGGGGACAGTTCTTTTTTCTTCAAAAGCCGAAGAAAAAAGAACTGTCCCCCTTCCATTCCTTTCGCCATCCTTCGCCGAAAGTTTAGAATCTGCGCCTATGCCTTACACGTCTATGCTGTCATAAATTCTCTGCATTTTCTGGCGGCACCATACCGCGTTCTCCGGTGTCGTGTTTTCCAGTGTCGCATAGATGAAGGGCTTATCCTTCTTCGCAAATCCCAGCACCCTGGTATAATCCATCTCGCCCGTGCCCGCGCCGACAGACTTAAGGCCGTAGCCCTCGCCGGGCGTGCGGACGAAGTCCTTAAGGTGGATCATGGCGATGTCCTTGCCAAGGAGCTCTATCGCCTCCGCGAACAGTTCATCCCTCCCGTCCACATTGTCAAGATCCAGCATGTTGACCGGGTCAAACAGGACCTGCAGGTTATGGCTGCCGATCTCATCCAGCACCCGGCGGCAGGACTTCGGGTCATACACGCTGTGGCGGGCCACCGGCTCGATGGCGAAGATCACGCCGTACTGCTCCGCGCAGCGGACCACGGGCCTCAGCCTCTCGATAAAAAGAGAGAGGGTCTTCTCGTCCCGGCACTCCGGGCAGAACTTGTAGGCTGTGTTCGGCGCGCCGGTTTCTGTGCCCACCATGCCGCAGCCCAAGAGGGAGGCAAAGCGGATATGCGCATAGTAGCGCTCGTAGGCTTCCTTAAGATAGGCCTCGTCCGGGTTCAGGAGGTTGAGATAGTTTCCGATCACCGCGATATCGATGCCGTTCTGTTCAAACAGATGCTTAAGGTGATGGGCATAGCCCGGCGTCAGGGCGCTGGCCGTGCAGGGGACATCCGGCATAAGTTTGCTGAGTGCCAGGTGGCAGCAGGTGTAGCCCTGGGAGCGCACCTCGGGCAGGAGTTCTTCTATAGGCATTTTTTTTGCGTCGTGCAGACGCAGGCCCAGCTGTATCATAACTATCATCCTCTCTTTCTTTATCGGCGGGCACGGCTGCGGCTTGAAGGTCGTGCGGGGGCTGATTTTTTATTTGTATATTATATCATATTTGGGGCAAATAGGCAAATTGCGTTTCGGGAGAGCCCATTGTCCCCTGATGGCTTCTATTTTAGTTTTACCTGGCGGTAGGCTGCTGGGGGGGGGCGGCGTGTTTCCTGATTCTTTTTCTATTTTACTCTTACCTGGCGGTAGGCGCAGGGGAGGGGGGGCCGCTCAGA
>CAMNNO010000090.1 GCA_946545475.1 uncultured Blautia sp.
CTCCCCTGCGCCTACCGCCAGGTAAGAGTAAAATAGGAAAGGTAAAAGGAAACATAGCGCACCCAGAACCTACCGTCAGGTAAAAGTAAAATAAAAATCATCAAGGGGGGCAATGGGGTCTCCACATAAACTTGAATTTAAGCTTGGAAAATCGTGCGTTTACCTTGGAAAATCTTCCCTTTTCCTTGACAGATGTGCAGCCTGTGCCTATAATTTAACTGAAAATTATTTCACTGAAATTAAATTCAGTATTAGGAGCTTCATGGAGGGTTTTTATGTTTATTGGCAGAACGGAAGAGCTTTCACAGCTTTGTGCTGCGATGAAGAGGAGCGGATGTGCTGTCCTCATTTATGGAAAGCGCCGTGTCGGGAAAACCCGCCTGATCCGGGAAGCGCTTACAAGACAGGAGAAAACGGCTCTTTACTATGAATGCATCAGGGGAACGGTTAAAGAAAATATAGACGCTTTTGTAAAAGTGCTTCTTGAAGAGCGTGTTCTGCCATTCACTTCTTCCTTCGATACCTTCCAGGATGTGTTTGCTTTTCTGAATTCCCTTTCCCGCGAGTTTGTTGTGGTCATTGATGAGTATCCTTATCTTAGCACATTTGCGGAGACGAAGGCCATTGATTCGGTTTTTCAGAATATTATTGATACCAGGCTGGCCAATATCTGCCTGGTTCTCTCAGGCTCGCAGATCAGTGTGATGAAGAGCCTGCTTGAAGAAAAAGATGCTCTTTATGGGCGCTTTGGGCAGGTCATCCATCTTAAGGAATTTAATTACCGGGATGCCGCCGCTTTTTATCCTTCCCGGACGCCGTATGAGAAGATCGCGTTTTACAGCGTCTTTGGCGGCTCACCATCTGTGCTTCAGGAGCTGCGCGATGAAGAAACCCTGTCCCAAAACATCATCCGAACCATATTGACGACGAGCAATCCGGTCAATCTGTATGCGTCGAACATTCTTCTGTCCGACTACAGCAACGCCGTAAATGCCGAGCGCATCCTGGCTGCCCTGGCCAATGGAAAGAAGAAGTATTCCGAGCTTGAAAGCAGGCTGTATGCCAGCAGTACAGGGAACCTTGCCAAGCAGTTGAAATCCCTGGGCGCGATGGAACTGGTATGTCAGACGGCTCCGATCAACAGGCCGGATGACGCAAAAAAGAAGCATTATGAAATTAACGATAATCTGATGCGCTTTTACTATACCTATGTCTATCCCAATAAGAGCGCTCTGCAGATGATCGGAGAGACAGCATTTTTTGAGCAGATCATTTTTCCCACGCTGCTGACGGACTTTGTTCCGCGCCGTTTTGAAGAGATATGCCGCAGTTTCTTTTCGCATCTGGCTAAGAACGGTAAGCTTCCCGGAATAACAAACATAGGGACTTACTACTACGACGACCCTGCCCGGCACCGGAATGGAGAATTTGACGTGGCGCTCGCATTTGGAGATGAGTATGCGATTTACGAATCGAAGTATTACAGGGCGCCCATGACCCTTGATGAGATTCATAAAGAGGCCGGCCAGGTCAGGGAAATCCATGGACTGAAGGTGGGACGCCTGGGCTTTATTGCAGCTAATGGTTTTTCGGAAAAGGAAGCCGGATACGACTACTATAGTGGTGAAGACCTATATCGCGCATGAAGGAAAGGGAGACGAAATGAGCCAGAAAATTACCATGATCGTTATCACAGGCGGCCCCTGTGCCGGCAAATCCACGGCTATGAGCTGGATACGCAATGCCTTCCAGCAGAGAGGCTACGCTGTCCTTTTTGTCCCGGAGACGGCGACGGAGCTGATCACGGGGGGCGTGGCCCCGTGGACATGCGCAACCAATGTGGAATACCAGAAATGCCAGGTGGAGCTGCAGCTGACAAAGGAAAAGCTCTTCTGGCAGGCGGCCAGGACCATGCGCGAGCAGAAGGTCCTGATCGTATGCGACCGGGGCGTTATGGACAACAGGGCCTACATGAACGACCAGGAATTTGGCGAGGTCCTTGCCGCCCTCCATGGCGAAGCGGTCGCCTGGCGGGACCGCTACGACGCGGTATTCCATCTGGTCACGGCGGCCAACGGGGCGGAAAAATTTTACTCCTCCGCCAACAACGCGGCCAGATACGAGACCGTAGAGCAGGCCATTGCGCTGGACGACCGCCTGATCGGAGCCTGGACGGGGCACCGGTACCTGCGCGTCATCGATAATTCCACGGGCTTCGAAGAAAAAATGCGGCGGCTGGAGCGCGAGATCGCCATCTTCCTTTCCGAGGACCATCCGTATGAGATAGAGCGGAAGTTCCTGATCGAGTATCCGGACCTGGCCTGGCTGGAAGAAAACCCCCTCTGCCACAGGGTGGACATCGACCAGACCTACCTGATCTCAGATCCCAATGAGGAGATCCGGGTTCGAAGGCGGGGAGAAAACGGGAACTATGTCTACTATGAGACCCATAAACGCGCCATAGACGGCATGAAGCGCCTGAGCACGGAAAAACGCCTCAGCTATTCGGAGTACCGCCGGCTCCTCAAAAACGCCGATCCCGGAAAGCGCACGATCCATAAAAAGAGATACTGCCTGACATACGATACCCAGTATTTTGAGATCGACATTTATCCCTTCTGGGACGACAAGGCCATCCTGGAAATTGAACTCCGCGATGTGGACGCCCCGATCCGCTTTCCGGAAAACATAACCGTCATCCGGGAAGTCACGGATGACCCTTCCTACAAAAATGCGGCCCTGGCCGCAAGGAAGTAAGAACCGCCCTCTTTTCTTTTCCCTAACGGTCGGACGGCTTTTCAGCTACCAGGACAAATTCCGGGCTGAGCCTTGGCGCTCCCTCGGGGGGCGTCAGGCCGAAAACATTGGCGTTTATGTCCAGATCCAGCCAGAAGCGCTCGACGCCATAGGACATCAGGATGCGCATATCCCAGAGCGGGCGGGCCTCTTTGGCAATGTACAGGGATCTGGCAATGTCGTTGCGCTCGCGCAGCATCTCCAGGCTCTGGGCCGGAAAGGCATATTGTGTATTGGCTTTTGCGGCCGCCTTTTCTGTCCAGCCATTCTCATCCATGACCTGGAATCCTGCGGAGTAATTGGCATCCGCGTTCATCAGGCGCCCGCCCGGGGCGAGCACCCGCACCATCTCGGCGTAAGCCTTCGCCGGGTCAGGGAGCGTCCATGTCACATTTCGGGTAAAGATAAAATCAAAGCTTTCATCCTCAAATTGCAGCGCTTGCGCGTCCATCTGCAAAAAAGAAATATCGGTATATCCGAGACGCCCGGCGTTAAGCCGGGCGTTTTTCAGCATGGCCTCGGAATAGTCGATCGCGGTAACGGAGCAGCCGACGTCTTTTTGCAGAAAAGCGAAAAAGCCGGCGCCGGTTCCCAGGTCCAAAGCGCGGACCGGCTGCCTTTGCGGCAGGTGTGCCTGAATCAGGGCCGTCCATTTTTCGCGCTTCTGGCTGTGCATATCCGCATAACGGGCATCGCCGAATTCGTCCGCGCGCTTTGACCAGTAGTTGTTGATCCGATCCTGTATTTCCATTCTGTTTTTCTCCATTATGTACAGTGCCTTGCTGCGCCTATGTACAGTGTGCCTTACTGCGCCGAATTTTCGCCGCTGCAAGCGGACACATTTCCGCAGAAAATTCATGCGCTTGCTATAAAAAGGTATAAGGCGTCTGGTGGACGGGGCGCAGAGGCAAAAGCATGGGCGTGCCGGTGCGGCTGCTGGTGTGGACGTGGACATCCACCCCGTAGGTGGCGCGGATGTTTTCCTCGGTGATGACCTCTCCGGGAGGACCTTCCCGGTATACCACGCCATCCTTCAGCAGCACCAGGCGGTCGGCATAGCGGGCTGCCATGTTGAGGTCGTGCAGGGTGAGCAGCGTTGCGGTGCCGCGCTGCCGGGTATATGCCTTGACAAGCTCCAGGACCTGCATTTCGTTGACCAGGTCCAGGTTGGCGGTGGGCTCGTCCATGATAAGGATCTGGGGGTCACGGACCAGCGTCTGCGCGACGTCTACCATGCGCCGCTGGCCGCCGGAGAGCGCGTAAAACGGACGGTCCATGAACGGCTCCAGATGCAGCAGCTTTAAAATCCGGGCCGCGTTTTCGATATCCTCGTCCTGGACCCGGATATTCAGCGTGCCGAGGCGGCCGAGAAGGACGACATCAAGGACGCTGAGGCTGGTCAGCAGGGCGTTTTCCTGTGTCATGTACCCGACCAGGCGGTACAGCCTGTCGTGGCCCATCTCCTGGCGGCTTTTTCCGTTAAACCAGGTGCCGCCTTCGCTTTTGAAAATGCCGAGCATAGATTTGATGAGGGTGGATTTTCCCACGCCGTTGGCTCCGATGATAACCGTCACGGCGCCATCGGGCGCGTCAAAGGAGATATCCCGGATCACGGGCTCCTTTGCCCTGGGATAGGTATAGCTCAGATGTTCGATATGAATACTCATCGCCGTCCACCTCCCCGGTTGGCCCTGAATACCAGCGAAAAGAAAAAGGGCACACCAATGATGGAGGTCACAATGCCGATCGGGAACACCGATCCGGGCTGGAGAAGCTTGGAAATGATGGAGGCGGCGGACAGGATCGCCGCGCCGCAAAGTGCCGAGATGGGCAGATAGAAGCGCTGCTCTTCCCCCACAAGCATCCGGGCGATATGCGGCCCGGCAAGGCCAATGAAGCCTATGGAGCCGGTAAAGCATACGGAAACGGCCGCCATCAGGGAAATGAGGAAAAAGGCCTTGATCTTGAGTCCCGACACGTTAACGCCAAGGCTGACGGCCTTTTCATCTCCCATGGTGAGGGCGGTATATTTCCAGGAATCCGCAAAGATAAGGGGCGCTGCTGCCAGCACAACGACAAAGGTGATCAAAAGCTTCGTCCAGTCCGTGCGCTGAAGCGAGCCGAAGGACCAGAAGACAATGCTCTGGTTCTGGTCCTCGGAAGCGCCGTACTGGAGCAGGGCCTGCAGCGCCTGGAACAGGAACAGGCAGGCGATGCCGGAAAGCACCAGCGAACCGGAATTGACATTGTTTTTGCCGAGAAAATAGATCATAAAGCAGATCAGCATGGCAAAAACAAAGGCAAGCACGGAAGTCATCATTGAGCCGAGGCCGAGAACGATGGCCACAGAGGCGCCAAAGCCGGCCGCTGTTCCCACGCCGAGCGTATAGGGGCTGGCCAGCGGATTGTGCAAAATGGTCTGCATGACTGCCCCGGCTGTGCCCAGTGAAAAGCCGACGACCAGCGCCATCAGCGCAATGGGCAGGCGCATCCGGATAACAATGACGTATGTTCCGCCCGAAGCGCGGGAGGGATGGATAAGGCAGTCGAGGACCTCACGGGTAGAGAGGCGGTATGCCGGAGACGCCGCGGCAGTCAGGATATCGCCTACGCAGGCCGCCAGGCAGAACAGGATAAGAGCAGCTATGATCACATATTTACGGCGGTTCAGCCGCGCGTATAGGGCGCGGCCGGAACCGTTCCCTCCTGGGGCTGCCATGGGTCAGGAGAGGCTGAGCGTCCATACGCCGTCCAGCTCGACAGGCATAAAGCGCTCGAAAAATTCTTTAAGGTTTGCTTCGGGATCAATATCGGCAAAGATTTCTGGCTGAATCTGCCGGGCGAGGAACTGGGCCCCGGCGAAGTCGAAAATATGGCGGCTCAGATCGTGATAGAGGGCGCCAAGGCGTCCGTTTTTGACCGCGTCCAGGCCATCCCAGCCTTCGCGGCTTTCGTAGGCGGCCAGATGTTCGCGGGCCAGGGCTTCGTCGGCGCCATAGCCTAGCACGATATTGTCGCTCACATCGCTGCGGGGGCTGCAGGTAAAGAGGATGACCTCAGGGTTGGAAGAGATTACCTGCTCGGGTGCGATTTCCACGGAGGCGCCCTCCATGCCGGCCGCAATGTTGGTACCGCCGCAGGTGCGGATCAGGGCCCCCCACATCTGTTCGGACCAGGTGCCGCCATACTGGCCGGGCCCCATGCTGAATTCCATATAGACCCGGGGCCGGGCTTCATCCGGCAGGCCGGCCAGGCGGTCGGTCACAACGGCCATCTGCCGGGCATAGAAGTCGGCAATCTCCTGGGCGCGCTCTTCCTGCCCAAGAATGGTGCCAAGGAGCTTCACACTCTCACAGTGCTTTTCCACGGTCTGCGCATGGAAATCAAAGAAGACGCATTCGATCCCCGCGGCACGAAGGTTGTCAAAGGCCGGCTCTAAGGCATTGTAGTTTGCGCCGGTGGAGGAGGAAAGCACCACGTCCGGCTGCAGGGAGATAATGGCTTCGATGCTGATATCGCCGTTATAGCCGACATCGGGGATATCGGCGAGCTGCGGATAAACCGCGGTGAACGCATCATAGGCGTCCTGCCGGCGGCCTTCCCAGTACTTATGGCTCCAGCCGGCCAGCTTATCAATGCCTTCGTCGCCGGCAACGGCGAAATATTCTTCCATGTTGAAGGTAACGACAACACGCTGCACATCGGCGGGAAGGGTGACCGTGCGGCCCTTCATGTCGGTAACTTTAATGGTGTCGGTGCCCGCGCTGTCATTGGCGGAGACGGCAGGAGCGTTCACGGCCAGAGGGACGGCGAGCATGAGCAGGGCTAAAAGCAGGTGCATTTTTCTCATGGCGTTTTCCTTTCTGGGCTTTTATACTCGAAGGCCAAAACCGTTGGCCTATGCCGGGGTGTGATGCGGCACAGAATGAAAAGACGTTATTTTCTGCGTTTGCGAGTATAATCAGCTTAACATAAAGGATAACAAAGTTGCCGTTTCTTCGGAAGCCCCCTGGGGGGTTCTTTTTTCATGTTTTTTAAACAAGAAAAAAGAACCCCCCATTTTCTTCTCCTTTTCGTTTTAGTCCCTTACAGCACAAGCCCCAGGATGAGAATGGCTGCTATGATCACGGGAAGCACAAATGTGACGTACCAGCGGAGGCCTTCCGGGAATTTGAGGCCTTTGCCGGTGTTGGCTTCGGCGATGAAATTTTTCCAGCCCCAGCCGTAGCGGGTTGTGCAGAAGAGGACAAAAATCATGGCGCCGGAGGGCAGCAGGAGGTTGCTGACGATAAAATCCTCCAGATCCAGGAAGTTGGTGCCCTCTCCCATGGGCGTGATGCCGGAGAGCAGGTTAAAGCCCAGGCTGCAGGGGAGCGAGAGGATGAAGAGGGCGATGCCGGAGATGAGGGCCGTCTTTTTGCGGTTCCAGCCCGTCAGGTCCATGGTGCAGGCCATGATGTTTTCGAACACGGCCAGGACGGTGGAGAAGGCGGCAAAGCTCATGAAGACAAAGAAGAGGCTTCCCCAGAGCCTGCCCAGGGGCATGTGGTTGAAGATGTTGGGCAGGGTGATGAAGATAAGGCCGGGGCCGGCGCCGGGCTCCACGTTGTAGGCAAAGCAGGCGGGGAAGATGATAAGGCCGGACACGATAGCCACGAAGGTGTCCAGGAGGCTGATGTGGACCGATTCGCCAAGGAGCGAGCGGTCCTTGCCGATATAGCTGCCGAAAATAGCCATGGAGCCCACGCCGAGGCTTAAGGTAAAGAAAGCCTGGTTCATGGCGCTGACAACGACCTGCCCAAAGCCGGCTTCCTTCATGCGGGAGAAGGAGGGCATCAGGTAGAAGGCGAGGCCTTCCCGGCCGCCGGGCAGGAACATGCTGTTGATGGCCAGCACCACCATGATGATGATAAGCAGCAGCATCATGACCTTGGTGACCCGCTCAAGGCCGTTCTGGAGGCCCTGGGCGCAGATAAAGAAGCCAAGGGCGACGACCACGCCCATGGCGGAAACCTGGCGGACGGGGCTTGCCAGGACAGCGTTGAACAGCTCTTCCACCTCGGCGGGCGTGCGGCCGTCAAATGTTCCGCCGACCGTCAGAAGGAAGTATTGCAGCATCCAGCCCGCGACGGTTGTGTAGAACATCATCAGAATGTAATTGCCGATGAGGCAGACATAGCCGTGCAGGTGCCATTTGGTGCCCTTGGGCTCCAGGACCTTATAAAGGTGGACGGGGCTCTTTTTGCTGGCGCGGCCCAGGGAAAATTCGATGGTCATAACGGGGACGCCGAGAATGAGCAGAAAGAACAGGTAGATAAGGACAAATGCCCCGCCGCCGTTCATGCCGGCCAGATAGGGGAATTTCCAGACATTCCCGATGCCGATGGCGCAGCCCGCGCTGATGAGGATAAAGCCCAGACGGCTGCCGAGGGTTTCTCTTTCCATATTTTTGTTTCCTCCTTTTAGATAATGAGACGTTCTCCCGGATGGTCCCGGATATCTGGACGAACAGGCCCCCCAGGAAAACAAAATACCTGCTAATTATAACGTAAAAGGGAAAAACAGACAAGAGATTACATAATCGAGTACAGGGTAAACGCACGTTTTTTAGAACTTCTCTGTACATTTTTGTGGACATCAAAAAGCAAATTTTTAAGTCATGCTGTTTTCTTTTCCGTTATTCTATTCGATTGTTTAATTTTGACAACACTTTTAAAAGGTATTGTTGATCATACCCACATTTTTTCCTTTTGCTTTTTATTCCCATTTTGCAGCTTTTGTCCTGCTTTAACAGATTGACTCCAATATGACGCGCAATATTGACATTTTCTGCAGCATTCCCTGCCCGCATTCTGCTTTCATCTTCACGAAAGGCAACATCCAGTATCCAGTGCAAACCATTTTCTATCTGCCAATGGAGACGTTTTCTCTTTCCGAACTCTTCCGCCGTCATTTCACAGCTATAAATAGAATACGTGATGAACTGAGTCTTTTCACCGTTCTTTTCCACAGTGGACACGCATGCTCCAATTCCAAAAAGCTTTAGCCATTCCGGATGTCTCTCAGCTAACCATTGCGCATTATTTTCCACATAATATTCCCGGATTTCCAGGCGTCCGTGTTCATTGTTTAAATCCTTGTAGTATCTTTCCTGTTTCAACAGTTCCTTTTTAGATGTGGTGAATATATCTCTTTCAAATCGAATTTGGATGTCAGACTGAAGCTCCTTCTGGTTTCCTTTTACTTGAAGAATATAATCTGCCTCTTTCTCTGTAATCGCTTTTGCTATCTCATGCTGTGTACCCATGGCATCGATTGTCACAATACAACCTTTTAGGCAAAGCATGTCGATCAGCTCCGGAATAGCCGTTATTTCATTCGATTTTTCATCTACCTTAACCTGTCCCAGAACGAGGGAAGCTTCCGCAGCCCATGCGCTCACTATATGAGCGGGACGCTGCCCGGATTTCTCTTCGCGGCTTCTGCGCATAGTTTTCCCGTCAAAAGCCACAACGCCCTGGATGGTTTCAACAACGCCATCTACCCATTTGAAAAAGGCATCATGAAATTTCTTAGGATCGATCATCTGAAATACGCGGTTTAGCGTATCGTGCGAAGGGATTCCGTTTGGCAACTCAAGAAATGTTCTAAACCATTCTTCCTTCGCTCTTGCCCAATCAGCCATTTCATCCCATGTTTCCATTCCGGCCAGGATTGCAGTGACCACAATCACGATAACATCAATAAAATTATGCTTCTGGTTGTAAGGATGTCTCGGATCCGGAACATCTTGCAGACAACCGATGAGAGTAGTTTCTTTCTCTGACATAACAATCATTCCTTTTAGATTTTTGAAATGATTGTACACGACCGTGTGGAGATTGTCATTAAGTAATGATAATATACCTCAACTTTTCTCCAAATGGAAGGGGGAAAATCGTGCGTTTACCCTGTAATCGAGTACAGGGTAAACGCACGTTTTTCGGGGAGACCCCATCGCCCCCTGTGGAGCATTCTGGATTATGCTTACCTGACGGTAGGTTTTGGGTGCGCCATGCGCCCTTTAAGCCTTCTATTTTACGCTTACCTGGCGGTAGGCGCAGGGGAGGGGGGGCCGCTCAGAGTTGCGGGGGCCGCGTCCCCCTCCCTCACACCGAGATACTTTCTTACGCACCCCTGCGATAACAAAAACAGCCCCGGCAAGTTATCACCTGCCGGGGCTGTTTGAGAAGGGGGAAACTGTGATCAGGCGCCGATCATTTTTTCGATGGCGGCTTTGGGCTGTACGCCGACGGACTGGTTAACCAGCTGGCCGTCCTTGAAGAACAGGAGGGTGGGGATGCTCATGACCTTAAACTGCTGGGCCAGACCGCCCTCTTCGTCGACGTTGACCTTGCCGACCTTGATGCTGGTGTTGCTCTCGGCGATCTCTTCCACAACGGGGGAGAGCATGCGGCAGGGGCCGCACCAGCTTGCCCAGAAGTCAAGGAGAACGGGCTTGTCGGATTTCAGGACTTCTTCTTCAAAATTGCTTTCGGTAATGGTAATAGCGGCCATATGGGGTCTCCTTTCATGGTAAGATATCCAGGGTTTTATAGAGCAGGTGATAAAGCGCTGCGGCCTCCTCGGGGGAGAGGCCGATGCAGGAGCCGACCTTAGCGGGAACGTGGGAGGCCTGCTCGCGGAGGGAGAGCCCTTTGTCCGTCAGATGAAGGGTAACGATCCTCTCGTCCTCGCGGCTGCGCTGCCGCGTCAGATAGCCCTCGCCCTCCAGCTTCTTGAGGAGCGGGGTCAGGGTCCCGCTGTCCAGGTACAGGCGCCGGCCAAGATCCCCCACGGTCATATCGCCCGATTCCCATAATACCATAAAAACCAGATATTGGGTATAGGTGATTCCAAGAGGCTTTAAAACAGGGGTATAAAGTGCCGTCACCTTGCGGGCACAGGCGTAGAGGGGAAAGCACAGCTGGTTTTCAAGCCGCAGGCTTTCATACCGGTTTTCCTCTGCAACGGCTTCCATGACTGTTCCTCCTTAAAAATATCATGCGTTCCGGCGCTTTTCGTCCAGGTAGGCGACGGCGCTTAAGGCGGCTACGTTGCCTTCGCCGGCGGATTTGATGTACTGGTACGGGGTTCCGGCAATATCGCCGCAGGCAAAGCAGCCCGGGATGTTGGTGGCCATGCGGCGGTCAACCTTAATGTGGGGACCATCGAGCTCAAGGCCCGGGACCAGCTGCTTGGGCGACACGGCATCGCGCAGGATGAAGATGCCGTCATAGGGGCGCTCGCCGGCGTCTGTCACCAGGGTGTCAGCCTTAAAGCCGGCACCGGTGATGGAGAGGGGCTTATCGCGCAGGATCTCGATGCCGTCCTTTACCTTTACATCCTCTTTATACATGGGATAATAGGCCACATGGGCGGCATATTCGGCCATAAAGTCGGCCTCGGCCTCCTCCTTGGGAGAGAAGCCCAGGATGGCTACGCTCTTGCCCTTGTAAAGGGGAGCGTCACAGGTGGCGCAGTAGCTGACGCCGCGGCCCAGGAATTCCTCTTCGCCCGGATAGGGTTTGCCGGAGACAACGCCGGTGGCGATAATAACGGCATCGGCCTCATAATTGTCCCTGGCGGTCTGGAGGGCGAAGAAATTATCCATGGGATAGATGAGGGTCACCTTATCCTCGGTAATGGCGATGTCCATGGCGGCAATGTGGTCCAGGAAAGCCTTTTGAAGATTCTCGCCGGATACGGCGGGAAGGCCGAGATAGTTCTGGATCTCATGAGCCTTCCGGACCTTGTCGCTGGAGCCCTTCTGGCCCAGCAGAAGGATCTTTTTATTGCGGATCTTGGCCGTGATAGCCGCGGAAAGCCCGGCAGGGCCCGTGCCGATGATGATGATATCATAACGTTCCATATGAGTTCTCCTTATGGATTCAGCGCTTCTTACATCTTGCAGAAGAGTTTTCATTTACAGAAGAGCCTTCATTTACAGAAGGGCTTTCATTTCAGAAAAGCCTT
>CAMNNO010000091.1 GCA_946545475.1 uncultured Blautia sp.
CGCAGTTGGGACTTAGCTCGGCTGAGCGGGCCCTTGTCCCCCCTGACATGCCATATCCATACCCGATGCCCTCCGTCCGGACAGGCACAAAGCCTATATGCGCTGTCTCCCTTCCGGAGAGACACCGATTCAAAAGAAATTGATACTGACCAGGGTAAGCCCGTGAGCCGGGGCTGTGGGGCCGGCGGCTTCTCGGGAGCAGGCTTTCAGGATGGTTTCCATGGTCTCGGGCGGATACTGGCTGTTGCCGATCTCGATGAGGGTGCCCGCGATAATGCGGACCATGTTGTACAGAAAACCGGTCCCGGTAACTCTTATCGTGATGATATCGCCGTCCCTGTCCACATTCAGGGAGGTTATCGTGCGGATAGTGGTTTTCACCTGGGCGCCGGAGCCGCAGAAGCTGGCAAAATCGTGGCGGCCGATCAGATAGGACGTAGCCTCCCGCATCTTCTCCACATCCAGGTCATAATGATAAAAATAGGAATACAGCCTCTCCGTCGGAACAGGAAAGCGCGTGTTCAGTATCCGGTATTCATACGTTTTCTCGCTGTCGCAGTAGCGCGGATGAAAATCCCGCTCCACCTCCTCGGAAAGCTGAATGCGGATATCCTCCGGCAGCCACTGGTTCAGGGCATAGGCCACCTTATCCCCGGGAATACGCGCGGTAGTATCAAAAACCGCCACATTGCCAAGAGCATGGACGCCGGCATCCGTCCGGCTGGCGCCCATGACAAAGATCTCTTCTCCCAGGATCTTGCTCAAAGTCTCGTTCAGTATCCCCTGAATGCTGACCCCGTTATTTTGAAGCTGCCATCCGCAGTAATTTGTGCCATCATAGGCAACCACAAGACCTATTCTCCGCACATTTTCTCCCGGCTGACTGCCGATCCCTTTCGCGCGCCGTCCCATCAAAGCCCCCCGCGGCGAAACAGGATCACCGCTCCAAAGTAAAGAAACAAAATGAAAAAGGCTACCATATCGCCTCTCCTATACCGCAAAGGCTTCATCTGCGTCCGGCTGTCGCCGCCGTGGTAGCAGCGGGCCTCCATAGCCATAGCCAGATCGTTGGCCCTGCGGAAGGCCGAGATAAACAAAGGCACCAGAAGAGGCACCATATTGCGGGCCTTCTTGATCAGGTTTCCGCTCTCAAAATCCGCTCCCCTGGCGATCTGGGCCTTCATGATCTTGTCCGTCTCCTCCATCAGGATAGGGATAAAGCGAAGAGCGATCGACATCATCATGGCAATCTCATGAACGGGGACATGGATGCGGTTCAGCGGCCGCAGCAGCCGTTCCAGGCCATCGGTCAGCTGATTGGGCGTGGTGGTGAGCGTCATGATGGACGAGCCCATGACCAGGTAGATGAGCCTTGCCCCCATCTTGACAGCCAGAACAAGGCCCTCCCGGCTGATCCGGATAAACTTCCACTGCCAGAGGGCTTCGCCCGGCGTCAGCAGGATATTAAAGACCATGGTAAAGACCAGAATGACAAAAATAGCCTTTAAGCCTTTAACGATATAGCGGAACGGGACCTTTGAGATGCCAATAACAGCGGCCAGAAATATCGTCGCCCAGATATAGCCGAAAAAGCCCTCAAACACGAACAGCGATATGATAAAAACCAGAGTGCCGATAAGCTTCGTCCTGGGGTCCAGACGGTGGATGTAAGAATCAGCCGGATAATACTGTCCAATGGTGATATCCTTCAGCACGTCTTCTCCCTTCTGCCCCGGCGCGAACGGCCAAGGGCCTCGAGGATGCTGTCCCTGGCTTCCAGGACCGTGGTGGCGTCCTTCTGAACCACCAGGCCGTTCTTGGCCAGTTCATGCATGATATATGTGATCTGCGGCGCGGACAGGCCCATGCCTTCCAGCTCCTCTATGCGCGGAAAGATATCTCCCGGCGCGCCGTCCATGGCCACTTGTCCCCGATTCATGACGATCATCCGCTGGGCGTAATTAGCCATGTCCTCCATGCTGTGGGACACCAGGATAATGGTGATGAGCCTCTCCCTGTGAAGGAGCGCGATCTGGCCGAGTATCTCATCCCGTCCCTTGGGGTCCAGGCCGGCGGCCGGTTCATCCAGGATCAGGATCTGCGGATTCATGGCCAGGACCCCCGCAATGGCTACCCGCTTTTTCTGTCCGCCGGAAAGCTCAAAGGGAGACCTTTTCACCTCCGATTCAGGAAAACCCACCTGCCGGAGGGCCTTCATGGCCTGCACCTCGGCCTCCTCGCGGGAAAGGCCCTGGTTCATGGGGCCAAAGCACACATCCGAAAGGACATCGCTCTCAAACAGCTGATGCTCGGGATACTGGAACACCAGACCGACCTGGCTTCTCAGGCGCCTGCGGTCATACCCCTCCGCCCAGACATCCTCCCCGTTATACAGGATCTGGCCGGAAGTCGGGCGGATAAGCGCATTAAGATGCTGGATAAGCGTCGATTTGCCGGAGCCTGTGTGGCCGATCATGCCGATAAACTGGCCGTCCGGAATGGAAAGGTTAATATGATCCAGCGCCCGGATCTCATAGGCGGTTCCCGGACTGTAGACAAACGAAACATCCTTTACTTCAATTGACATAGGACACCTGCCAGTTCCTCGGAAGTCAGGATCCCATCCGGAATATCAAGGCCTGCCTCCTTAAGCTCGTGGGCCAGAAGCGTGACCTGCGGCACGTCCAGCCTGTATTCCTTCAGTTTTTCCACCTGGGAGAAGATCTCCCGAGGCGTTCCGGTCATGACGATCTTTCCCTTATCCATGACAAAGCACCTGTCCGCGGCCAGGACCTCTTCCATGTAGTGGGTGATCAGGATGACCGTCACGCCCTCCTTTTCGTTCAGTTCCTTAACGGCAGCGATAACTTCCCGCCGGCCAATGGGGTCCAGCATGGCCGTCGGCTCATCCAGAACGATGCAGCTGGGGCGCATGGCCATAACGCCCGCTATGGCGACCCTCTGCTTCTGGCCGCCGGAAAGGCGGTTGGGCGAATGGTTCCGGTAGGCCGTCATCCGGGTCTTTTCAAGGCTTTCGTTTACCCGCTCCCAGATCTGGTCCGTGGGAACGCCCATATTTTCCGGCCCAAAGCCCACGTCCTCCTCCACCACCGTGCCGATGATCTGGTTATCGGGATTCTGGAAGACCATGCCGGCCTTCTGGCGCACCCGCCAGACCTCCGCCTCCTTTGCCGTATCCATGCCGTCGACCCATATCGTTCCTTCCGTAGGCAGAAGCAGGGCGTTGATCTGTTTGGCCAGCGTGGACTTTCCGGAGCCGTTGTGGCCAAGGATGGCGATAAACTCCCCGGCTTCCACATCCAGGCTGACATCATCCACAGCCCGGTATTTCTCTTCGACATTTCCGTCGTCATCATATCTCAGGTAATCAAACCCGAGCTTAAGCGCCTTTATGATCCCCATGTTTCTCGCCTCCCTCCGGATCAAAAACAGATATCTTCGATGATTATGATCTCCATGTTTTTCGCCCTCCTCCGCGGATCAAAAGCAGATATCTTCGATGATCTTCCAGATCTCTTCCTTTCCTGCCTTTGTCTCGGCAGAAAACGGGATGATGGGCGTTTCCGGAGGAAGGGAAAAGCCCTCCCGCAGCGTCCGCAGGCAAGCGTTTACCTGGCTCCTTTTCAGCTTGTCCAGCTTTGTCGCGATAATGATCGGCTGAAAATGGCTGGCGATCACCCATTCATACATCTGCAGGTCGTTAGCATTCGGCGCATGCCGGATATCCGCAAGAAGAAAGACAGCCTTAAGGTTCGGGGAATGGTTCAGATACTTTTCTATCATCTGTCCCCATTTTTCCCGTTCATCCTTTCCGGTGCTGGCATAGCCGTAACCGGGCAGGTCAACCAGGTACATCTCGTCATTGACATTATAAAAGTTGATGGTCTGCGTTTTGCCGGGCTTCTGGCTGGTACGGGCCAGGGATTTCCGGTTCATGAGGACATTGATCATGGAGGACTTGCCCACATTCGAGCGCCCGGCAAAGGCGACCTCCGGCTTTTTCGTGTCCGGAAGATGGCTGGCAATGCCACATACCATATCCAGGGAAACCTGTTTGATAACCATAATCATGTATCCTTTCACGCACGCACAAGAGCCTTGTCCAGAACTTCCCTCATATTCCTGACATAAGACACCGACAGGCCTTCCGTGATCTCTTTATCCATCTCTTCGATGTCCGGCCTGTTTTCCTCCGGGACCAGCACTTCTTTTATCCTGGCATATTTCGCCGCAAGAAGTTTCTCTTTGAGGCCTCCAATGGGCAGCACCCGTCCCCGGAGCGTTATCTCGCCCGTCATGGCAAGGTCCGCCCTTACCGGCCGCCCGATAACGGCTGAGAGCATGGCGGTAGCCATGGTGATGCCGGCGGAAGGGCCATCCTTCGGCACAGCGCCTTCCGGGATGTGGACATGTATGTCATGCTCCTGGAAAAATTCCTGGCTGATGCCGTAATCGCCGGCGATGGAGCGGATATATGTGATGCCCGCCTTGGCCGACTCCTTCATGACATCGCCCAGCTGCCCGGTCAGGGCGTAGTCGCCTTTTCCCGGCAGGATATTGACCTCGATCTCCAGGGTGTCTCCCCCCACCTGCGTCCAGGCAAGTCCCCGGGCGATGCCGACTTCATCCTTCTGGTTGGCCATCAGGTAATTGAATCTTTCTTTTCCGAGGAAATCCGCGATATTTTTTGCCGTCACCACCACTCTGGCCTTGCCCTCTTCCATGATGGCGCGGGCCGTCTTTCGGCAGATCTTCCCAATGCAGCGCTCAAGGGCGCGCACGCCGGCTTCCTTGGTATAATTGTTGATGATCTTTTTCAGGGCTCCCGCCTGGATGACCAGGTTGCCCTTCTTAAGGCCGTTGATCTCCATCTGCTTCGGGATCAGATGCTCCCGGGCGATGTGCTCCTTCTCGTTTTCCGTATAGCCGGAGATCTCAATGAGCTCCATGCGGTCAAGAAGGGGCCTGGGAATGCCCTGGGCATCATTCGCCGTGGCGATGAACAGCACCTCGGAAAGATCCTGGGGGATATCCACATAATGGTCGTTAAAGCTGCTGTTCTGCTCCGGGTCCAAAACCTCCAGCAGGGCGGAAGCCGTATCCCCCTTATAGTCGCTGCTGGTCTTGTCGATCTCGTCCAGAAGCATAAGGGGATTGCTCACCTTGACCTGCATAAGGGCCTGGGTGATGCGCCCCGGCATGGCGCCGACATAGGTTTTCCGGTGGCCGCGGATCTCCGCCTCGTCCCGGACGCCGCCCAGGCAGATGCGGACATATTTTTTGTTCATAGCCTCAGCCACCGACCTGGCAATGGATGTCTTGCCTGTTCCGGGAGGGCCGACCAGGCAAAGGATAGGGCTTTTGCCCTTATGTGTCAGCTTGCGCACCGCCAGAAACTCCATGATGCGCTCCTTGACATCCTTAAGGCCATAGTGGCCTTCCTCCAGAATGCGCCAGGCCTCGCCGAGGTCCTCGCTGTCTGTGGAATGCCGGTCCCAGGGAAGGGCGAGGAGCGTTTCAATATAGCCCCTCACGACATTGATCTCGGCCGAGCCCGCGGTCAGGCTCTTAAAACGGGCGATCTCCTTGCCGATCCGCTCCTTGACCTCCGCACAGGCTTCCAGCTCTTCCAGCTGCTTTTTGTAGCCTTCCGCGTCGTCAAGCGTATGGTCCTCGCCAAGCTCCTCCCGGATGACCTTCATCTGCTCCCGGAGAACATACTCCTTCTGGTTTTTGTCGACCCTCTCCTTGACCTTTCTCTGGAGTTCCCGCGTGACATTGGCGATAGCCACCTCATTTTCAAGGATAGCGGCCAGTATCTCGTATTCTTCCTTAAGAGAAGCGGCTTCCAGAAGGTTCTGGCGCCGGTCGTTGGACAGGGGAAGGTTTACGGAAAGGCTCTCGCACAGATTATTCAGGTTTTCGATGCTAAGTATCTGCGCGGCAATCTCCTTGCTGATCTTGCCGCTGCCCGCCGCGTAGAGCTGGAACGATTCTTTGAGAGACCGCTTCATCGCCTCGATCTCGTAAATGGTGTAGTTAGCCAGGTCCTCCCTCTCTATCTCTTCCACATCGGCCATCAGGCAGGGATACTCCTGGCTGAAAGAAAGGATCTCGGCTCTTATCTTGCCTTCGACCAGAACCCGGATCAGGTTCTGGGGAAGCTTGACGACCTGCTTGATGACGGCCACCGTCCCTACCGTATAGACATCCCGTATCCCGGGATTTTCGGTCTCAGGGTCCCGCTGGGTGACGACAAATATTTTCTGTTCCCGGAGCATGGCCGATTCAATGGCTTTTACCGACCGGCCCCGGCTGATATCAAAGTGAAGGATCATCCCCGGCAGGACGGTGTTGCCTCTGAGGGCAATCGCCGGATACGTGTTTTTCTCTTTTGGCATTGGCACACATCCTTTCATCAGGGTATCAGGGGTCAGGCCGTCTCCGGGCCGCCGCGTTTTTTGGTGCGTATGCGCCTTCCGGATGTCTGGCGGGTTTTGGGCGGCTCGCCGCGCACGATCTGGGGCTGTCCCTCCATGTTGATGACCTCGGGCGTAATGATCACGCGCCTTATCGTCTCGTCAGAGGGGATCGTGTACATAAGGTCAAGCAGGGATTTTTCCATGATAGCCCGAAGTCCTCTGGCCCCCGTCTTTCTTTCCAGGGCTTTTTTTGCCACCAGGTTAAGCGCTTCGTCCGTAAATTCCAGCTCCACCCCGTCCATTTCAAACAGCTTGTGATACTGGCGCACCAGCGAGTTTTTGGGCTCCTTGAGGATGCGGATGAGGGCCGCCTCGTCAAGGCCGTCCAAGGACACTACCATGGGAACACGGCCGATAAATTCCGGAATAAGGCCGAACTTGATAAAGTCCTCCGGCATCACGTCTTTTAAGATCTCGCCGACGTTGCGTTCCTGCCTTGTGGTGACTTCCGCGCCAAAGCCGATGGATTTCCGGTCCTTGCGGGCTTCAATGATCTTTTCCAGGCCGTCGAACGCGCCGCCGCAGATAAACAGAATGTTTGTCGTGTCGATCTGGATGAACTCCTGGTGCGGGTGCTTGCGGCCGCCCTGGGGCGGGACGTTGGCGACGGTTCCCTCCAGGATCTTGAGGAGCGCCTGCTGGACGCCCTCGCCGGAGACATCGCGGGTGATGGAGACGTTCTCGCTTTTGCGGGTTATCTTGTCGATCTCGTCGATATAGATGATGCCGAGCTGCGCCCTTTCCAGGTCGTAGTTTGCGGCCTGGATGATCTTGAGCAGGATGTTCTCCACATCCTCGCCGACATACCCGGCTTCCGTCAGGGTCGTGGCGTCGGCAATGGCGAAGGGGACGTTGAGGACCCGGGCCAGTGTCTGGGCCAGGAGCGTCTTGCCGGAGCCTGTCGGTCCCAGCATGAGGATGTTGCTCTTCTGCAGTTCCACATCCAGGTTTCGGGAGGATGTTACCCGTTTATAGTGATTATAGACTGCCACAGCCAGAGCCTTTTTGGCATCGTCCTGGCCGATGACGTAATCGTCCAGCACGGCGCGGATCTCTTCCGGGCGGAGGAGGTTGATCTCATTTGTCGAAAACGGCATGTCCATATCATAGCCGCCAAATTCATCCTCCAGGATCTCCTGGCAGATGCCCACGCACTCTTCGCAGATATAGGCGCCATCCGGGCCCGAGATCAGCTTCCGCACCTGGTCTTCACCTTTGTGGCAGAAGGAGCAGCGTATTTTTTCCCTGTTTTTATCAGCCATAAATACTGATTTTCCTTTCTTTGCTTTAAAGCGGCCCGCAGGCCCTGCGATAATCGAGCAGGAGGGGGAATCCCCTCCTGCTCGCCCGCGGGGCGGCGTTCGGCGTAAGCCGAAATATTTCCTTACACCGCCCCTGCGATAAAAACGAGACAAGACTCCTGCTGGTGCAGGAGTCTTTGTGAAATGCGGTGACCGGTCCGGATGGGGGTCACTTATGCACAACGACGCCGTCGATCAGGCCGTAGGCCTGTGCTTCTTCCGCCGTCATGTAATTATCCCTGTCCGTATCCTTTTCGATCACTTCTATGGGCTGTCCCGTATTTTCCGCCAGGATGGTATTGAGTTTCTTCTTCGTCCTGGCGATGTGGTCGGCCACGATCTGGATTTCTGTCGCCTGCCCCTGGGCGCCGCCGGAGGGCTGGTGGATCATGATCTCGGAGTTGGGAAGGGCAAAACGTTTGCCCTTGGTGCCGCCGGCCAGAAGGAACGCGCCCATGCTGGCGGCCATGCCGATGCAGATGGTCGACACGTCGCACTTGATATAGCGCATGGTATCATAGATGGCCATACCGGCCGTCACCGAACCGCCCGGGCTGTTGATATAAAGCTGGATATCCTTGCCCGGGTCCTCGGCTTCCAGGAACAGAAGCTGCGCGACCACGAGGCTGGCGGTGATATCGTTGACCTCCTCGCCGAGGAAGATGATCCTGTCATTTAAAAGGCGGGAATAGATATCATAGCTGCGCTCCCCTCGGCTGGTCTGCTCAATGACATAGGGAATAAAGCTCATATGATTTACACCTCTTTAGCCGCATCGGTAATAAGCGTGATGGCCTTCTGGACAGCCAGGTCCTCGCTGAGCTGCTTCCTGCCGTTTTCGCCGATGCTCTCTTCCAGTTTGGAGACTTCCATGCTGTAGGCTTCCGCCATTTTCTTGATCTCTTCCGCGATCTCTTCCTCGGAAACCGCGATCTCCTCGACAGCGGCGATCTTTTCCAGCACAAGCCTGGTGCGGATCCTCTTCAGGGCGCCGGGCTTATAATCCTCGAGCATCTTCTCTTCCGTCTGGCCTGTGTACTGATAATACTGCTTCATGTTGAGGCCCTGCATGCCCATGCGCTGTTCGAACTCTTCCAGCATGTTGCGGGCTTCCGTCTCGATCATGGCATCCGGAACGTCGATCGTGGCATTCTCGGCAGCCTTGTCGACCGCTTCGTTCTCTTTTTCGCGGCGGGCGGCATCCTCCTTCTGCTTGAGGAGATCGGCCCTTACGTTCTGGCGATACTCATCCAGGGTATCGACACCGGCCACATCCTGGGCCAGCTCGTCGTTAAGTTCCGGCAGCTCCTTGGTCTCGATCTTCTTGATGTCGCAGGAGAACACGGCGGGACGGCCGGCCAGGGATTTCTCATGATATTCCTCGGGGAAGGTCACTTCGATCTCCAGGTGTTCGCCCACCTTAGCGCCGACCAGCTTTTCCTCAAAGCCGGGGATGAAGGAATGGGAGCCCAGCGTCAGGCGGTGGTCCGTTCCCTTGCCGCCTTCAAAGGCGACGCCGTCCATAAAGCCCTCAAAATCCAGCGTGACGATATCGTCCATAGCCGCGGGACGGTCCTCAACGGGCACGATGCGGGCATTCTTTTCCTGCTCGCGCTTAAGGACAGCCTCCACCTCGTCATCGGTAACGGAAACTTCCTGCTTTTTCACCTCAAGGCCCTTGTATTCGCCAAGGGTGACAGGAGGCCTGAGCGCCACTTCCGCGGTAAAGATAAGGTCTTTATCCGGTTCAAGCTGCGTAACTTCAATATTGGGGCGGGAGACGATGTCAAGACCGGACTCCTCGACAGCCTTGCTGTACTCGGAGGGAAGGATCTCATTAACAGCGTCCTCAAGGAAGATACCCTTGCCGTAAGCTTTTTCGATCATGAAGCGGGGAGCTTTTCCTTTGCGGAATCCGGGAACGCTGATGCGGTTCCTGGCTTTCAGATAGACATCATTCATTGCTTTGTCCAGCACGTCCTGCCCAACCTGGATGGTCAGCTTTGCCATGTTGTTTTCCAATTTTTCGACCTGTACACTCATGTCCTAATTTGCTCCTCCTTAGATATATGCCGATTTTTATGGGCTTGTTTACAGCCTGTGATCTCGGCTCTGTTTTCCGGCTTATGCCGGAACCTTCTGTATTTTGACAGTCATTGACGTAGTATAGCACATCCATTAATAAAATGCCAGTATTATTTTTTACACATTTGCCTTATTCGTGGCCTTTGATCCAGCGCACCAGGATGACGGCATCATTTTTCTGCTTTCTCAGTGCGTTTAAGAGGGTATAAAGGCCTTCCGTCTCGCTTTTGGGCGCGTCGGTGACAATAAAGACCCGCTCATAGCTTTCCAGATTATAAAGGAAGGTCTTCCGGCGCCCGTCATAAAGGCTGGCAAGCTCACACCGGCTGTAAAGCGGGTATCCCGGCGCTTTGCAGGGAAGAATGGGGCTTCGGGTCGTCGAATGGCTGATGACGCGGTTGCCGGCGTCTTCCAGCTCCTTGCCCAGCCGCAGGGCGGGAAACACACATTCTTCCGTGCTAAGGACGAGCACGTTCTCCCCCCTTATGGGACCGATGGCCCGCCGGACCGAGCGGCACAGCTCCTCCGCGGCTCTTTCATAGGCATCCGCGAAGACCAGACGCCGGGCATTTTGATAGCCGCCTATTTCCAGCGCGATATCCGGAAGGGCTTCTGTTTTGTCCGGCAGCAGGAACAGGCCGTCCCCCTCGTAGCCTTCGGCTATGGAGGCATAGGCGCTGCTGTCGGTCTTAAGAAGATAGACAAGGTCAATGGCCTTTTCCCGAAAGATGGCCATATCCTCCTCCCCCATGCCGTTTAACACCGACGCGGCGGCAAAACGCAGCCTGTTTCCATAAGCGTTCTCCAGACAGGCAATGATGTTCCGGATCGTCTTCCCCGTCGTCACCTCATCATCGACAAAGACGATCCTGTCGATGTCGCCGGTCAACCCCGAGAGGTCATCCCTGGAGAGCTTCTGGGTCACGGCATGGCTGTGCTCCTCGTAAAAGACAAAGAAGGATACCCCCGGCATGTCCTCCCGGGTCGTCTGGATGTAAGATGTTTTAAGCCTTATGGCCGCAGCCGCGCCTATGGCCGTTGCCGTCTCCGCAAAGCCGACGATGAGAAGCCTCTCCCCCCGGTATCTTTCTTCTATCCTTTCCGCGAGAGCGTCAAACATTTCCAGTGCTCTTCCCGGGCTTCCCGGCATGTGCTTGGCCTGGCGGGGATTGATGACCAGGTAGGGACGCTTTCTATTATTATCTCTCCTGGCGATCCTGACCAGATCGCTTGCGGTATATGTCATCCCGGTTTCAGTCCCTCTGGAACAGGTCGCGCGTGTAGACCTTGTCCCGGACATCATCCAGCGCCGTGTCATAGCGGTTGGCTATGATGCAGGCGCACATCTTTTTAAAGGCCTCAAGATCGTTGACCACCAGGGAGCCGAAGAAGGTGGTCCCGTTTTCCAGGGCCGGCTCGTAGATGACCACGGAAGCGCCTTTGGCTTTTATGCGCTTCATGACGCCCTGGATGGAGGAATGGCGGAAGTTGTCGGAGTGGGACTTCATGGTCAGGCGGTAGATCCCTACGGTCACTTCCTTCTGGTGGCTTTCCTTGGCCTGGGAATAGTCGTCAGAGTTCCCGTATGTCCCGGCGATCTCCATGACACGGTCCGCAATAAAGTCCTTGCGGGTCCGGTTGGATTCCACAATGGCCTGGACAAGGTTCTGCGGCACATCCTGATAGTTGGCCAGGAGCTGCTTGGTGTCCTTGGGAAGGCAGTAGCCGCCGTAACCGAAGGAGGGATTGTTATAGTAGTCGCCAACTCTGGGATCGAGACAGACGCCTTTGATGATG
>CAMNNO010000092.1 GCA_946545475.1 uncultured Blautia sp.
TGAGCGGCCCCCCCTCCCCTGGCACCTACCGGCAGGTAAGAGTAGAATAGAAAAGCCAAAAAGAAACATGGCGCACCCAGAACCTACCGTCAGGTAACCATAAACCAAACTGAGTTACAGGGGGGGCGATGGGGTCTCCCCGAAAAACGTGCGTTTACTCTGCCCTCCCCATAAACTTTTGTTGGAAAAAACGTACATCTGTGCTATAGTAAATTTTAAAAATACAGAAACACAAAATACTTGTATACTCGCGAACGAATTTGACTGCCGTTTTAAATTCCGTGCCGCGGTATATGCAGTTACACTAGAATGATTGCCCCCGGCAATTATTAAGTGTAACTATAGCAATATTCATAAATACTGGTAGCTTGCCCTTTAATGACTTCTATTTTACGCTTACCTCCCGGTAGGCGCAGGGGCGTTATTTATGAATATTGCTATAGTATAAATACAGGGATAGGGAAGAGAAAAAAGGAATCATAGAATGGATAAGATTGCAGTTCTAATCCCCTGCTATAATGAAAGCCGGACCATTAAAAAAGTCGTCAGCGACTGGAAAAGCGCTCTTCCGGAGGCCGTCATTTATGTCTACGACAACAATTCCGATGACGGCACAGACGTGCTTGCCCGGGAAGCCGGCGCTGTTGTGCGGTATGAGCCGCTGCGGGGAAAAGGGAATGTCATCCGGCGGATGTTCCGCGAGATCGATGCCAGGTGCTACTGCCTGGTCGACGGCGATGACACGTATCCGGCCGGGGCGGGATGTGCCATGGCCAGGGAGGTGCTGGAAGGCCAGGCGGACATGGTTATCGGGGACCGCCTGTCCTCCGTCTATTTTGAGGAAAACAAGCGCCCCTTTCACAACATGGGAAATGCCCTGACACGCGATGTGATCAACCGCATCTTCAAGACCGATATCAAGGATATCATGACGGGAATGCGCGCTTTCAGCTATCGCTTTGTCAAGACCTTCCCCGTCCTTTCCCGGGGCTTTGAGATTGAAACCGAGATGACCATTCACGCGATCGATAAGAACATGGCGGTCAGAAACCATGTCATTACCTACCGGAACCGCCCGGATGGCAGCGAATCGAAGCTCCATACCCTCTCCGACGGCGTAAAGATTATACGGACGATCGTGAGGCTTTATAAAGACTATAAGCCCCTGAACTTTTTTACGCTGGTCGCCCTTTTCAAGGCCATCGTCGCCATGGCCTTTTTCATCCCGGTATTTATCGACTATCTTCACACCGGCCTGGTCTTAAGGTTTCCGACCCTGATCGTCTGCGGCTTTGTGGTCATTTCGGCCCTTCTGTCCTTCACGGCCGGAATGATCCTGGAGACGATCAACCATAAGGACAGGCAGGCCTTCGAGTTCCGGCTCCAGATCGCGGAGAATATCTATCACGAAAACATGCGCCGGGAGGCGGCACTTCACAGAGGCACAGAGGGCGCCTCAGCCGGAAAGGATGATTTATGACAAAAAAGACAAGCAAACCGATCCTCGACCTTAAAAAGATCCGGGATGACCTCTTAACGGATCTTTCCCGCCACGGCCTGCCGGAAAAGCTCATAAAGGCGCTCCTTTCGATCGCGATTGCCGTCTTATGCGGGACGCTGCTGCTTATCGGCGTCTACCTCCTGCCCGCTAGCGGGATCGACAGGCATGTCCGCTCATCGGCCGATACCATCGCGAAGGAAGGGACATATCCCCGCCTGTCAGAGCTTTGCACAAGCCAGCTGGACAATTTTACGGATTCCATCATGCTGCTGGAAGCGGCCTATTCGTCCGGCTCGCCTCTGAGGGACGCCATGAGCGTTCCGAGAGGGTACATGGAGGGGCGGGACGTGCCGGAAACTCTGACAGCCCACTACATAGGCGGTGAGCCCTTCGACGACGAGATCTGGTATGCCAGATACTGGCACGGCTATCTCGTCTTTCTGAAACCGCTCCTCGCGGTCATGGACTATCCGGCGCTCCGGACGCTGAACGGCATCCTTCAGGCGGCCCTGGTGATTTTGATCAGTGCTCTTTTATACCGCCGGGGCCATAGGATAGCCATGCTTTCGTATCAGCTTTCTTATGCCATGCTGATGCCCGTAGCGCTGGCAAGCTCCCTGCAGTTTTCGTCGTGCTTTTATGTCTTCAACCTGGCCTGCCTTGCCCTTCTGTTACAGAAGGAAAACGATCTGAGGGCAAAAGCGCCGAAGCTCTTCCTCTGGTGTGGCATCCTGACCGCCTTTTTCGACCTTCTGACCTATCCCATCGCTGCCTTTGGCATGCCGATGGTCTTTTACCTTTTGCTGACCGGGGACGACGCGGCCGAATCAAAAATCGTCAGCCTTGTCCGAAACGGTATCAGCTGGTGCCTGGGGTTTGGCGGCATGTGGGCGGCAAAATGGCTTCTCGCAAGCGCGATTACCGGGAAAAATGTCATTGCCGAGGGTCTGTACCGTGTAGCCATAAGAACCTATATCCCCTCCGAGATCGATCCGAGCCGATATGGATGGCTGGAATGCGAGATAAAAAACTACGGTGCCTTTTTTGCCACGCCGTTTACGGCAGGCGCCATCCTTCTGGCCGGATATCTCATCTGCCGGTGCCTGAAAGCTAAAAAAAACTCCGGCCGGAGCCTGACCTTGCCGCTCCTGCCCTTTGCCCTGGCCGCGCTGATACCAGTTGCCTGGCACGCATTCGCGGTCAACCATTCCACGGTCCATTACTGGTTTACCAACAAAGCCTGCGTCGTATCACTGACAGCGATCCTGTTTGGCCTCGCAGGCTTTCTGGACCAAAAAAGACAGGCTTCCTGATTTTTTTACTAAGGAGGTCCTTTTATGCAACTTATCGCTCTTTTTTTGTTGATACTCTTATTGGCTTCCCTCACGCCCCTGTCCTTTACGGTCTGTGCCTCGGAGACACAAGGGGATATATCTTATTCCGGCCCGGTCTCCACGCCCAGGGAAGCCGAATCCGCGGCCATCCGGAATGCTCCTGCCTATAACACGGCCCTGGCCGCTTCCTTTATAGAGGACATGCCGCAGATCCGGGCCCTGATAGACGGAGCGGAGGACGAAAACGCCCTGACATGCTTTGGAGAGGCCCGTCCTTCCGAAGAAGCCTTCCAAAAGCTGGAAGGAGAGATCAGCCGCCTCTCGGAAGGCGGCCATAAGGTGTCGCTTGTCATGGTGGACCTGGCCACGAGATCCGGCGTATCCTACCATTCCGCGATCCCGATGTGCGCGCAGAGCACCATCAAAGGTATTTATATCGGCGCCCTGCTCGACGAGCGCCCACAGGCCCTCGAAGAAAACGGCCAGTATATGCATGACGCCGTTGTCTTCTCCGCCAATGAGCCCTATCACTGCCTTCGCAGCATTTACGGAAGCGCTCCGATCGAGAAATGGTGCCGGGAGGCGGGCGTAGATACAGGTTTTGCCAGCGATCTTTACCCCCGCACGTATACGGCCAGGGATATGTTCAAGATGTGGACACGCCTGTACGCCTTCCTGAACAGCAAGGCCCAGGGAAGCCCCTTTGCCTCATGGTTTGCGGACTCCAGCTGCTCCGCCACCAAAAAGCAGCTCGGAAACCGCTTCCCGGTACAGACCAAGGCCGGATGGGAGAGCGGCCTGGATGAAAACCAGAACTACGATCCCTACGCGGTCATTCCGCCGCAATATACGGATGGCGACCCTGCCAATGACGAATGCGCCATCAACGATACCGGCGTTGTATATACCGAAAACGGTCCCTACCTGTTTGTCATTTATACCGACCATCCCTTTGGCGTATTTAAGGACTATGTTACCGTCAATCCGCTTTATGGTCTGACTGAGGTCCTTTATCAGCTGCAGGCAAGCCTGACTATCATGTGAAACGAGAGAAGAGAAGAAAAAGGGATGGTTCTTTTTTCTTGTGAATTTTAAGAAAAAAGAACCGTCCCCTTTTCTTCTCTCTTCCTCATCCAGAAAGGAATGATGATCCCATGAAACTGAAAAAAGTTAATGCCCTCCTGGCTCTGCTGGCGATCCTGTGTATGCTGCTGCATATCGGGTACAGCGTGTTTGCCTATCTGACGATGTACTACGACCCGCTGCTGAAATACGTTTTCGCCGTTCCCTTCATGGTCCTGACCTGCCTGCATGCCGTCTGCGGCATGATAACGGTATTTACCCAGGCTGACGGGACGCGGATGGACCTGTACCCCAAACAGAACGTCAGGACCGTTCTGCAGCGCGTATCGGCGGCCCTGATCTTTCCGCTTTTGATCCTGCATATCAACACATTCAGCCTTCTGCAAAGCAGCGCCCAAGACGGGCAGGTGCTGTTCATTCTTCTGCTGCTTGCCGCCGAGATCCTTTTCTTTGCCGTGGTCATCACCCATGTGGCCGTATCCCTGACAAGAGCCTTCATCACCCTGGGGCTCCTTAGCTCACGGGATACACAGGCCAGGCTTGACCGCATGATCTATATTCTTGGCGCCATCGCCTTTGCCCTCTCCCTCTACGCGGTGCTGCGAGGCCAGATCGCCATGTTTCTATAGTAAAGGAAGCTGATATGAAAGATGTCATTGTTATCGGAAGCGGTATTGCGGGCATGTCCTGCGCCGTGCGGTGCGCCCAGATGGGCGTCCATGTCACATTAGTCTCGCCCTTTCCCTCCGAGCGTTCCCAGTCCGTGATGGCCGCCGGCGGCATAAATGCCGTCCTCCCAGAGCCCGAGGAGGGCGATAGTATCGCCTCCCATATAGCGGACACGCTGAAAGGCAGCGGATACCTGGCCGGTGAAAAGGCGGTTACCGGCCTGTGCGAGGGGGCCGGCGGCATCATAGCCTTTCTGGAAAGGATCGGAACCGTCTTTTCGCGCGACGCCTCCGGCCGTCCCATGCGGAGGGCTTTTGGCGGGCAGTCCCACAAGAGGACCTATTACTGCGGCGCCTCCACCGGGAAGCAGATCGTCTCCGCGCTGGTCATGGAGGTCCGCCGTTTTGAAGCCGCGGGCCTTATAGAGAGGAAGCTTCGGTGCTGCTTCCACTCCGCGCTCATACGCGATGGCGCCTGTTACGGCGCCCTGCTTTTTGATGAAACCTCCTGGCAGCTCATCTCCCTGTGCGCCGATGCCCTGGTCATCGCCACCGGCGGCCAGAATGCCCTTTTCGGCAAGACAACCGGCTCGACCCAGTGCGACGGATATGCCGCCGGCCGGCTTTTTATGCAGGGAGCGGTCCTGAAAAACCTGGAGTTCATCCAGTACCATCCGACCACGCTGGAAACACCGCAGAAGAAAATGCTGGTCTCCGAAGCGGCACGAGGGGAAGGCGGGCGCCTGTTCTACCTGGAAAATGGCCGCCGTGTCTATTTTATGGAGGACAAGTTCGGGCCCGGCGGCAATCTCATGACGCGGGATGTCGTCTCCCGCGAGATCTGCCGGACGGGAAAGGAGGTCTTTCTGGACGTGTCGTTCCTTGGCAGAAAAGCCATCGATGAGCGCCTGCCGGAAGTCCGGGATCTGTGCGCGAGGTACCGGGGAATCGATATCGCCAAAGATCCGATCCCAGTCGTGCCTTCCGTTCATTTCTTTATGGGCGGGCTGGCCGTGCATCTGAACCACGAAACCAGCATCCGGGACCTGTTTGCCATAGGCGAATGTGCCTCCATGTACCACGGCGCCAACCGGCTTGGCGGCAATTCGCTGCTGGCGGCGCTCTACAGCGGCTTTGTCGCCGCCGAAGAGATCGCTGCCCGGCCCGGCAAGGAATCCTGGCCCGATTTCTCCGGCGACTTAAAGCGGGAAGAGGCCGCCCTGAAGCTGGGGATGTCCAGCGAGAGCAGCTTTCCCGTTATGTATATCCGGGATATGCTGGCGGAAACCATGCGGGATCATCTTGGCATTGTCCGCAGCGAGGAGAGCCTGGCTAAAGGTCTGGAGGAAATCGACTACTATCTTTCCGTTGCCGAACGCATCCGCTATGACAGCAGCGTCCTGCCCTATTTTAATTACAGCATTACGGGCATCCTGACAATAGCCCGGGCGACGCTTCAATGCGCCAGGGCGCGCACGGAAAGCCGGGGCGCGCACATCCGGAGCGATTACCCCGAAACCGATCCCGGCAGACAGTTTGCCACCCTGGTCTCCTTCGATCAGGGCGGCTGCCGGGTCTGGTTGGATAAGGAGCACATCTATGAAAGTTAAGATCCTTCGTCAGCAGTTTCCTTCTTCCGAACCCTATTGGGAGATTTTTGAGTACGATGGCCCGGAGAATAATTCCGTAGCCGGCGTTCTGGATTATATCAATTACCATGACGATATCGCGGACATTACCGGCAGGAAGACGACGCGCATCGGCTGGGAGTGCTCCTGCCTTCAGGGGATATGCGGTTCCTGCGCCATGGTCATAAACGGCCGGCCGGCCCTGGCGTGCGAAACCTTTGTGAAAGATCTTAAGGGCAAGGACATTGAGATACGCCCGCTCCAAAAATTCCCGGTCATCAAGGACCTGATCACAGACCGCTCGTCCATCCAGGAAAACCTGATGAAGACCAATATCTATATCGGCGAATACCAGCCGTCCGGGGAAGAAGAGCACCTGCACCAGTACACGGCGGCCAAGTGCCTGAAATGCGGCCTCTGCCTTGAAGTATGCCCAAACTATGTGGATGGCCGCACCTTCTACGGGGCAGCCTTTGCCAACGACTGCTACCTGGTATCAGCCAGGAACCACACGAAGGCGAAAGAGATCGGAAAGGTTTATGACGCTCATTTCGGAAACGCCTGCTCCAAATCGCTTTCCTGCATGGATGTCTGCCCCATGAATATTCCGACGATCGCATCTGTGGCCAGGCTGAACCGGAAGTGAGAAGAAAAGGGGACTGTTCTTTTTAATTCATAATTAAGAAGAATAGTCCCCTTTTATTGTAGACAAACCCTTAAAAAATATCAAGTCTGTTTTGAAAAATTTCTGTTTGTTCGGGAGTATCTCTGTATTTGCAACTTATATACTTCTACTGAAACACAATATTTTTATTAAAGTATGTAATACAGGCCACCATTCATTCCACGACCCAATGATACGTGGGTTTTCAGGCGGATCCTTATAAAATTCTTGAAACCATTCCCTTTCTTTTGATATCTAATAGGTGTAAAGGATAAGACGTGCACGGATAGGAGCCTTTACGTATGGCAAAATCTAAAGGATATCCTGGAGGAATCTTATGGAAGATAAGATCAGACAAGCACTTTCGGGAGATGCCAATGCCTTTCTGCAGCTGATAGACGCCATGAGCGATCACATGTATAAAACCGCTTTTGCCATCCTGAAAAATGACGAAGATGTCGCCGATGCCATTCAGGACACGATCATCTCCTGCTATGAAAAGCTTGGCACCCTTAAGGAGCCGCGGTATTTTGGCACATGGGCCATGCGGATACTCATAAACGCAAGCCTGCATATCCTGAAAAGGCGAACGCCCTGCCTGGATGCTTCGGATGATGTGCTTTCCTTCATCCCCGCAGTTGACGACGGATTTTCAGGAATGCGCTTTAAGGAGCTTCTGGCCATGGCCGACAGTGCCTATCATCTCCTGCTGACCCTTTATTATGCGGACGGCTATTCCATCAAAGAGATAGCTGATCTTCTGGATATGAATGAGAACACGGTTAAAACCAGGCTCAAAAGAGCCAGAGAACAGATAAGGAGGGAATTACATGAGTCGCGTAAAGTTTCCTGCGAATCATGACCGGTTCGGCTGCGGCATGTCCGCTTATGACACATTTGACCGGCAGCTGTTTTTCTCTTTCCAGGAAAAAGAGGAGCTTCCCCCTTGCGTTGAAGAAGCCAAAAAAGCGGCCTTTGAAAAAGTCCTCTCTCTTGCAGCCCAAAAGGAGGTCATTGACATGAAGAACCTGAAAACGACCGGGCATCTTGAAAAAGCCTCAAAGAAGGAAAGGAAGCCCACGGGACTTGGAAAATGGAGAACTGCTCTCTCAGCCGCTGCTGCTGCCGCCCTGTTCCTTGGCGTATGCGCCGCAAATCCGGCGTTTGCCTCAAAGATCCCGCTCATCGGCCGCGTATTCGAAGCCATTGGGAACAGCTATACCTATTCCGGAAATTTTGACGATTATATCACTCCCATAGCCGGGGAGACTGATGAGGACGCCCTTTCCCAGACCGTAAACGGCATGACCGTCTCCCTGTCAGAAACCTATGTTAACAATGGTTACCTCTATGTTTCATTCGTGCTGGAAACAGAAGAAGCCTTCCCGGAAACCCGGGCTGATGAAAACACCAGGCCCGGCGTCCTCTGCCTTGGCTTCCGCCAGTCTGTCTTAAGTGCAGACTTTTGCTCCGGCACGATCATGCTTCCCGGCATGAGCGGAATAGAAGCCCGGCTGATGGATGATCATACCGCCGCCGGTATCCTCCGCGTCAATCTGTCGCAAAAAGATAGGAACGGAGAGGCCTGGAGCGATAGCATGCCTGACGACTTCTCCGTGCAGATGCACATTTCCTCAATCTTCGGTGAACGCGATGCGGGCAGCCAACCCCGTTTACCCGAAGATCTCTACGCGGCTTACCAGGATGGCCTAACCGAAGCCGGAATAAGTCTGGAAGCGGGCTTTGGCGGCAAATCGGCAAGTGCATATGAGAGCCTGACAGAAGAGCAGAAAGAGATCGAAAATCAACTTTTCAGCCGGATGATGGCGGATTATTATGAAAGATATTCTTTCCAGGACGAATACTGGTCGATAGAGGGCCCCTGGGATTTCACCTTTGATATCCATAAAAATTCCGAAGGTGTATGGAGCACGGTCATCGATACCAGAGACATCCTCGAAGTCGAGGAACTTCGGGTCACCAAAACGCCCTTCGAAATTTCCGTAACCTTCGACAGACCCTACGAGCCCTTCCGCAAAAACGGCATACACTTCACCGGCGGCGACTATGTTGTCGTGGTCTTTGATGAAGCCGGAGAATATATGGGCGTCGCCATGCCCGATGTCCCCATACAGGATCATCCGATCTCTACGGTCACTCTCTATGTGTGTGACTGGAGTGAATATATGGAGCTGAAAGGCTATTACTGGTCGCCGGATTACGAGGAGAAGGCTAAAGAGAAAACCTTCCAAGAGTACCTGGCCGAGCATGCCCTCTACAGCACGGAACTTGCTTTCTGATAGGCAAAGCCGGGAAGAAAAGGGGACGGTTCTTTTTTCTTAAAGTTCACAAGAAAAAAGAACTGTCCCCTTTTCTTCTATCCTATCAGGAATTGAGGGCGTTCAAGATATATATGAATGACATTGGACTGCTCGGTGCACTGGGGGAACTGCCCTTATCATCCATCATGGAAAAAGACCGCCTGTTCACAGAATTTAAAGGAGCCATGACAGAGCAATATGTTCTTCAACAGCTGATTTCGGATATGAAAAAAAGCCATATTATTATTCGGCAGAAAACTCACGTGGAGAGATCGATTTCCTGATACAGGGGGAAACAACCGTCTGGCCGATAGAAGTCAAAGCGGAAGAAAACCTGCAGGCAAAAAGCCTGAAAGCTTTTGCTGAAAAATATGGCGTCAGGAAGTCAGTGAGAATATCGATGTCAAATTATCGGGAACAGGAATGGCTGATCAATCTGCCTTTATATGGCTTTATGAATTTCTGGCCGGAGGAATCCGCGACTTGAACTTTTAACAAAAGAAAAGGGGAAGTTCCTGCTGGTGGAAAAATTTTATAAATTTTGAAAAAGCAGAGATTGCGAAAACTGAAATAGTGCGTTATAATCATAACGATGTAACGCCGGAGGGCAGGAAAGCATTTCCGGCAAAGGCACAAAAATCCCTGATATAGCCGGTATCCGGCCGCGTCGGGGGAGATTTTATCAGGAGGTATTTTAGCATGGCACTTGTCACATCAACCGAAATGTTCAAAAAAGCCTATGACGGCGGATATGCCATCGGCGCATTCAACGTCAACAACATGGAAATCGTACAGGGCATCACCGAGGCTGCTGCCGAACTTAAGGCTCCCCTCATCCTTCAGGCTTCTGCAGGCGCAAGGAAATATGCCAACTCCATCTATCTGGTAAAGCTCGTTGAGGCTGCTGTTGAGCTTCATCCGGAGATCCCGATCGTTCTTCATCTGGACCACGGCGCAGATTTCGCTACCTGCAAGTCCTGCGTGGATGATGGCTTTACTTCCGTCATGATCGACTATTCCGGGCACTCCTTCGAGGAGAACATCGCAGAATCCCGCAAGGTTGCTGAGTATGCCCATGAGCACGGCGTTGTTGTTGAGGCCGAGCTTGGCACTCTTTCGGGCGTAGAGGACGATGTGAACGTCGCCGCCGACAAGGCTCAGTACACCGATCCGGATCAGGTCGAAGAGTTCGTCAAGAGGACCGGCGTTGACTCCCTGGCTATCGCCATCGGAACCAGCCACGGCGCTTACAAGTTCAAACCCGGCCAGAACCCGAAGCTTCGCCTTGACATCCTGGCTGAGGTCGCCAGAAGGCTTCCGGGCTTCCCCATCGTTCTTCACGGTTCCTCTTCTGTTCCGCAGGAATACGTTAAGATCATCAACGCCAACGGCGGCGCCCTTAAGGACGCTATCGGCATCCCGGAAGAGCAGCTTCGCGAAGCCGCCAAGGGTGCTGTCTGCAAGATCAACATCGACTCCGACCTTCGCCTTGGCATGACCGCCGGCATCCGTCAGCACTTCTGCGAGCATCCGGATCACTTTGATCCCCGCCAGTACCTGGCCCCCGGCCGCGCCAACATCAAGGATATCGTAGCCCACAAGATCGTCAACGTTCTTGGCTGCGATGGCAAGATCTGATAAAAAATCATTATAGTGGGAAAAGACCGATAATAACAAAAAGCCCCGGCACAGTCTGCCATATTGGCTGCGCCGGGGCTTTTTTCAGGCCTTGTATTCCTTAAGATGGATGGCAAAGCCGCCGATCTCGCCTTCCAGATAGACGACCCTGGCTTTTCCCTCGGGGTCATACTTTTTGGTCAGGACCTTGTCCACGGCCATCCCCCTGGATTCCAGATACTTTACGGATTCCTCAAGGTTCCTGCATCCAACGGCGATGTGCCCCTTGGTGCCCGGCCCGTCCTGCTTCATGATCTCGATCAGCGGAGAAGCAAAAATGCCAAGCCCTTTGTCTTCCGGAAGAAAGCCCATTTTTTGCTTGAAGGTTTCGGCAAGCTTCCAGGCATCATCCTCCCCATTCGCATTGATCCCCACATGAAGGACCTTAAATCCCATAAGTTCCGTGGAATCCACTTCATTTTCCAGATTCTTATTCTCCATATTTTTTACGGCTCCTTTTCTGATAGCGCAAATACCTGTTACGATACGACTTTTCCGGGCAAAAGGCTGACGCGAATGCCCTTTTACTTCCATAGATATTATATCAGAGGAAAATGCTGAAAGCAACAGACAACTTTATGGAGCTCTCCGGAGAGGTGACAGGTAATAGCTAAGCCCCGAAAAAATTTTAAAAAAATTTAAAATAGTGCTTGACACCTCAGATAAAACCTGTTATAGTAAGCAAGCTGTCGCCGAGAGGCAACCGCACAGCACCTTGATAACTGAACAGTGAGACACATACG
>CAMNNO010000093.1 GCA_946545475.1 uncultured Blautia sp.
ACAGGCAAGCCTGTGGGTTTCCGCCTATACTAACTGGAAAGGTGATTTATGACCCAGGAGACGCAGCTGTTTAAGGATACGATAAAGGGCAATATCCGCATAGCCAGGCTGGACGCGACGGACGAAGAAATCGCCGAGGCATGCCGGAAGGCCTCGATCCACGATTTTATACAGACTCTGCCGGAGGGGTACGACACCGAGGTTGGAGAACTTGGCGATACGCTTTCCGGAGGGGAGAGACAGAGGATCGGGCTGGCCCGCGCCTTTCTGCACGATGCGCCCTTCATCCTCCTCGATGAGCCCACCAGCAACCTGGACAGCCTGAACGAAGCGGTGATCCTTAAGTCCCTCCGGGAGGAGACGGACGGAAAGACCGTAATCCTCGTGTCGCACCGCCGGTCCACGGCGCGCATTGCGGATGACGTGATAGAAATGTAAACGGTATGGTTATATGATATAATCGCATGATCGAGCAGGAGGGAAACTTCCCCTCCTATTCGCCCGCGGGGCGGCGCTCGCCGCTAGGCGATGATTTCCTTGTGCCGCTCCTGTGATAATAGAGTAGAGGGAGGCTTGCCTCGCCTCTACCCCCGGCGGGCCGCCCGTCACCGTCAGGTGACAAATTTCTTATGGGCGGCCCTGACATAATAAAAATCGAGCAGGAGGGGCAATTTCCCCTCCTGCTCGATTTTTAATCTTCCGGATCTTCCTTCCACCTGTGGCGGATATATTTTCTTGTCCACGCCTCGTCCATATCTTTGCTTTCTTTGCCTATCCGGCAGCCCTGGCAAAGATCATCGGCCATTTCCAGGAGCACATCCTTCATTTCCAGCTTTTCTTTCCACTTATCTTCGATAGCCTCATACCCGGTCATGGCGCCCAGGATATTGCCGGTGATGGCGCCCGTGGAATCGCTGTCGCCCCGGTGGTTGACGGCGGCGATGACGCCGGACGAAAAGTCGCCGGTGTGGCGGAGGGCGCAGTAGATGGCAATGGACAGAGCTTCCTCGCCGGTCCAGCCCTCGCCGATGCGGTGGATGTTGTCCAGGTCGCTCATCGTGTTTTCGGAAAGCTCCACGGCTATGTCGATGAGCTCGGAGAGCGAGTCGAGGCTGGGTGTTCCCTCAAAAACGCTTTCCATGGTCCGCCTGGCTTCCAGAACGATCTCTTTCAGGGAAAGCCCCTTTTCACCGTAGACCAGCTGGTAAACGATGTGGGCCAGGATGGCGGCGGGGAGATACCCAAGAGGGCTTCCGTGCGTGATGGCGGCCGCCTCCGCGCCGAGCTTCTGGACATCCTCGAGGGAAGGAGATGCGCCTTCCGGCCGGAAAAGCCCTACCGGCGCCACGCGCATAACGCCGCCGCAGCCCTTGCTGTTATTCCGCGGGTTTTCCACAAAGCTCCCCTGCACGATGCCGGTCTTTTCCTGGGAGAGCAGGGCGGACATGCAGGTGTTTCCCGGCGCCCGGCGGTGGAAGAGCCCCGGAACGTCAAAGAGCCAGGAAACATGGGGAACATTTTTCTGCCTGGCTGTCTCGAAATCCTCTTTCTGCGTGCGGAGCCAGTCCTGGTACGCCTGGGCGATGAAGAAGGCAGGGGGCTGCGTGTTACCTTCCATGCGGCGGCAGGTGTCGCCGTAGAGGAGGCCGTTGGCGGTGAAAAGGGTCATCTGCGTGTCATCCGAGAAAACAGCCTTAAGGTCAGGAAGAGGCGCTTCCCCCTCCGTTCCTGGAGAAGAAAACATCTGGCTCCAGGACGTGTTCCCGGAGAGGGAAAGCTCGTATTCCCGGATGCCGCCTTCCCCGTATTTCTGGAAGATAGCTTTTTCCTGCATAAATTCGATGGCATACCCCAGGGCATCCCCGACAGCTCCGCCGAAAAGGGAGCCGCGGATCTTATCCCTGTAATTGTCACGCGGCTCCGCGCCGTTTGGGGCACTCTGCCCGCAGGCCGCATAGAAGTGCTCATTTGTGAAAAAGCGCGAAAACTCCTGAAGATTATACTGCTCCCTTCCCCTGGCGAGGACAGCGAAATCGATGCTGTCAAAGAGGGTATAAAGCTGCCGGCCGGCGCTGTCTTTGTCCGACAGCGCCCGGAAAAAGAGCTGGGCCACAACCCGGGCATCGTTCCGGAATGCCCCGCAGCCCCAGGCACCGAGCACAAGGCGGGTGTAGCCTAAGGAAGCCGAGACAGAGAGCATGCCCCGGATGCGGTTATAGACCATGTCCTCGTATTCCTTCTGGGACAGCCCCTCCCGCCCAAAGGAAAGGCAGGGGGCCGCGCAGGTGAGGACGGCGGCCACAACGCTTTCCGAAAGGAGCTGCCCGTACTCGTCCTTAATGATCTCCACCTTCGGCGTGATCACAATGGCATCTGAGCCCATATAGGTATTTCTGGAGCGGTTGTAGTGGTAATAAGGGCGCGCCTTCATGTCTTCCAGGGCGAGGAGGAGCGAGCTCTTCCGGCACAGGTCTTCCTCCTGCGCCCGCGCCCCACGCCGGACGCCCCCTCCGGGATTGACAGGGTTCGCCATGTTGAGGACAAGAACTTCTTTTTGGCTGCCCTCGCCGCAAACATCCCCTTTCTTTTGGCCGCCTTCGCCGTAAACATACCCTTCCTTGCGGCATCGCTCCCGTGCCAGGCTAAAGGAATCTCTGTTTTCGCACGTTATGTCGCAGCGGGAAGAGCTTCCGACCCCTGTCCAGAAGGCTCCCTCCTGCATGATCTTTTTCACATCCTCCGGAAGGAAGACAAGAGAAGAGGTCATCTGCTGCCGGGAAAGCCGGAGGGGAATGGTCTGCCCGTCAATGCTATAGGCCCCCTTTTCACAGATCTGTAAGGTATCTTCCAGCATAAAAATGTCTTCACTGCTCATGGCTATCGCACCTCCTTTGCATATATTTCAGTATACCGAAAACAGAGCGCAATGTAAATACAAGGGAATATAAAACTTTAGCAAATGGAGCGCAGTGTAAATATGATTCTCCACAAAAGCCAGGAATACTTGATTTCTATTTGAACATCATTTATACTACTGAGGATAGAGACCAGATAAGAACTATGGTCGGAGGTGTATAGCATGTCAATAATACCTGAAAAGCGTATCTACGCAATTGAAGATATAGAAAAGCTGCCGGAAGGAGTTCATGCGGAGCTCATCGATGGTGAAATCTATTATATGGCAGCGCCAACGGTTTTCCATCAGGAACTTTCTATGGCTGTTTCCAGTGCCATCTATAATTATATCTGTTCAAATAAAGGAAAGTGCCGGGTATTTACCGCTCCTTTTTCTGTTTTCCTTGAGGGCGTGGAAAACAGGCATAATTATCTTGAACCGGATATCACGGTTGTCTGTGACGCGGAAAAACTGGACAACGGAAAAGGCTGTTCAGGCGCGCCCGACTGGATCATCGAGATCACCTCGCCTTCTACCGCGTCACATGACTATTTAAGAAAAATGCGTCTATATCAGATGGCAGGCGTAAAGGAATACTGGATCGTATCCCCGGAAGAAAAAAAGGTAAGCGTGTTACTGTTTGCTCATACAGAAAATCCTTATAAGGCATATTCTTTTTCAGAAGATATCCCTGTGGATATTTTTCAGGGATTTTCCATCAATATCAGTAGCCTCTTGTGATGGAAAGCTTTTCAGGAACAGAAAAAGAGGCAAACATCCGGCGTTCTAGTATAAACTTTACAGCTTGACGGAATGTTTTTTCTATGATATCATAAAAATATCCAAAGATAAATGAAAATAGATTACGGATCATGGGCAAGTTTAATAACAGGATTGTTTCACAGACACGTTTACTAACCTTTTTTACCAGACAGCTGTGAGCGATCCTGATTTTTTTTTGAAAGCTTGTCGAGGTCCGCAAATCTATGGACATTTATCCGGATGTTCTGCTTTCACAAGAATAGCTTTCACAAAAATAGAAAGGATGGTGCGTGATGAAAAAACTGATGAGCATATTCCTGGCTGCCGCCCTGCTGGCGCTTCCGGCATTTTGCGCATCCGGCGAAGAGGCCGCACGGGACATTTCAGCAGAAAAGGAAGCTTTCCTGGAAACCCTGCAGGCCGACGGCTATGCCGAGGTCGGCGCCTATAAGGTGGAGCTGATCCGCGACAACGTCTATCACATGGATGAAGGCACCGTGGCTCTTCCCGGCGGCGCGACTACGGAAGAGGGCGGCATGAACAATCCTTCTTCCATCTATTTTGTGGTGGAAGAGGACGAGGTCCTCGTTGTCGACCTGGGTAATCCGGCCCTCGGCGAAGCCGAGATCGACGCCAAGGTCATCTTTGAGGCCATGACAGGCGATAAACCCGTTACCATCCTTCTGACCCACAGCCACGGCGACCACACGGGTCTTGCCCGCTCCGAGGCCGTATTTGAAAACGTGAACGTTGAGAAGGTCCTGATCGGCGAACCGGACCTTGCCGCCGCCCAGCATGTTCTTGCCCAGTTTGACGACAAGATCGAAGGCCTCGCCGATGGCGATGCCTTCACCTTCGGCGGAAGCGAGATCAGCATCACCCTTGTCAAGGCCCACACCATCGGTTCCCTGATGGCAGCCGATTACGGGCGGAACCTGCTCTTTACGGGCGATACCTTCGGCAGCGGCTTTGTGTGGTGCCTGTGGCCCATAGAGGGCGAGAATGTTTTAAAGAACCTGAGAGAAGGAACCTCAAAGGCCCGCGATATCCTGAACAATATGTCCGAGCCGCGTATCCTCGCCGGCCATCGCTGGCAGCAGTTCTGGGAGAACAATCCCCAGCGCCCGAACGAAATGTCCATCCAGTATTTCAACGACATGGCGCAGGTGATCGGCGGCCTTTCGGACGGCACTACCCTGAAAAGCGATTATCCCGTCTGGGAAGGGGCCATTGAGCTGTCCAGCAACGGCGCAAAGGCCAAGGTCGATACCCTGCCTGAGCTGGTTGACGCGTACCTGGACGACCTCTACAAGATGGACGAGGCCTACATCTACTCCGCAGCGCCGACCTTAAGCATCGAGTCCGTAAACGCCACCGCGGCGGCCACCCTGCTCATCTTCCCGGATAAAGCCATGACGGACGAGGAAGCCCTCGCCTTCCTGGAAGAAACCGGGATCAAGGAGATCGTGGACCACTCTGCGGGCTCCTGCTATGTGGCCCGCCCCTCGAACGGCGAAAGCTTTACCGCGGAGGATGTCGCCGTCTTCCGCGCCATTGCCGGCCGCATCTATGTCAGCGCAAACCTGAAGCTGGCGGGCTTCGGAAGCGGCGCCACCCTTATCAACCAGGAGCTTTTAAAGTACGCCAATATCTTTTCCGGCATCCTGACGGTGGGCGGAGAGGCCGGCGAGGCTGTCCCGGCCGTTGTCCCGGCCTATGTCGCGGGCAACGCGGATCAGGCCGCTCTCTTTATCGCCGCCAACGGCGCGGAAGAGGCAGAACCCATTAACGGCCTGTCCTCCTATGTCAACCCCGAAAACCGCTTCGCCCTGGTAGTCACCAGCGAAGAGACGGACCCGGCAGCCGCCTTCAAGGAGGGATGGGAGAGTGTCCTTTGCAAGTTTGGCCGTATCGGCAATATCATCGATGAGGAAGGCGCGGTAGGCACCTGGTATTCCCGCCCGAACTTTACCGGCGACGATGCCGTGGACAGTGCCCGCCAGTATCAGTTCTATGATTCCATTGAGTCCATAAAGGATATGCGCCGCGAGGTCGTTACCGAGGACCTGAACGGCAGCGGCACGCTGAGCCTGTGGTATGAATACATCCCGGCCATTGCCGAGGATGCCGCTCCCGGCAGCGTTCCGGTGGTCTTCCTCATGCACGGCAACACCAATGACCCGCGCACCCAGTATGATGGCTCCGGCTGGGCCCACATAGCCTCCCGCGAGGGCATCATCCTTGTCTGCCCCGAATGGCAGGGCCATACCTACCAGGGTTATACCTATGAACCCATGACATCGGACGGCAACGCCACCCCCGAGGCGGACTTCGTGAAGGTGGTGGGCAAGGTGCTTGAGAAGTACCCGCAGGCGGATCCCTCCCGCGTGTACATTTCCGGCCTCTCCGCCGGCTGCCGCAACACCACCAACAACGGCATTGCCAATCCGAAGTATTTCGCTGCGGGCGCCGGCCAGTCCGGACCCTTCGGCTGCAGCCCGGAGCAGATCGAGCTGGCCGCTGCCAATGCCGGACAGTATGATTTCCCGATCATCTATTTCTCCGGCGACCGGGACGAATACCTGATGGGTACCTATGGCAACCTGGATGTCAACGGCGCCATCACCACACTGCAGGCCTTCGAGACCCTGAATGATATGCCTGTGACCCAGAAAGAGGATCTGACCGAGGAGAATATCGACCTGTACGGCGTTTCCTGGGATGAAAAATATGTCATCGAGCCCACGGCCGAGAACCTGTGCACCATCATCGGCGGCGTGCTCCGGAACGAGGCCGGCGTTGAGATCTGCATGAACCGCATCGTCGGCTGGGGCCACTGGAACTATGCGCCGGATGCCGAGCTTATGTGGAACTTCATGAAAAAATACAGCCGTGATCCGGAAACCGGCGCGATCAGCATTGCAGAGTAAGGTTTCATAGCGGCAGGCTGTTCCTGCCGGAATAACAAAAAAACCTCATATTTTAACTTTTCCGTCCTGTTCCGGGATACTTTTCGGGACAGGACGGTTTTTCTCTAACCTGTCACAGCACGTTCTTTGTCGCGATCATATCGACGCCGGTCCCGGCCACATTCCGGATCACCACGTCTCCTATGTTTACCGGGCAGGGAACGGATACGCCCCGCAGGGAAGCGGCCACTTCCATGGTCTTTCCCTTGGGAATATCAGAGGCCGTCTTTACCGGCACCATGCGCTCGCCGGCAACGCTGCCGTACACTCTTACCGAGCTCGTCATAATGCGGGTCGGGTCCGTCACTTCCTTGCGGGCGTAGGCTTCGCCCCTCTGGCAGGTATTCCCGGTCACCATCAGGATCTTTTCGCCTTCCATCATGACTTCCAGCTGGCAGCCAAGGGGGCAGCCGATACATGTCAGGTTTACCGTTTTCATGCCTTATCCTCCTCGATACGAATTTCCATGGACTCCACGACCGGGTACTCCTCCACCTGCTTTTTCAGCAGGACCAGCTCCTCCATCTCCCCGGGGGCCATGACCCTGCGCTTTTTGGTCAGCACCCGGTTTCCGTTCAGGTAGAGCGATACGACCCGGTTTGTCATCACATCGCCGACCCGGTAGCGGATTTTAAGCCACTTTTCGATCCGGGATACGTCGGCCGTAGCCGGGACTGTGTAGCGCACGCCTCCGGAAAAGGTGATGAGAACCCCGGCATGGGGGACCGGCCCGTTTCCCGCTTCCAGGGAAGCGATGTAGGCTGCGGCGCTCTCGCCGGCCAGATGGGCTTCCTCGCTGACATAGTCCACCAGGTCATGGACATGGAGCACATTCCCCGCGGCGAACACGCCGGGGATGGATGTTTCCAGGGATTCGTTGACCAGGGGACCGTTGGTGACCCGGCTCATGTCGGCTTCAAGGCCGATCGTCAGCTCATTCTCGGGAAGAAGGCCCACGGAAAGCAGAAGGGTGTCGCACTCGTACCTTTCCTCCGTGCCCTTGATGGGCTTCCGGTCCGGCCCTACCTCGGCGATGACAACGGCCTCTACCCTTTCCTTGCCCTCAATGCGCACCACCGTGTGGGACAGCTTTAAGGGGATATCGAAGTCGTCCAGGCACTGGACGATATTTCTTTTTAAGCCTCCGGAATACGGCATCAGCTCTGCGCAGACAAGAACCTTTGCGCCTTCCAGGGTCATCCGGCGGGCCATGATCAGCCCGATATCGCCCGAGCCCAGGATCACCACCCGGCGTCCGGGAAGGTAGCCCTCGATATTGACCAGGCGCTGGGCCGTGCCGGCCGAGAAGATGCCGGCCGGGCGGAACCCGGGGATATTCAGGGCGCCGCGGCTCCTTTCCCGGCAGCCCATAGCCAGCACAAGGGCATCGGCCGTCAGCTGCATGAGGCCATCCGCCTCGTTGACCGCTACGACCTGTTTGGCATTTCCTTCGCCCTTGCTTATGGACAATACCATGGTATCCAGCTTGTAATCGATGTTTCTGTCCTTGACCTGGTCGATGAAGCGCTGGGCATATTCCGGCCCGGTCAGCTCCTCCTGGAAGGTATGGAGGCCAAAACCGTTGTGAATGCACTGGTTCAGGATGCCGCCCAGCCTCGTATCCCTCTCGAGGATCAGGATGCTCCTCTCGCCCGCGTCATACGCAGCCACGGCGGCAGAAAGGCCAGCCGGCCCGCCGCCTATAATAATCAGATGATAAGCTTTCTGTTCCATTGCCGCCTCCTTACATCCTATCCTTGACAAAGCCGACGATCACTTCCGAGTGTCCGCCCGACTTGGTGATGTCCGCCACATCCACGCCCCACTCTTCGGCCAGGATATCCATGATCCTGGGAGAGCAGAAGCCGGCCTGGCATCTGCCCATGCCGGCCCGGACCCTTCTTTTGACGCCGTCAAGGCTGCGGGCGCCGATCGGGCGGCGGATGGCCTCCCGGATCTCGCCCTCGCTCACCTGCTCGCAGCGGCAGACGATGCGGCCATACTCCGGAGAGCGGGCGATCAGGGCCGAGAGCTCCTCCTGGCTCATGGATTTCGGGTCGGTAAAGCCCTTACGGGTAGCCACAAAGCCTTCGTTGGCCGGCAGGCCGAGCTTTTCGGCCACTTCCCGGGCAATCTCCTCCCCGATGGCGGGAGCCGCCGTAAGGCCGGGGGACTCGATACCGGCGCAGTCGAAGAAGAGGGGAGCATCCGCCACCTCGCCCAGAATAAAGTCATGGCGGGCTTCATGCGCTCTTAAGCCGGCAAAGCTGGTGATCACGTCCCGGAGCGGCAGGTCGTCAAAGGCCAGGCCGGCTTTCTCCATCAGGTCGTCGAAGCCCTCGGAGGTGGTATCGACTCCTTCTTTATCGTCGATGTCCTCGGCCGTCGGCCCGATAATGGTATTGCCGTGAACCGTGGGGCTCACAAGAACGCCCTTGCCGTATTTTCCGGGAACCTGGAAGACCGTGTGCTTGACATAGCCCCCGGTCCTGCGGTCCAGCAGGAGGTAGTCTCCCTTGCGGGGGATGATCTGGATCTTTTGGGAGGAGACCATGTTGTGGAGGATATCCGAGTAGACGCCGGCCGCATTGACCACGGCCCGTGTCCTTACCGCTCCCTCCGCCGTCTGGATGACCCAGCAGGGCTTTCCCTCATCGTCAGTCCCGGGAGTAATGCCTTTGACTTCCGTATCAAAGCAAAATTCCACCCCATTGGCGCAGGCGTTTTCCGCAAAGGCGATGGTTGCCCCAAAGGGACACACGATCCCGGCCGTGGGCGCATATAAAGCGGCCACCGGCACATGGCCGACGCTGGGCTCCAGCTCCTTGAGGCGCTTTTTGTCTACGATCTCCAGTCCCTGAACCCCGTTCTTGATCCCGTTTTCCATCAGGGCTTCCAATTTCGGGATATCCTCATCGCTGAGGGCCAGGACAAGGGAACCGTTATTTTTATAGGCAAAATCCAGCTCCTTCGACAGGGCCGGATACATCCGGTTGCCCAGAATGTTGTACTTGGCCATCAGGCTTCCGTGCGCCGCGTCGAAGCCTGCGTGGATGATGGCCGAATTGGCCTTGGAGGTGCCGGTACACACATCCTCGTTCCGCTCCATGACGACAAAGGAACCCTTGTAGGCGGAAAGGAAGCGGGCGACGGCACACCCCGTCACGCCTGCCCCGATGATTACCACATCTACCATATGTCTGTCTCCTTATTTTTTATTCTTGCGTCTCTTTTTCCTGTTTCGCCCAGCCGAAGGCATAGCGGACAGCCTTCTTCCAGCCGGCGATATACTGCTTTCGGACATCGGAGGGCATCAGCGGCTGGAATATCCGGTCGCTCTTCCAGATCTTTTTGACCTCGTCCATATCCTTCCAGTAGCCGACGGCAAGCCCGGCCAGGTAGCTGGCCCCCATGGCGGTGGTCTCGACGCAGACCGGGCGCTGTACCGTGATGTCCGTAATATTGGCCTGGACCTGCATGAGGAAATCGTTCCGGCTGGCCCCGCCATCCACCTTCATAAGGGAGGTGGAGATGTTGGCGTCGCGCTTCATGGCATCCAGAACGTCGTTGACCTGGAAGGCGATGGAATCCAGGGTCGCCCGGATGATGTGATATTTGTTCACGCCCCGGGTGATCCCGACGATCGTTCCCCGGGCGTACTGGTCCCAGTAGGGGGCCCCAAGGCCAGTAAAGGCCGGGACCACATAGCAGCCGTTGGTATCGTCCACCTTCTGGGCCATATAGGCGGAATCCTCCGCGGAATCGATAAGGCGCATTTCATCCCGCAGCCACTGGACAGAAGCCCCCGCGACAAAGACGGACCCCTCAAGGGCGTAGTTGACCTTCCCGTTGATCCCCCAGGCCACGGTCGTCAAAAGCCCGTTCTGCGAGATGACCGGGGCTTCTCCCGTGTTCATGAGAAGGAAGCAGCCGGTCCCATAGGTGTTCTTGGACTCGCCCGGCTCAAAACAGGCCTGGCCGAAGAGGGCCGCCTGCTGGTCGCCGGCGGCTCCCGCGATGGGGATCTCGCCGCCCAGGAACGACGGGGCGCTCATGCCGTAAACGCAGCTTGAGGGCATGGGCTTCGGGAGCATGCAGCGGGGAATGGTAAGCTCCTTTAAAAGGTCATCATCCCAGTCCAGGGTGTGGATGTTGAACAGCATGGTCCGGGAGGCGTTGGAATAATCGGTGACATGAACCCTTCCCATGGTCAGCTTCCAGATCAGCCAGGTCTCCACCGTCCCGAAGAGAAGCTCCCCTCTTTCCGCCTTTTCCCTGGCGCCCGGCACATGGTCGAGGAGCCATTTGATCTTGGAGCCGGAGAAGTAGGCGTCGATAATAAGGCCGGTCTTTTCGTGGATGATATCGCCAAGCCCCTTCTCCTTCAGGGAATCGCAGTATTCCGAGGTGCGGCGGCACTGCCAGACGATCGCGTTATAGATCGGGGCCCCCGTATTTTTATCCCAGACGATGGTGGTCTCCCTCTGGTTCGTGATCCCGATAGCGGCAATATCCTGGGCGGAAACCGAGGCCTTGCCCATGGCTTCCACGGCCACGCCGAGCATGGAAGCCCATATTTCCTCCGGGTCATGCTCCACCCAGCCCGGCTGGGGGAAGATCTGCTGAAATTCCCTTTGCGCCATGCTGAGGATCTCTCCGTCATGATCGAAAAGAATACATCGGTTACTGGTTGTGCCGGCATCTAAGGCCATGACATATTTTGCCATATTGCTACCTCCATTTATTATCTTTTTGAATACTGTTTGCCATCCTCAAGGTAAGTCTTATCTCACATCACATATGTCGATTTCTTCCTTGTTCCCGTTTTGATATGATAAGTGCGACTTACCTGTGGCCTTTCCGGAGCGCGACCGCCCGGAGCCAAAGGGGACTCAGAGTGTCATAAATCATCTTTCCGATTGATATAGGCGGAAACCCACAGGCTTGCCTGTGGGAGGAAGCCTTG
>CAMNNO010000094.1 GCA_946545475.1 uncultured Blautia sp.
TAAAGGATTTCTACGAGTTCAACTTTTGTAGCAACACTATAGTCTCGATGTGGACAGACTGAGGGAATTGATCCACCGGGCAGGCTTTTTCCAGCCTGTACCCCCCCTGGCACAGCACCTTCAGGTCGCGGGCGAGGGTGGCGCTGTCGCAGCTGACGTACACGATCCGCTTCGGCGCCATGGCGAGCATGGTGTGGAGCAGGGCCTCGTCGCACCCCTTCCGGGGCGGGTCGACGACGATGACATCGGCGGTGAGGCCGGTTTCTTCGTAGGCCTTGGGGATGACCTCCTCGGCTTTTCCGAGGGCGAAGGAGGCGTTTGTGATGCCGTTTAGGCAGGCGTTCTCGCGGGCGTTTTCAACGGCGGCGGGGACGATCTCCACGCCGAAAACGCTCTTGGCCTTCCGGGCCAGGAACAGGGAGATGGTCCCTATGCCGCAGTAGAGGTCGAAGACCGCCTCCTCGCCCGTCAGGGCCGCGTATTCCAGGACCTTGTCGTAGAGGCGCTTCGTCTGGAGGGAATTGACCTGGAAGAAAGAAAGCGGCGATATCTGGTAGCGGATATCCCCGATCGTGTCAATGATGTATGGCGTGCCGTAAAGAAGGCGCGTTTCCTCACCCAGGATGACATTGGTCCTCTCCCGGTTGATGTTCAGCATGATGCTGGTCATGCCCGGGATGGCGCAGAGGCGGGAGACCAGCTTTTCCGGCTCTTTAAGCCTCCGCCCGTTTATGACCAGGCAGACCATGAGGTCGCCGGAGGAAAAGGCTTTCCGGATGAGGACATGGCGGACCGTTCCTTCCCCCGTCTCCTCATTGTAGGGCTCGACACGGCATTCTTCCATAAAAGAAACAACGGCGGCCAGGACCGCCTTATTTTCCTCCGCGCCCAGAAGGCAATCCTCCGCCTCAATGATGGCGTGGGTATGTCCGGCATAAAAGCCGGCGGCAATGTGCCCGTCCTTGGCCCGGCCGATGGGGTACTGGGCCTTGTTCCGGTAGCGGAAGGCCGACGGCGAGGGGATGATGTCCTCCATGGGAATGTCCGTAAATCCCCCCAGCCGCTCCAGGTTGTTTTTCACTTTATCCTGCTTGAACACAAGCTCCCGCTCGTAGCTCATGGCCTGGAGCTGGCAGCCGCCGCAGGAGGCGGCCACCGGGCAGGGAGGCGTCACGCGATAGGGGGAGGGGGCTGTGACCTCGAGGAGTTTTCCGTAGCCATAGGTTTTCTTCGACTTAATGATCTTTGCCCGGACGGTATCGCCGATCACGGCATCCTTGACAAAGACCGTATAGCCCTCGGCCCTGCCGATGCCCTCCCCGCCGGAGGCCATGTCGCAGATGGGCAGGAGCACTTCGTCGTTTTTCTGAAATTCCCTCATGGCCCCTTATACCTCCTCCGTCCGCCGAAGATTGGATTCAAACAGCTTATTGTAGCCCAGCCATTCCTTTTTTGACTTGTCAAAGGCGAAGGCCTCTTTTAAGGTTTCAAGCCTGGCATCCGCATTATCCGCCAGGTTCAGGGCGACCGCTTCCGCCAGCGCCGGCTTTTTGGGCGAGCCGTATTCCAGCTCGCCGTGGTGGGCCAGGATGCAGTGTACCAGCTCGTTTTTGAGGACGGGCGGAAAGCCCGGGAGCCTTGCGACCGTCTCCTCCACCATCATGGCACCTATGACAATGTGGCCCACAAGCTGCCCCTCGTCGGTATAATCGTTTAAGGGGAAGGCCGAGAGCTCCCGAGTCTTCCCGATATCGTGGAGAAGAGCCGACGCGATGAGAAGGTCCCGCTTCAAAAAGGGATAGGCCCCCGCCAGGTAATCGCACATCCGGGTTACCTGCAGGGTATGCTCAAGCAGCCCGCCCACAAAGCTGTGGTGGACGGTTTTGGCCGCAGAGTGCTCGCAGAAGGAGGCCTTGAAATCCTCGTTCTCCAAAAAAATAAGGCTAAGGAGCCTGCCGAGATAAGGATTCTTTATGCTTTTTATATAGTCCTCAAGATGCCCATACATCTCCTGCGTGCTGTTCTGGCTCACGGGAAGATAGTCGGCGGGATCGTATTCTCCTTCCGATGCGCGGCGGGCTCTTTTTATGCTGAGCTGGAAGGAGCCGGCGTACACGCTCACGTCGCCCATCACTTCCACATAGTCCAGCGCGTCAAAGTCCTCGATGCCCTGGGAATTGGGGTCCCATATCTTGCCGTCCAGGGTTCCCGTCTTGTCCTGGAGGATGACTGTATCATAGGGTTTTCCGTTTTTGGTCACCGCGGAAGACTTCTGTTTGCAGAGATAAATGCCGCAAAGGCGCTCGCCTTCCCGCAGTTCATTGATAAATTTCATTCTGTTCTCCTGTCTGTTTCAACTTTAATTGCAATTTTTGTTTTTTTGTTTCTTTTATACCATATTTTTCTTTCCTTTGCCACAAAAAAGATGTAAAATAAGAGAAACCCATTAATTTCTATCTGGAAAATATTTTTCCGCATACCGTTTATGACGCATATCGCTGCGATTATGCTTCTTTTTTAGACCCGCCCTGCAGCAAGACAACCAGGAAACTCTTTAAGCTCTGTCAGAAACGCTTTTCGGAGCCTGAAGCAGAAATGTCATTTATGAACAAGAGGTATTGGAATGAACCAAAAAGCCTGTAAATCTCTGGAATACTATAAGATCATCGACATGTTGAAGGAGAAGGCCTCTTCCCCCATGGGGAAGGCCATGTGCGCGGATCTTCTCCCTCTTTCGGACATAGAGGAGATCCGTACTCTCCAGGCCCAGACCCGCGATGCCCTCGCCCGCCTGTTTAAAAAAGGGCGCCTGTCCTTCTCCCTCATCCGGGATGTCCGCGGCTCGCTTAAGCGCCTGGATATCGGCAGCTCCCTCAGCGCCCCGGAGCTGCTCGCCATTGCCGCCCTGCTGGAGAACGCCAATCAGGCCCGCCAGTACGGCAGGCGTGAGCGCGATACGGATGAGCCGGACTGCCTGGAAAGCCTGTTTGGCGGCCTTGAGCCCCTTACCCGCCTCTCCCAGGAGATCCGCCGGTGCATCCTTGCGGAGGATGAGATCGCCGACGATGCCAGCCCGGGCCTGCGCCAGGTCCGCCGCAGCATCCGGCAGGCCAATGACAAGATCCACACCCAGCTGACAGCCCTGGTTTCCGGCAGTGCCCGCAATTACCTCCAGGATTCGGTCGTGACCATGAGGGACGGCCGCTACTGCATTCCGGTCAAAGCCGAATACAAAAGCCAGGTTCCCGGCATGATCCACGACCAGTCCTCCACGGGCTCCACGCTTTTCATTGAGCCCATGATCATCATCAAGCTGAACAACGACCTCCGCGAGCTGGAGCTTAAGGAGCAGAAGGAGATCGAGGCGATACTCGCCAGCTTAAGCGAGGAGACGGCCAAAGAGCGGGATGCCATCCAGATGGATTACGAGATCCTGGTCCAGCTGGACTTCATCTTCGCCCGGGCTTCCCTTGCCATGGAGATGAATGCCACCGAGCCCATCTTTAACGAGGACGGGCGGATCGTCCTTAAGAAGGCGCGCCATCCCCTGATCGACAGGCGGAAGGTGGTCCCCATCGACCTGCGGCTCGGGGATGATTTCGACCTTCTGGTCATTACCGGCCCCAATACCGGCGGCAAGACGGTCTCCCTTAAAACGGCGGGCCTTCTGACCCTTATGGGCCAGGCCGGCCTTCACATTCCCGCGGCGGATAACAGCGAGCTCTCGGTTTTTGACGAGGTCTACGCGGATATCGGGGATGAGCAGAGCATTGAGCAGTCCCTAAGTACCTTCTCCTCCCATATGACAAACGTGGTCTCCTTCCTGGAAAAGGCCGACTACCGCTCGCTGGTCCTTTTTGACGAGCTGGGCGCCGGCACGGACCCCACGGAGGGCGCCGCCCTTGCCATCGCCATCCTCTCCTACCTGCACGACCGCAAAATACGGACGATGGCGACCACCCACTACAGCGAGCTTAAGGTTTACGCCCTGACGACCCCGGGGGTCGTCAACGGCAGCTGCGAGTTCGACGTGGAAACGCTCCGCCCCACCTACCGCCTGCTGATCGGCGTGCCGGGCAAGAGCAATGCCTTCGCCATCTCCTCAAAGCTTGGGCTTCCGGATTTTATCATCGAAAAGGCCAAAGAGCAGATCAGCCAGGAGGATGAATCCTTTGAAGATGTCCTCTCCAACCTTGAGCAGAACCGCATCCAGATGGAAAATGACCGGGATGAAGCCGAGAAGCTGAAAACAGATGTGGCCAATGCCAAGGCCGAGCTTGACAAGGCCAGAGCCAAGCTTGAGCAGCAGCGGGAGCGCATCCTCAAGGAGGCCAACGAGCAGGCCCGCGCCATCCTCAAGGAAGCCAAGGACTACGCGGACCAGAGCATGAAGCTCTTCCACAAGTTCCAGAAGGACCATGTGGACACGGCCGCCATGGAGCGGGAGCGCATGGAGATACGTGAGCGCCTGAATAAGGCCCAGCAGAAGAGCGCTACCCCCATGACGCAGCAGAAGGCCAGCAAAAAGCTGACCGAAAAGGATATAAAGCTTGGCGAGACCGTAAAGGTCCTGAGCATGAATTTAAAGGGTACCATCACTTCCCTGCCGGATTCCAAGGGATTTGTGTTCGTCCAGATGGGCATTATCAAATCCAAGGTGCATATATCGGACCTGGAGCTCGTCGCGGATGCGAAGAACGCTTCCCAGTCTTTAAAGGAGGGCGGTACCGGGCACCTTCGCATGCAGAAGTCTTCCCAGATCTCCATGGAGATCAATCTCCTGGGCAAGACGGTGGATGAGGCCACGCAGGAGCTGGAAAAATACCTGGACGACGCCTATCTCTCCCATCTTAAGAGCGTGCGCATTGTCCACGGCAAGGGCACCGGCGCCCTTAGAGCAGGCATCCATGCCTATCTGAAAACCAACAAGCATGTCTCCTCCTTCCGCCTTGGCGAATTTGGCGAGGGAGATGCCGGCGTCACTATTGCGGAGCTGAAAAAATAACCGCGCAGGCGAAGAACCCCGAAGATATACGGCATATGCCGTTTACAGGAAAAGACAGCAGGCTATTAAGAGATCACCCCATACATTTCCTGAGACAGATAAGCAGACGACCGAGGATTTGGCAGGAAGGTTAAAAGTAAAATGGCAGACGGATACAAGATATTGATTGTGGATAACGATAAAGAGCTGGCGCAGGAGCTTTCGCGCACCCTGACCGGTGAGTTTTACAGCACGCAGATCGCCGGAGACGGGATGGCTGCCCTGCAGTTGTTTGAGACGTGGGAGCCGGACCTGATCCTTTTGGATACCATGCTGCCAGGAAAGGATGGCTATCAGATCTGCCAGGAGATCCGTCATGCCTCCCAGGTTCCCATCATCATGGTCTCCTCCAGGTCAGAAACCATCGATAAAGTGCTCGGCCTTGAACTGGGAGCTGACGATTTTGTCGGCAAGCCTTTTGACAGCAAGGAGCTTGTGGCCCGCATTAAGGCTGTGCTCCGCCGCACTTCCCTTTCCGGCAGCCAGCCGGAAAAGGAAAAGTGCGTGGACTATCCGGATCTTGTCATTAACATGACGAACTACTCGGTCATTTACAAGGGTGTTCCGGTGGAAATGCCGCCCAAGGAGCTGGAGCTTCTGTACTTTCTGGCCTCATCGCCCAACCAGGTCTTCACCCGGGACCAGCTGCTCCGGAATATATGGGGCCACGACTATGTTGACGCCCGGACGGTGGATGTCCACATCAAGCGCATCCGGCAAAAGCTCCAGGATTCCGAGCATTGGGCCCTCACCACGGTGTGGCGCGTCGGATATAAATTTGAAACCCACTGAGAGGGCTTGCGATAAATAACAGGAAAAAAACGGCTGCCGCATTTTTTTCAGCGGCAGCCGTTTTCCCATTTGTACTTTCTTAACTCCCCCACTGTCCGCATGGCGGCAAAGCCTTGCTGGCGCAGGGCCTCGTAGAGGATGATGGCAACAGAGTTTGACAGGTTCAGCGACCTGGTCTCGCCCACCATGGGGATCCGCACGCACCGCTCCGGATGGCGGACGAGGATCTCTTCCGGGATCCCGGCGCTCTCTTTTCCGAAGACAATGTAGCAGTTCTCCTCGTAGGTGACATCGGTATAGATCTTTTGAGCCTTGGTCGTGGCAAAGTAAAGCGAGGCTCCCGGATTCTTTTCCAGGAAGTCCTCGTAATTCAGGTAGCGCTGTACATTAAGATCCTTCCAGTAATCGAGGCCGGCCCTGCGGATGGACTTTTCATTGATGAGAAAGCCCAGGGGCTCGATCAGGTGAAGATTTGCCCCGGCGGCCACGCATGTCCGGCCAATGTTGCCGGTATTGGCGGGAATTTCGGGCTCGTGGAGCACAATATTTATGGCTGCCATTCTGATATGACCTTTCTGATTTCATCCGGCGATGGCCGGGTAAGATAGCTTATCCCGTCAGTCCCCCGAAGGATCCTTTGCTTTCCGGGAGCGGCCGCTCCTATCACGCATGATGGTATCCCTCTGGCCTTAAGGGCCATCTCGGCCAGGCCCGCGCCTGGCAGGGCGCACACATACATGCCTTTGGAATAAAGGCGATAAGGGTTCAGGTCAAAATATTCACATATCTCGATGGTTTCCTGGCGTATGGGGATGAGGCTGTAGCTTATGTAAAGCCCTGTATCCGAGGCTTCCGCCATTTTCCACAGGGCGGACAGTATGCCGCCCTCACCGGCCGGAAGGATGATATGGGCTTCTTTTAAGATCGTTCCTGTGATGTCCGGGCCGGGCAGATATCCGGCCATCTCCTCTTCCCTCCGGGATACCTCCCGGAGAAAGGAAGACGGGAAACGCTGCAGGAGTGCCTCTCTTTTTTCGCGGCACAGAAGAGCGCTTCCCGACAGGCCGGCGTATCCAATGGCCAGGATATCGTCCCCCATGTCCATGACCCCTCCGACTTCCGCCTGGAGGGCTTTTTTCTTTTCAGGACCTGGATTCATGCTCTTTTCAGCGGATCACAAAGCTTAAGACAGTAGGAACGATCATAGCCAGGGCCAGGATGATGGCGATAACGGCGGTGATGGTTTTTCTCTTCTTAGGATCAAACATGTCAATGACTTCCTTTCTTATCTTATAGCATGTCTTATCTTATAACATGTCTTATCTTATAACATGTCTTATCTTATAACATGTCTTATCTTATAACATGTGCGCGGATTTTCAGCGGAAATGTGCCGCATCAGCCCACCAGCGGATACTTCTCCGTCAGGGAGGCTACAATAGCGCGGGCCTCGTCCATGTTGTCACGGCTCTTCAAGGTCTGGGCGATGGCATGGGCCAGGATGTCCATGTCCTCGGGCTGCATGCCGCGGCTTGTGACGGCGGCTGTGCCCAGGCGGACGCCGCTCGTGACGAAGGGCGACCTCGGGTCATTGGGGATGGCATTCTTGTTGCAGGTGATGTTGACTTCGTCGAGAAGGTTTTCCATCTCCTTGCCGGTGACATCCATGTTCCGGAGGTCCACCAGCATCAGGTGGTTGTCCGTGCCGCCGGAGACAATATCGACGCCCCTGCTCTGGAGCCCCTGGCACAGGGCCTTGCAGTTGGCGACGATCCTCTTGCCGTATTCCTGAAATTCCGGCTGGAGCGCTTCTTTAAAGCAGACCGCCTTGGCGGCGATGACATGCATCAGCGGGCCGCCCTGGGTGCCCGGGAATACAGCCTTGTTGAAGTTGAACTTTTTGGCGCTCTCTTCGCTTGCGAGGATAAGGCCGCCACGCGGGCCGCGCAGAGTCTTGTGGGTGGTGGTGGTAACTACATCCGCGTAGGGGATGGGGCTGGGATGCTGGCCTGTGGCGACAAGGCCGGCAATGTGGGCCATATCGACCATAAGGTAGGCGCCGACCTCGTCCGCAATCTCGCGGAAGCGCTTAAAGTCGATCGTCCGGGCATAGGCGCTGGCACCGGCTACGATAAGCTTCGGCTTTACTTCCCTGGCGATCTTGAGAACGTTGTCATAGTCGATGAAGCCATTGTCATCCAGGCCATAGGGAACAGCATGGTAGTAGGAACCGGAAAGGTTTGCGGGGCTTCCGTGGGTCAGATGGCCGCCCTGGTCGAGGCCCATGCCCATGAAGGTATCGCCGGGCTGCAGCATGGCATAGAAGACGGCCATGTTCGCCTGGGCTCCGGAGTGGGGCTGTACGTTGGCGTATTCGCACTGGAAGAGCTCCTTGGCGCGCTCAATGGCCAGGCGCTCTACATCGTCCACGACATAGCATCCGCCATAGTAGCGCTTTCCCGGATAGCCTTCAGCGTATTTGTTGGTCAGGGGGCTGCCCATAGCCGCCATAACCGCTTTGCTTACCCAGTTCTCAGAAGCGATCAGTTCAATGTGAGAATTTTGCCTGGCGATCTCAGCTTTTATCAGTTCCGCGATCTCCGGGTCAACGCGCTCAATGTCTTCAATTCCATACATGCAATAAGTTCCTCCTGTCCGTAAATAATAGTACCCGCACTATTTCAGTGATGCCGCTTTCTTTCTGCATATGGCAGGCCTGCACGCAGAACCTGCTGTCTTAGCATCAGCCGCGTTGATTATACATAATTTTATCCGGGGTGTCAACGTCCAAAAGATGCCGATGCCGTCCGATAAAGCAGTTGAAAAGGCTGGACAATTATGTTAGGATAGGCTCTGTCAGTGTGCAGGAAATGCGTCAATTTGCACAGGTCACATGTATTCCAAGCGCTAAGCCGCAAACATTGTTTTTCAAGAGAGGAGTCCAGCATGAATCCGTCCCGCAAGCTTGAAACCATGTGTATCCATTCCGGATACACGCCCAAAAAAGGCGAGCCCCTGGCTATGCCCATCATCCAGAGCACAACCTTTAAATATGATACGACCCAGGAGATGGGGGACCTGTTTGACCTTAAGGCCGAGGGCTATTTTTATACCCGCCTCCAGAACCCTACCAACGACCAGGTTGCCGCCAAGATCGCCGACCTTGAAGGCGGCGTCGCCGGCATCCTGACCTCCTCCGGCCAGGCGGCCAATTTTTATGCCATCTTTAATATCTGTGAGGCCGGCGAACATGTGGTGGCCGCTTCCACCATCTATGGCGGGACCTTCAACCTGCTCGGCGTGACGCTTAAAAAGCTCGGCATCGACTGCACCTTTGTCGACACGGACGCCTCCCAGGAAGAGATCGAGGCCTGCATCCGCCCCAATACCAAAGCCATCCTGGCTGAGACGATCGCCAATCCGGCCCTTGTCATCCTGGATATCGAAAAATTTGCCCGGGCCGCCCATGCCCACCAGATCCCCCTGATCGTGGACAACACCTTTGCCACGCCGATCAACTGCCGCCCCTTTGAGTGGGGAGCCGATATCGTCACCCATTCCACCACCAAGTACATGGACGGCCACGGCCTCCAGGTTGGCGGGGCCATTGTGGACAGCGGCAACTTTGACTGGGAAGCCGCGGGCAAATATCCCGGGCTGACCACGCCGGATGAGTCCTATCACGGCATTACCTATACGAAACAGTTCGGAAAGAAGGCCTATATCACCAAGGCCACCTCGCAGCTGATGCGTGACCTGGGCAGCATCCCTTCGCCCATGAACTGCTTCCTTCTCAATATCGGCCTTGAGACCCTGCCCCTTCGCGTGAGGGCCCACTGCCATAACGCGGATGTGGTGGCGCACTACCTGAACGACCATGAGAAGGTCACCCATGTGTGCTATGCCGGCCTGGAGAGCGATCCCTACCATGCCCTGGCGCAGAAGTACCTGCCCAATGGGACCTGCGGCGTCATCTCCTTTGAGGTTGCCGGAGGGCGCGAGGGGGCCGTCCGCTTTATGGACAGCTTACAGCTCGCCTCTATCGCCACCCATGTAGCCAGCAGCCGCACCATGGTGCTCCATCCCGCCAGCCATACCCACCGCCAGATGAACGACGAGCAGCTTCTGGCCGCGGGCGTCTCCCCGGGAATGATCCGGCTCTCCATCGGCATCGAGAATGTCGAGGATATCATTGCGGATCTTGAGCAGGCTCTGCAGAAAGCGTAAGTTCCACAGCGAACCGCCACAGTCCATAAAGGTCTTGGGTGAAAAAATAGGGACGTTTCTCTTTTCTTGTGATTCATAAGAAAAGAGAAACGTCCCCATTTCTTTCGGTACTCAGCAGCTTACCGCATACCTTTCGTTAAACAAGCAGATAGACATCCGTATAGTAAAGTCCCTTGGCCAGGCCTTCGGCGTGGGTCGCCACGTAGATATCTATGCAGTTGGTCTTGATCGCGCCTCCGCAGTCCTCGGCCACATACACCTGGCCGTTGATGACCACCCGGGAACCGTAGGGGATCTGGGTGGGGTCGACGGCTATGGTGTGGTTTGTGGTGGCTATGACGCCCGTTGACGTGATGCCGCCGGTATAGGGGCCGCAGCAGATGCTGCACTGGCAGTAATGCGTAATGCGGAAAACGCCCAGCGGGATCAGCGTGGCATCTCCGGAGACGGCTACGGGCGTTCCCACCTGGACGCCGGCAATTTCCTGGACATCGGCCACCTGGTCAAGGGCATCCGAAAAGACCCCCTGCCCGGAGCCCTTGCTGATGAGGCCGGCTTCCAGCCCGTAAGGGTCATCGCTCCCCACATCGTCCCCTCCGGAAAGCGCTTCCTTCGCCAGCGCCATATCATCCGCCAGAATGCTATCGCCCCCTCCCTCCGGAGCGGCAGCCGCCCCATTGGCGCTGGCCGCTTTGTCTCCTGTCCGGCCGTCGCCTGGAAAGACCAGGGTTTCCGTATCACTTCCATTAATAAGAGTACCATTGGCAGCAGAAGTACCATCGGAAAGGGCTTCCAGCTTCTCTTCCAGCGAAAGATGTCCCTGGCTCCTCTCTTCCGTGACCAGGTGAGCGTTCCCTTTCAGAGCCGCTGTCTGGACATAGCCGACCATGGGCTCCTCCTCATCCGCAACGCGGATAAGCCCCCAAACATCGTTCACAACCCCAAGAAGCTCAACATCGTCATATTCCAGAAGCTCCCCGACCATATCGCCGTCCTTAAGCCCGGGAAAGTCAAGGATAGTGGTGTCATATACCGCTTTTAAATGTCCTTCAGCCTTTTTAAGGGCGCTTTTTTCCTGCAGGCTGCTGCTTTTGGCATAACCCTCGCCATTTCCCGATGCCACATGGCACCATCCCTCCTCCAGGGTTTCCAGCACAAAGAGGCTGTCGTCAAAGGACGCTTCCCATAATACCTCGCTCTCCTCCGACGGCCCGGCATAGATATCTGCCGTGCGTGTGACCACATAAGCCTCCCCCATAGCTGCCTCAGCCGTCGGCCGGACATAACTCCCCAGCCAAACAGCCATTCCGGCCATGGTAAACAAGTATTTTGATATCCTTTTTCTGTCTGACATAATGTCTCCCTAAAAAAAGAAAAAAATTTAAAAAAACATTTGACAAACCGCAACACATATACTATAATACAAAATGTCTTGAGGGACAAGAAAAAATTTAAGACATGCGATAGTGGCGTAGTTGGTAACGCGCGACCTTGCCAAGGTCGAGACCGCGGG
>CAMNNO010000095.1 GCA_946545475.1 uncultured Blautia sp.
TCGTTGATATCGGCCTGAGAAACTATCTGCTTGGCTATCGGGATGTGGACACCGGGCATATGATCGAGAACGTAGTTTATTTTGAGCTGCTGCGCCGAGGCTACGACATTGCTGTCGGAAAAATAGGAACCAGGGAAATAGACTTCATCGCTACAAATGATCATGAGAAAATCTATTTTCAGGTGACAGACGATATGACATCGGAATCAACAACGGAGCGGGAGCTCGCCCCGCTGAAGATGGTACGTGACAATTACAGGAAGGTCATTCTTGCCATGAACACAAACTCAACAGCCTCTGTGGAAGGAATTGAAATCATCAGACTGATTGATTTCCTAACAGAATAGAATCTCTGTTGTTTTGAAAGTTAGCCCCTTTTCCCTTCTCCCCCGTCACCGGCATGCCTCCATAAAGCGCCGGGCCAGAGGGAGCTCCCCGTCCAGATGCAGGTGGGGGAATGCCGCGTACAGGGTCTTGGTGGCATAGCCGCAGGCCCAGCTTCTTCCTCCGGGCTTTTCTGACAGAAGGTCGCACCCGTTTTGTGTGCTGTCCCAGTAGTGGAACTCATGGGCCGGGATCTTCTCTCCTTTCCGGAACAGCAGGCTGTCTTTGGCGGAGAACAGATACTGATAGCCAAAGCGCTGCAGGCGCCCGGTCTTGAAGGCCTCTCCCGGAAGGACCGCGCACATGGGGTAAGCTTTTCTTTCCTCGTTCTCAAGACTTTGCATCAGGTACATAAAGCCCCCGCATTCCGCAATGGTGGGCAGGCCGCCCTGCACGGCTTCCCGTATCTGCCTGCGCATCGCTTCATTCCGGGAAAGCCTTTCGGCATACAGCTCGGGATATCCCCCGCACAGGTACAGCCCCGCGATATCGTCCGGAAGGGAAGTGTCCCTTATGGGGCTGAAAAATACGATTTCCGCTCCGGCGCACCTTAATGCTCTGAGACTTTCCTCATAGCAAAAACAAAACGCCTCATCCCGGGCCACCGCGATCCGACAGCGCCCCTCCTCCGCCAAGGCCCCGGCAGCCTCACGATCTGCCCCTCTTCCTTCCGCCTTTCCGCCCTTCTCTTCCGATAGTGCCAGCAGCTTTTCGATATCCACGGTCTGCTCCAATACCTCTCCCAGCTTCTGCACCCTTTCCCGAAAAGCCCCTATCTCCCCCGCCGTGACAAGCCCCAGGTGGCGGCTTTCCAGGACGGCTTCCTCCATAGGCGGAAGATACCCCAGGACCGGCAGTCCGGCTTCTCTTTCCATGATCGGCGTGAGGTAAGAAGCCAGACTTTTCGGGCAGTTTTGAAAGATGACCGCCGATATCCCGCCATCCGCCCGGAAATCCTTAAGCCCCTTCACCTGCGCCGCGCACGTAAGAGCCGCTGCCGGGCGCGAGAGGACCAGGATGACCGCCCCGCCGGTTATCTGGTGCAGAGCGTAAGCACTGGCCTCACATGTCCCCGCCACGCCGTCATAATATCCCATAGCCCCCTCGATCACAGCAATATCGCCGCCATACCGCTCAAAAGTTTCTCTTACCCTCTTATCTCCCTGCAAAAAAAGATCCAGGTTATGTCCCGCCACACCCAGGACTTCCCTGTGGAACATAGGATCGATATAATCCGGCCCACATTTAAATGCTCCTGGGGACATCCCCCTGTTTTTCAGCGCCTGCAGGAGTGCGCATGTAAGAACCGTTTTACCCGCATGGCTCTGCATGGCTGTCAGAATGATCGTTTTCATAATCTTTAGTCCTTGTCTTTTACATTTTGTAAATTATATCATGTTTCAAGAAAGCTGATAAGAAAAATCGTGAAATATGTGCAAAGTATGATATACTGTTGAAAAGATTAACATGTCATAGCCCATGCAAGCCTGAAAAATAGTGTGGCTTGCGAACCTTGCTTCCGTTTCCTGGAGCCGTATGCAAAAGGAGCATAAAAATGTCCAAAGAAACCACAAATCATAAATCCTCCGATCGTCCCGAGCCCCCCACCCCCATCATCGTGATCGGTGCGGGAGCTTCCGGGATGATGGCGGCCATCCTCGCCGCGAGGAGCGGCCTCCGGGTGCAGATTCTGGAAAAGCAGAAAAAGCCCGGGCGAAAGCTTTTGCTGACCGGGAACGGAAGGTGCAACCTGACCCACCTGGACCCTGGCCTCCCTTCCCGGTATCACTCCCAGCTTCCGGGCTGTACAGAAAATATCGCCGGGCAGGTCTTTTCCGCCTTCGGCGTCGAGGCGACCCTGAACTTTTTTGAATCGCTCGGCCTTCTGACCCAGGACCGGGACGGCTATGTGTATCCCATGTCCGCCCAGGCCCACTCCGTCCTCGACGTTCTCCTTGCGGAGCTTGACCGCCTTCATGTCCGCATCCGGTATGACTGCGAAGTGACAGCCCTGGACTGCGATGCGGCCTCCGGGCTCTGGCGCGTCGGCACGGAGGGCTGGAGCTACCCGGCAAGGGCCGTCGTCCTCGCCGCCGGCTCTATGGCCGGCATAGCCGAAAGCGCCGGCGGTCGTGTCCGTGACCCCTTCCAGCTGGCCACAGCGCTCGGGCATACGGGAAAGCCGCCCTGGCCGGCCCTGACCGCCATGCACTGTCCCGACCCGGATCTTGCGCTCTGCGACGGTGCCCGGACAAAGGCGTGCGTCACCCTCCTGCACGGCAGCCTTCTCCCACATCCCGGCCAACCGGGAATGGCGGGCTCTCTCCTTCCCCAAAGTCTGGCCGTGGCAAGGCCCATTCTTCCAGCAGGCCCGGACGGGGCAGCCCCATCCATCCTTCCGCCATCCCAGGGCAGGACAGCGCCATCCATCCTTCCGCCATCCCAGGGCAGGACAGCGCCATCCATCCTTCCGCCAGGCCCGGACGGAGCAGTGCCGGAATCTGGCCCCGTCATTGTCCAGGAGGAAGGCGAGGTGCAGTGGACAGCCTCCGAGCTTTCCGGCATCCCCCTCTTCCAGCTGAGCCGCTACGCCTCCGGCTGCTCCCCTTCCTGCCCCCTCATGCTGTCCTTCGACTTTCTTCCCGGCTTTGAGGAGGCCTGGATACAGGATAAGCTTCAAAGCCTGCTCGGAACCTACCGGGGAACGCTTTCCCCCTCGCGGCTTCTTGGCGGCTTTGTCCACAGCCGCCTCGCCACCTTCCTGGTGAAGAAATCCGGCTATAAGGATGTCCCTCCCGCCCCGGAAGACGAGGCTGCCCTCGCCCAGGCCCTCGCCGCCCTCCTTAAGCGCCTTATCCTCACCGCCGACGGGGTGCGGGATCACTCCCGCGCCCAGATATGCACCGGCGGCGTCTCCCTTTCCGAGGTGGAACCGGAAACGCTCTCCTCCCGCCTCTATCCCGGCCTTTTCTTCTCGGGAGAGATCCTGGATATCGACGGCCCCTGCGGAGGCTACAACCTCCAGTGGGCCTGGAGCAGCGGAGCCATTGCCGGAGAGGCCGCCGCCAAATACGCTAAGGGGATGCAAAAGTAAAAATACCTTCTACTTTCCTCTATAAATCCCGCCTGCTTTGTGCTATACTTATAGAAAATGAACAAAACGCTTGCGTTTTTTCATGTTTCGCGCCGAATTTTCGCCGCAGGAGCGGCACATTTTAGCCGAAAAATCGTGCGCATACTATACTTGTAGTCGAATCGTTTATACTCGCGAACGAATTTAATTGCCGATTGCAATTTTCCGCCGCGGTATATGCAGTTGCACTAGAATAATTGCCTCCGGCAATTATTAAGTGTAACTAGTAAAAAAATACCGGCATCTTGCCTTTCCGATATCAAAAAACGCAGGAGGGATATGTAAAAATGGGAACCGTCAGAAAAAACCATACCGCCAGGATCGCCCTTATCGGCAGCCTAGCCCTGGCCGTCGTCCTGGTGGCCGGAACGGTCTGGATGGGGCAGCACGCCAGAACGGATACGCTCAGCGCCGTGCGTTCCGTCAGCCTTCTCTATCTTGACGAGCTGGCCGGCCGCAGGGAGCAGGTCGTTGAGGATAACCTTCAGGAAAAAATAAAGACCATCCGCGTGGCCATAGACCTTATGTCGGAGGACGACCTGAGCGATATGGCGCACCTACAGGCCTATCAGGCCCATATGAAACGGCTTTACAAGCTGGATAAATTTGCCTTTGTCGATACCAAGGGCCTCATCTATTCCTCCACCGGAACGGAAGACGACATAGACACCTACGCCTTCGACTACCGCACCCTCTCCTCCCCCGAGATCTCCATCCGGGAAACCGATGGGCAGAGCAAAAAGGTCATCATCGCCGTTCCCATCAACATCCCCTTCCGGGGCCGGGTGCTGTCTGTCTGCTTTATGTCCATGGATGTCAGCGAGATGCTCTCCGGCGTTTCCATTACCGCCAATACCGGGGATGCCACCTTCTGCAATATCTATATGCCAAACGGCTCCGCCCTCACAGACGCGGTCCTGGGCGGCCTTGCCGAAGAGAATAATCTTCTGGCTGCCATGCAGATGGCAGAGTTTGAAGCCCCCTACTCCTACAGCCGCTTTGTCTCGGATTTTCAGGCCGGAGAGCGGGGTGTTGTTTCCTTTACCTATAACGGTATCCAGGAAACCCTGGCTTTCATTCCCGTAGGCGGTACCGACTGGCAGCTGACTTACCTGATCCGGGAAAGCCTGATCAGCGAGCGCATCCGCTCCATCTCCGACGCCACCGTCCAGCGCAGTATCGTCCAGTTGCTCCTTACGGTAGCCGTTATGCTCACCATGTTTGCTTTTATCATCTCCCAGACGAAAAAAAGCAGCCGGCTCCTTCTGGAACGTGAAACCGCCGAGGCAGAAAACCGCGTGAAACAGGAGGAGCTTAAGACCAAACTCGCCCTCCAGGAAAAGCTGCTCAGCGAAAAGCAGCAGCGGGAGCAGCAGGACCGGCTCATCACGGCTTTGGCCTCCGATTATTGGAGCGTCTATTACCTGGAACTGGATAAAAACGAAGGCGTATGCTACCAGGCCCATAAGGATCTTGACGGCGCGGGCTTAAAGGCCGGCGACCACTTCCCCTACCTGCCTACCGTCACCGCCTACGCCAACCGCTATATCACCGAAAAATACCGGGAGGAATTTCTCCGCTTTGCCCAGCCGGAAGCCATACGGGAGAGCCTTAAGAATACCCCCGTCATCTCCTATACCTACGTGGTTTCCCGCCATGGCAAAGAATCCTACGAGATGGTGCGCTATGCCGGTGTCCGCCGCCCGGACGCCCCGGCAGACGGAGATATCGATACCGTTGGCGCCTGCTTTACCGACGTGGACGCGGATATGCGCCGCAATCTGGCCCAGCAGCAGGCCCTGCGCGACGCCCTGACGACGGCGGAGCAGGCCAACCACGCCAAGACCGCTTTCCTCTCCAACATGAGCCACGAGATCCGCACGCCCATGAACGCCATCATCGGCCTGGACAACATTGCCCTGCACGACCCGGATATTTCCGAAAAAACCCGGGGATACCTGGAAAAGATCAGCTCCTCCGCCGACCATCTCCTTAACCTGATCAACGACATCCTGGATATGTCCCGCATCGAATCCGGCCGGATGACCCTGAAAAGCGAGGAGTTTTCTTTCTCAAAGCTTTTGGAGGCCATCAACACCATTTTCAGCGGCCAGTGCCAGGATAAGGGCCTGGACTACCAGTGCCATATCAATACCGAGGTGGACGACTACTATATCGGCGACAACATGAAGCTGCGCCAGGTCCTCATCAACATCCTCGGAAACGCGGTCAAGTTTACCCCCACGGGCGGAGCCGTTACCCTGACCGTCGAGCGCAAGGCCAAGTTTGACGGCAAGTCGACCTTAAGCTTCACCATAGCCGATACCGGCATCGGCATGAGCGCGGATTTCATTCCCCATATCTTTGATACGTTCAGCCAGGAGGATTCCTCCACCACCAGCAAGTATGGCAGCTCCGGCCTTGGCATGGCGATCACCAAGAACATTGTGGACATGATGAACGGCGAGATCCATGTCGAAAGCGAAAAGGGCAAGGGAAGCACCTTTACCGTGACCGTGACCCTGACCGACTCGCCTCACTCCGAAAGAGATAATGATATCGAGGACATCCATCCCAGCGAGATGACCGTCCTCATCGTGGACGATGACCCCATCGCCTGTGAGCATGCCCAACTGGTGCTGGAAAAGGCCGGCATCGCCTCCGAGCTTGCCAACAGCGGCCAGGCAGCTATCGACATGGTGCGGCTGCGCCATGCCCGCCGTGAGCCTTATAACCTGATCCTGGTCGACTGGCAGATGCCGCAGATGGACGGCCTGGAAACTACCCGGCAGATCCGCGAGATCGTCGGCATCGAATCGGCCATCATCATCCTGACCGCTTACCGCTGGGACGACGTTCTGGAAGAGGCCATTACGGCCGGCGTGGACAGCTTCCTGCCCAAGCCTCTCTTTGCCGCCGCTGTCCTGGAAGAATTTAAATCCGCCCTGAAACGCAAGAACGCCATCCTGAAAAAGCAGCCTGCCCAAAAGGCCGAGCTTTCCGGCCGCCGCATCCTCCTGGCCGAGGATATGCAGATAAACGCGGAGATCATAGTCATGGTGCTTTCCATGCGGCAGGTTGAGGCCGAGGTTGCCGAAAACGGCCGCATCGCCGTCGAAAAGTTCACCTCCCATCCGGCCGGCTACTACGACGCCATCCTAATGGATATGCGCATGCCCGAGATGGACGGCCTTGAGGCGACCAAGACCATCCGCGCCCTTCCCCGGGAGGACGCCAAAAAGATCCCCATTATCGCCCTGACCGCCAACGCCTTTGACGAGGACGTGCAGCGCTCCCTCCAGGCCGGCCTCAACGCCCACCTGACCAAGCCCGTCCAGCCGGACACCCTGTTTGAAACGCTGGAAAGCCTTATCAAACCGTAACCAGAATAGGGTAGAGGGAGACATATTCTCCCTCTACCCCCGGCGGGCCGCCCGTCACCGTCAGGTGACAAATTTCTTATGGGCGGCCCTGCCATAAAGAAAATGGGATGGCTCGACAAAAGAACCATCCCATTTTCTTCTTATTTCGTTCTCCCGTTATGCCCGGCCAGCAGCATAATGCCAAGCCCCACCGTGCCGGCCAGCATGACGGCCAGGGGAACGCGCCAGTTGCCGTTCACGTTAAACCCATAAAAATCCCTCCAGCCGCCGTTCTCCGGCCCGACATAGACCACCTGCCAGATGTAAATGGCGCCGTAGCAGAAGGTAGGCAGGATAGAAAAGACCACGCATAAGGGGTGCAGGTCCCTGTTCCCGTCGAAAAAGACAAAGGAGAGGATAGCCGCCAGGGGGACCAGAAGATGCAGGTACAGGTTTATCCCGGTAAACATATACTCATATCCCATGGTCGGCCCCAGGAACAGGAGGATCGTTACCATGGTAACCGTCACGGCTGTCGTTCCCATATATTTTAAGATAATGACCCCGGCCGGATCCTTCACCTTGGGCCCGCCGCCTCCCCTCAGGATAAGGGCGGCCGACGCAATGGCCACCAGGATATTCGAGTCCACCGTAAAGTAGCGGAAGGCCGCCAGGCCGGACACCTGCATGTTCCCTTCTCCCCTGAAGAAAAGCATCTGCCCCACCGCAGTCGCTACGCTCCAGACTATGAATATATTCAGCACAAGTGATAGCAGTCTTTTCATACCCGTTTTCCTCTCATTTCACTAAGGATCTGTCGCAAGCCCGCCAGATGCCGCTTTCCCTGAACGCTTCACAAAAAAGGCGGCTATCCGGAAACGCTTTTTATTATATCATCACTCTCCATCTGAATCAAGAGAAGCGGAAGAATCGAGCCGGGTGCCCCCTTCCTTCTCACCCGCGGAGTAGCGCTCGGCGTGAGCCGAGATATTTCCTTACGCCGCCCCGGCGATAACAAAACAAGGGGGCCTGCCCTCCTGTATGGAGAGCAGACCCCCTCTGCGCTGCCGCAGGCAGCTGCTTCTTCTTTTTTCAAATGCCGTTGGCAGCGGTCGCTTTTATCGGAAGGGCAGCATAAGGAAATATTTCGGGTCACGCTGAACGCCGCCCCGCGGGCGGGCAGGAGGGGATTCCCCCTCCTACTCGATTTTTTTACTCGATCGTGACGGTCTCGGAGAGGATCAGGTTATCGGAAGCCGCTCCGACGTAGATGGTCCTCTCACCGGTAGCCACAGTCCATTTGTCGGAGGTGCCGTCGGCGCGGACATTCAGCTCCTTAAGGTTCGTGTTCCAGTAGGAGAGAGCTCTCTCGCCGACATGGATGGTCACCTCGCGCGCTTCGCCGGGGGCGAGGTCCTTGACCTTGGCAAAGCCTGCCAGGGACAGGGGCGAGGACTGCAGGCCGGCCGGGACATTGGCGCGGCTTAAGTAGACCTGGGTCGTCTCGGAGCCGGCCACATCGCCGGTATTGGTGACGGTAAAGGTCACATCATAGCCGACGGACTCATTTTCCGCAGGTGCCAGGGCGACAGACAGATTGCTGTAATCGAAGGTGGTGTAGGACAGGCCATAGCCGAAGGCGAACTGGGGCTCGATGCCTTTTTCCAGGAACCACTTATAGTCGGTGTTGATGCCTTCGCTGTAGATCGTCGTCTTGACGCCGGTCTTCGTGTTGGCGGCTGCCTGATAGAGGGCAAAGGCCTCATCGGAATAGGTGATGACCGTGTCATAATCGGACTGGGGAACCGTGTAGGCCAGCTTGCCGCTGGGGTTGACAGCGCCCGTCAGGACGCGGGCCGTGGCCGGGCCGCCCTTCTGGCCGGGATAGTACATGTCAAGGATGGCATCGGCGCTGTCGATCCAGGAGGACATGACAACGGGGCCGTCGTTATTGAGGACAACGATCACATCGTTGCCGGCTTCGTGGGCCGCCTCGGCAAGAGAGGTGATCATCTCTTCCTGGGCTGCGCTAAGGCGCATGGAAGCCTCTTCCATGGTCTTGAAGTTGCGGCTGTTGGTGGCGCGGTAAGCAAAGATAACGACCTTGTTATTATTGCGGGCAGCCTCAAAGGCCTCCTCGATCTGAGCGGCAGCCATGGACGGGGTCGTCCAGGAAAGGTTCAGCTGCACGTCCTTGTTGTCGACAGCGGAGGTCGCCTGGAGGGTGACATGATAGCGGGTGCCGGCTTTTAAGGTCACGGTCGCGTTCTTGACATCCCTGCCGTAGACATCCGGCACGGTGCTGGTGTACCACTGGGAGTTCTGGCGGTTGCTGGGGTTGTCGAACTGGGCAAGGACGGCGGTCTCGTCCTCATTGTACATGGCAAACTTGGCAATGGCGCCGATATTGTTGAAGGAGATCAGGTAGTCGCCGTCTTCCGGAGCTTCCACCCAGGTATTGAAGGTGTAGGCCGGATCGTCCGCGTAGGCAAAGCCGGTAGCGGTGCCTTCGTCGGCGTTTTCGATCAGGTAAGTCTGGTTCGGGGCGCCGTTAACGGTGCCCACATTATACTCAAGAACAGGATCGATGGCGGCTACTTCGCCGTCCTCGTGGCCTTCCATGGATTTTACGGGGACATTGCCGGTCAGGAAGATCTGGCCCTGCTGCTCGGAAGCACCGGCCACGGAGCCGGTGGTGCCGTAAGTGCGGACAACGCCGTGCTCATCGCCGTCGGCGGAGGTGTACAGGTTTTCGCTGGGAATGGTGGTGCCGATGATGTCGCTGTAAACAGCTCCGGTCACATGGTCTTCGCCGAGGATGTCCACCAGGGCGCTGTAGGGGCTCTGCATCTCGGAAACGGTGCCGTAGGAGCGCTCGCCGCCGAAGCCGGAGGCCAGGTTCATGCCGGTAAGGCCGATAACGGCGACGGAATCTTCCGCGGAAATGGGAAGCACGTTATCGTTGTTCTTGAGAAGAACAGCGCCGTTTTCGGCAACAAGCTGGGAAACCTCGTTGGAGAAGGGAGTGACCTCCTTAAGCTGGGCAACAGCTGTGGCCTTGTCGGGCTGATGGATGCGCTCGGTGCGGCCAGCTTCTTCTTTGGCATAGCCGTTCTCATCGATCTCAACCAGAGTCAGGTAACCGGCCTTGCCGAAGGCGCGGAGCACGCGGGCAGCAGCCTGGTCGATCAGCATGTCGGCTTCTTCCTGGGTCAGGCTCTCAAGGGCATCCCACTGGTCGGTGACATAGCCAAAAGCGCTGGTGTCCTTGACTTCATTGCTGGCGGCTCTCTCTTCGCCGAGGGCGACGCGGGCCTGGATGCGCTCCAGGGAGTTGCCGATGAGGGAGGGCATTTCAATATCGGTGCCCTTGTCAAGGGTAAATTCGTGGTTTCCGCCCCAGTCGGTGATGGTGAAGTACTTGTAGCCCCACATGCCGCGAAGGACATCGTTCTGGGTATAGGTATTGGCGGAAGCGTATGTTCCGTTGATCTGGTTATAGGAGGACATGATGCCAAGGGCACCGCCGTCCTTGACTGCGGATTCAAAGGCCGGCATGTACAGCTCGTGCAGGGTCTGCTCGGTCATGACATCGTTGTTCTGCTCTTCGGTATAGGCGACAAAGTGCTTAAGAACGGCAATGCCGCCTTCCTTCTGCATGCCCCGGACCATGTCGTCGGCGAGGTTAGCGAGCAGGTAGGGGTCGGCGCCAAGCTGGTCCTTGGTGCGGCGGAACTGCGGGTTGCGCTGGATGTCCAGCTGGGCGCTGAGCATCATGCCATCGCCGACAGCCTTGGCTTCCTTGGTATAGATCTCGCCCCAAAGCTCGGCCATCTCTTCATCCCAGGTCGCGGCCAGCATCTCCTCCTGGGGAGGATTGGTGGTCTCGGTCAGGTAGTAGACACCGCCGGGGCCATCGTACATCAGGATCTCGGGGACACCGAGCCGCGGAACGCCGGGAAGATCGCCGGCATTGGCCTGAGTGCCCATGCCGGAACCGCCGATAAAGCTGACCTTTTCTTCCAGGGTCATGGTCTTGATAAGGGCCTCGACCTTCGCTTCCACCAGAGCATCGTCCTCGACAGGCTGGACCAGGTCAATGCTGTAAACGTCCGGGAAATGAATGCCTTCCTCTGCCTCGGCGGCCAAAACCGGAACTGTGCCCATGCCCATGATCAGGGCCATGGCAGCTGCGCCAAACCTCTTTGCACGTGTGATTCGCATATTATCCTCCTTTTTTCTTTTTCGGGGCCTAAAAGTCCCTGAAACCCTTTGTGAACATCCGGAGCCCTAAAAGGGATTGTCCCTCCATGTGAGGCGGCTGTTCTTTTTCATGGCGTAAGGATAACATGGGAAAAGGGCGCGTTCAAGCACAGTGTCGCAAGGCGCAAATTGTTGTCGTAAAGTGCAAAAAAATATTGAAATAAAAAAAACAAAACGATAAGATATATTAAAGGTGGGGGAGACCCCATAGACCCCTGTAGAGCATTCTGGGGTATGTTTACCTGGCGGTAGGTTTCGGGTGCGACATGTTCCTTTTAGCTCTTTTATTTTACGTTTACCTGGCGGTAGGCGCAGGGGAGGGGGGGCCGCTCAGAGTTGCGGGGCCCGCG
>CAMNNO010000096.1 GCA_946545475.1 uncultured Blautia sp.
TTAAACTCTGCCCGCTCATAAATCTCCTGAAGGTAATCGGTGAGAGGGTCTGTCCGCTCGACGTTGTCAAGCTCTTCCGGAGGCAGAGGTATGCTATCCGCGTTCGCAACGCCGTGCTTTTCCATGGCGATGCGCACCTGCCGCTCCTTTAGGACCCGGTTAAGAACAGACGGTGCGCAGTGGGTCAGGATATGATCGACCTTCCAGCCGTGGGATGCGAGGTTTTCCCTTCCTTCCGCGTATTCCGGGGAACCTGGGGAAGGGATCTCCCTGGCCCACCAGGATTCGTTTTCGATCCGGTAAAAAAGATCCTGTCTGTCACAGCGCCTGCGCTTTTCATGAAAGTATTTATCGTTCCGGTTAAGGATACCGCCCTGATACCCGTCATGGGTCCTTCCGCCGCCGAAGGTCCAGAAGGTCTGTTCTTCGATGGTATAATACTGCCCGCGCATCAGATGGATGACATGCTCCCTGAGAAAGTGAACCTTTCCGCCGAGGAAGGAAGACACATCCATGGCATCCAGGGCGGCATGGTTTTCGTGGTTTCCATCGACAAACATAACGGTAAACGGCAGGTCCTCCAGCCAGTTCAGCCAGTAGTTCCATTCCTTCTGGTTATTTTTGTTCGGATGTCCCCAGGGTCCTACGCCGAAATCGCCGAGGACGATGAGATAATCATTTTTTGTCAGATGAGCCCTTTCGGGAAAATTCTTTTTGCGCATACGCCTGAAATTCATATGACAGTCGCCGGTGAGATAGATGCTCATGCTGTGCCTCCTTTCCATATAGGCTTGTTCTTTCCTATTAATAAATCTTGTAAATCCATTTTGGAAAAGCATAAAGGCTCCTAATATCTGCCTGGCAGGTATTGGGAGCCTCTGTATTATGGCAGGGCCGCCACAGGGATGCTGTCATCTGACGATGAAGGGCGGCCCGCCGTGGGCAGAGGGAGGATAGGCCTCCCTCTGCCCCTTATTCGCAGGCACGCGAAGGGGAGATGATTATTCGTAATCCCGCCCGATCTCCATGCACTTAAGGTTAAGGCTGAGCAGGTCGGCATGCCTTGCGGAGATGCACTTTCCGAGGGCTTTCTGGACGTGTTCCTCGTCATATTCGCCGATGACCTTGAGGAGCTTGCCCACAAGGATCATGTTGGCGAGGGTGGGGGCGCCGTTTTCTTCGGCGAGGCGGGTGGCGGGGATGTAGTAGACATCGATATCGTCGCGCGTAACCTTGCGCTCGATGAGGCTGCTGTCGACGAAGATGATGCCGCCCTTTTTGACCTCGGACTCATATTTGTCGAGGGAGGGCAGGTTCATGGCAACCAGGATGTCCGGGTTACTGATGATGGGGGCGCCAACGGGGTCATCGCTGACGATGACGCTGCAGTTGGCCGTGCCGCCGCGCATTTCCGGGCCGTAGGACGGAAGCCAGCTCACGTTCTTATCTTCGATAAGGCCTTTGTAGGCGACCACTTTTCCGGAGAACAGAAGTCCCTGTCCGCCGAAACCGGCAAAAAGCATTTCTCTAGTCATCAGGCTTCCTCCTTTGCACCGGGAATTATCCCCGCGCTCCTGTCTTTGTAGACGCCGAGCGGATAGTAGGGGATCATCTTGTCGTCGATCCACTTAAGGGCGGCGGACGGGGTCATGCCCCAGTTGGTCGGGCAGGCGGAGATGACTTCCACAAGGGAAAAGCCCTTGCCTTCGATCTGGTTCTGGAAGGCTTTCTTGATGGCTTTTTTCGCCTTGTTGACATTCTTGACATTGTTAACGGCAACGCGCTCCAGATATTCCGGGCCTTCCAGCATGGAGAGCATCTCGCAGATCTTTACCGGGTAGCCGCAGGCCTTGACATCGCGCCCGTAGGGGGAGGTCTGGGTCACCTGGCCGGGAAGGGAGGTGGGGGCCATCTGGCCGCCGGTCATGCCGTAAATGGCGTTGTTGATAAAGATGATGGTGATGTTTTCATTCCTGGCCGCGGCGTGGACGGTCTCGGCGGTTCCGATGGAAGCCAGGTCGCCGTCACCCTGGTAGGTGAAGACGATATAATTGTCCGGATCGGACCTCTTAACGCCGGTGGCCACCGCCGGGGCACGGCCATGGGCGGCTTCGATCATATCGCAGCCGAAATAGTCGTAAGCCATAACAGCGCAGCCGACCGGGGCGACGCCGATGGTTCTGCCTTCAATGCCGAGCTCGTCGATGGCTTCCGCCACCAGGCGATGAACGATACCGTGGGTACAGCCCGGGCAATAATGAAGGGGGATATCCACAAGAGCATGGGGTCTGTCAAAAACTACCATATTATTTACCTGCCTTTCCGGCTGCCGCCTTAATGGCCTCATAAACCTGTTCCGGGGAGGGGATCATTCCGCCGGCCCTGTTGCAGAGGGAGACCGGAACCTTGCATTCGGTAGCAAGCCGCACATCTTCGATCATCTGGCCCATGGAAAGCTCAACGCTGATAAACTGCTTTGCTGTGCCAAGAGCCTTCTTGAAGGCTTTTTCCGGGAAGGGCCACAGGGTAATGGGACGGATAAGGCCGGCCTTGATGCCCTCCGCGCGGGCTGCGTTGACCGCGTTTTTGGCTACGCGGGCCGCAATGCCGAAGGCCGCGATGACGATCTCGGCGTCGTCCATGAGGTATTCCTCGGCAAGGGCGACATTTTCGGCGACCTTGGCGTATTTCTCATAGCGCTCAAAGTTCTTCTGTTCCAGGACATCCGGGACCAGGTAGAGGGAGTTGATGATGTTGTGCGCTCTCTCCATCTTTGTGCCTGTGACCGCCCACGGCTTTTCCGGGGCTTCCTTGATGGCAAAATCGAAGGAGACCGGCTCCATCATCTGGCCGATGGTTCCGTCAGCCAGGATCATGGCTGTCATGCGGTACTCGTCCGCCAGCTCGAAGCCGCGGATAGTCAGCTCGGCCATCTCCTGGACGGAGGCCGGGGCAAGGACGATCATGTGATAATCGCCGTGTCCGCCGCCGCGGGTAGCCTGGAAATAATCCGACTGACTGGGCTGGATGCCGCCAAGGCCGGGGCCGCCTCTCTGGCAGTTGACAACAAGGGCCGGCAGGTCGCACCCGGCCAGATAGGAGATGCCTTCGCTCTTAAGAGAGATACCCGGGCTTGAAGAAGATGTCATAACGCGCTTCCCGGTGGAGGAGACGCCGTAAACCATGTTGATGGCCGCGATCTCGCTCTCGGCCTGCAGGAAGGTTCCGCCGATCTTCGGCATCCTCTTGGCCATGTAGGCCGCGATCTCGGTCTGCGGAGTGATCGGATAGCCGAAATAATGGCGGCATCCGGCGATGATCGCGGCTTCCGCGATCGCTTCGTTTCCCTTCATTAATACTTTTTCTGCCACTTTATCTCACCTCACTTTTCTATCTTGATAATGCAGTCAGGGCACATTGTCGCGCAGGACTTGCAGGCGATGCAGGCGTCCTGGTCCACGCACTCTGCGGGGTGATGCCCCTTCTTGTTGATGGTGTCCTTCGAAAGCTGAAGGATTCCCTTCGGACATGCTTCAACACAGAGTCCGCAGCCCTTGCATTCGTCCGTTTTGAATGTCAGTTTTGCCATAATATCCTCCTTTTGTTTGTTTGTTACTATTCACGGCCGTAAGGATGCAGATTTTCCTCGCCATGCTTGCATGAGCGAGGAAAATCTGTATCCTTACAAGGTCTGCTCCCTCCATGAGGAATCCAGCCGCGAAGCGGCGATGAAGCCCGTCAGGGCGAGATTCCGAATGTCGGGAGCAGACCCAGCCGCTTGCGGCTGGGCCGTGAATAGTAACGTTTTTTTCGCGCAAGCCTTGCGCGATTATCATTTCAGAGGGGCCCGCAAAGCCAGAGGCGGCTTTTAGTCCACGGGCCTTTTCTGTAAATGTAAGGGGAAAAGGTTGTCCACCTTGCCGGAAAGCGCCTCGGCAATGCTCTTTTCGGCGCTTGTGAGCACGATGGGAAGGCCGGTAAGGCGGGAGACCTCTCTCGCATAGTCAAGAGAGGAGAGGACCGTTTCCGGCTCTGTCTCGGCACCTAGGTTAGAGTTATTGATGATGCCGGTAAACTTAAGGGAGGCGGCCGCCTCGATCTCGTGCATGATCTCGAGAACGGACGGCGCGTCGGGGGTCAGGGGACGGAAGCGGTTGATGACAAGGAACATGTCATAATTATTTTCCTCCCGGATCGCCCCGGAGATCCGCCCCAGCGCAACAGCGCCGCGGTCGTCGCCGCCCACGTCCACGATACAGGTCAGGCGCCTGTCGTCGACAAGAGAATACATCTCCTGCGGAAGCGCCGGCATATCGAGGTTTGAGTTGGCGTAAGAGGAGACGATGAGCTTAATGCCCGCATGGGTAAACTCGTCCCGGCTGTCCAGCGTCCGGAAGTAGGGATTGACGATGTCAAGGTCCGCAACGACGACATTGTCGTGGGTCCTGCGGACATCAAGGGCCATGTTGACGGCTACATTGGTCTTACCGCTTCCGTAGTGCCCGCAGAGGAGAGTGATTCTTTTATAGTTCATGTCTGATTATCTTTCCGCTCACGGTCTTGGGCAGGCTATCCTTGAAGACGACGATCCTCGGATACTTGTAGGGAGCCGTGCGCTCTTTGACATATTCCTGGATCTCCTTGACCAGCTCGTCCGACCCTTCCTTGCCGGGAACCAGAACGATGCTGGCCTTGACGACAAAGCCGCGCACCGGGTCCGGGGCAGCGCTGACGCCGCATTCCAGGACGTAGGGCAGCTCCATAAGGACGCTCTCGATCTCGAAGGGCCCGATGCGGTAGCCGGAGGACTTGATGACATCGTCCTTGCGGCCCACGTACCAGTAGAAGCCGTCCTCATCGCGCCAGGCCAGGTCGCCGGTGTGATACCAGCCGTTTTTCCAGGTGTCTTTGGTTTCTTCTTCGTTTTTATAGTAACAGACGGCCAGGCCGCAGGGAATGCCCTTGCTGATGTTGATGCAGATCTCGCCTTCCTCGCCGGAGGTGACGGGGTTCTCCTTTTCGTCCAGAAGCTGGACATCGTAGGTGGGAACCGGCTTGCCCATGGAGCCGATCTTGTGCGGCGCGCCGACAAGGTTGCCGATGATGAGGGCGGATTCGGACTGGCCGAAGCCCTCCATGATGCGAAGGCCGGTGGCCTTCTCAAACTGGCGGTAAACCTCGGGGTTAAGCGCTTCGCCGGCCGTCGTCATGTGCTTGACGGAGGAGAAGTCGTACTTGCTGATGTCCTGCTTGATCATCATGCGCAGCATCGTGGGAGGCGCGCAGAAGGTGGTAATGTGGTACTTGGCGAACATGGGCAGGATCTTGGCGGCGTCAAAGCGGTCAAAGTCGTAGACAAAGATGGCGCCCTCGCACAGCCACTGGCCGTAGATCTTGCCCCAGGTGGCCTTGGCCCATCCGGTATCGGAGATGGTCAGGTGCAGGCCGTTGGGGTCCACCGTCTGCCAGTATTTGGCGGTATGGAAGTGGCCCAGCGGATACTTGTAGGTGTGGGCCGCGATCTTGGGATATCCGGAGGTTCCGGAGGTAAAGTACATCAGCATCAGGTCGTCGCCGCAGGGCGAGGTGCCGGTGCGGCGGAAGCGGGAGCTGTACATGGCGTACTCCTCGTCGAAGGAGCGCCAGCCCTCCCTCTGGCCGTTCACGATCATCATATTTTTCAGGATACCGCACTTTTCCTGGGCGATCTCGACCTGGTGGGCGGTGTCGCCGTCGGCGGTGCAGATGATGGAGGTGATGTCGGCGGTGCGGAAGCGGTACTCTAAGTCATGGTCAAGGAGCTGGTTGGTGGCCGGTATGGCGATGGCGCCCAGCTTATTGAGGCCGATGATGGCAAACCAGAACTGGTAATGGCGTTTCAGGATGAGCATTACGCGGTCGCCCTTTTTGATGCCGAGAGCCTTGAAATAGTTGGCGCAGCGGGAGGATTCCTTGCGGATGTCCTCAAAGGTGAAGCGGCGCTCGGTCCCGTCGTTGGAAATGTGGAGCAGGGCCAGCTTGTCCGGCTCCCGGGCCGCCAGGGCGTCCACAAGGTCAAAGGCGAAGTTGAAGCTGTTGGCCTTCTTGAATTTAATGGAGGTCGGCGTCCCTTTTTCGTTTTCCTCGACATCGATGAAATCGTGCCAGATGCGCTCGCTGTCATCCACGACCCGGACCGGGGCCTCCTCCTCGATGATGGGCTGCTGGGTGAGCTCGGGAATGGGCTCGCCGGCCGGGTTGAGGACGATGGCATAAAAGATGCAGTCCTGGCCGCCGACGGCGATCATGCCGTGAGGCGTGCTGCTGTCGTAGTAGATGCTGTCGCCAGGCCCCAGGATCTCGGCGTGCTCGCCGATCTGGACCTTAAGGCTGCCCGAGATGATGATATCGCATTCCTGCCCGTCGTGCTTGGTGAGGTCGATGGGGCGGTCCTGGGCGGCTTCGTCATAAACGCTGCAGACATACAGGGGCTCTGCGATGCGGTTCTGGAAAGCGTATGCCAGGTTGTAGTATGTCATGCCGTGGGCCCGGGAGATCTTCTGGCCGCCGCCTGACCTCGTAAGCGTATAGGAGCGGAGATTGGGGCTGTAGCCTTCCAGGATATCGGTGACGGATACCTTGAGGGCGAGAGAGCAGCGGTAGATGAAGGTGAAGTTCAGGTCCTGAAGGCCGGATTCGCATTCCAGATATTCGGAAACCGAAAGATCCGTCGCCAGCGCCATTTCCTGCGGCGTCTTATTTTCCAGTTCGCGAAGTTCCCGGATACGGCCGGCAATCTCCTGAATTTTAAAATCCAGTTCCTTTTCCATGTGTTATCCTCGGCTTTCTGTGCTGTAACCAGGTTATTGATATTACATAAGTGTCACCGTAAGGTGACAAGTTCCTTTCGGCGGCTCTGCGATATGATCGGATAAGGAAGCGCTTTTCTTCCTTATCCGGGCGCGAGGCGCCGGTCACCGTAAGGTGACAAGTTCCTTTTGGCGGCTCTGCGCATAATCGAGTAGGAGGGGGAATCCCCTCCTGCTCGCCCGCGGGGCGGCGTTCGGCGTAAGCCGATGATTTCCTTACGCCGCCCCTGCGATAAAACAAAACGCACCCGCCTCAAATTGCTTTGAGACGAGTGCGATAAAGATCATACACCCGCGGTACCACTCAAATTGCCGCAAAATGCGGCCACTCATCGGGAACGACATTCCCTGCGCACCTGACGCGGCGCTCATCGGGAAGCATCTACTAAGAGCCTTAAGAGTCTCAAAACATTAACTAACTGAAATCCTTAAGGGCATCCGTTCTCGCTTCCGGCTCAGAAGGGACGGGTCGCTGGAAGTCCTCTGCCGCTTCACACCTGCCAGCGGCTCTCTGGAAGATTCGTTTCCGGACCGGCTTCGTCATCGCCTTTAGCTAAGTATATTAACACCTGTCAAGGAATCCGTCAATATTCAATTTGATGGAATTTTTCATAAACAATTGAGCCATTTGGTTACAGTTCACAATATATACTCGCCAGTGAATCTGACTGCCGGTTGCAATTCTTGTTACGATTCACGGCCGCGGTATTACAGAAGATTCCTCTGGATCTTGCCGCTGATGGTCTTGGGAAGCTCATCCCGGAAGACGATGATCCTGGGGTATTTGTAGGGGGCAGTGTGCGCCTTGACATAATCCTGGATCTCCTTGGCCAGCTCATCCGACGGCTGAGTATCCTTGGTGAGCACGATGCTGGCCTTGACCACCTGGCCTCGTACCGGGTCGGGCTCGGGGCTTACGCCGCATTCCAGGACATAGGGAAGCTCCATGATGACGCTCTCGATCTCGAACGGCCCGATGCGGTAGCCGGAGGATTTGATAACGTCATCCACGCGGCCGATATACCATAAGAAGCCGTCCTCATCGCGCCAGGCCTGGTCGCCGGTGTGGTACCAGCCGTCATGCCATACCTTTTTCGTGGATTCCTCGTCCTTATAATAGCCGAGGAACAGGCCGTTCGGAACCCCTTCCTTCGTCCGGATGACGATCTCGCCCGGCTCGCCGTCCGGCACCATGTTCCCGTCGGCGTCCATAAGATTGACATCGTAAAGCGGCGAGGGCTTGCCCATGGAGCCGACCTTGTGGGTGCCGCCGATGAGGTTGCCGACGGTCATGGTCGTCTCGGTCTGCCCGAAGCCTTCCATGATCTGCAGGCCTGTGGCCTTCTCAAACTGCACATAGACCTCCGGGTTCAGGGCCTCGCCGGCCGTGGTCATGTGGACGACGGAGGAGAGGTCGTACTTGGACAGATCCTGCTTGATCAGCATGCGCAGGATCGTGGGCGGAGCACAGAAGGTCGTGATCTTGTATTTGGCGAACATGGGCAGGATCTCGGCTGCGTTAAAGCGGTCAAAATCGTAGGTAAAGACAGCGCCTTCACACAGCCACTGACCATAGAGCTTGCCCCAGAGAGCCTTGCCCCAGCCGGTCTCGGAGATGGTAAAGTGGAGGCCCTTGTCGCTGACGCCGTGCCAGTACCTGGCCGTGATGTAATGGCCAAGCGGATAGGTGTAGGAGTGGGCCGCGATCTTGGGATATCCGGTCGTGCCGGAGGTGAAGAACATCAGCATCGGGTCATGGCCGCAGGGAGCGTCCTGCTTGCGGTAATAGTGGGCGCTGAACTGCTCGATCTCCTCATTATAATCGTGCCAGCCCTCCCGGCTCCCGCCGACAAGGATCTTGATCTGGAGGGACGGGCTCTGGGGCTCGGCTTCCTCCACATGCTCGGGGACATGGTCCTCCTTGGTGGCGACGATGGCCTTGACATCGGCCAGGTTAAAGCGGTATTCAAAGTCGTGCTTCTGCAGCTGGCTGGTGGCGGGAATCGCGATGGCGCCCAGCTTGTGCAGGCCGACGATCACATGCCAGAACTGATAGTGGCGCTTAAGGACAAGCATGACCTTATCGCCCTTCTTGATGCCGAGGGAGCGGAAGTAGTTGGCGCACTGGTTGGAGGCGCGCTTGATATCCCGGAAGGTGAAGCGGCGCTCGGTGCCGTCGTTGGAGATGTGGAGCATGGCCAGCTTGTCCGGGGACTTGCGGGCAATGGCGTCCACAACGTCAAAGCCAAAGTTAAAGGTCTCGTCGTTCTTGAACTTGATGGATTGAAGAAGGCCGTTCTCGTCCTCCACGGTTTCCACAAAGGCATCGCTGACCAGCTTCTGCCTGGGGGCGCGGGTGCTGATGAGGGTGTTGCGGATAACGGTTTCCTTCTCGCCGGAGCCGGGCATGATGAAAGCCAGGAAAACACAGTCCTGCCCATCGGTAGCGATCATGCCGTGGGGGAGGGAGCTGTTGTAGAAGATGCTGTCGCCCTCGCTTAAGTATTCGATGTTATCGCCGATCTGGACCTTAAGGCGCCCGGACATGATAAAGTCAAATTCCTGCCCGGAGTGCTGCGTGGTGTGGATGGGCTGGTTCTGGAGGCTCTCGGAATATTCATATTTGACCCAGTAGGGCTCCGCGATCTTCCTGCGAAACATGGGCGCCATATTCATGATCTGGATGCCGTCTTCCTTGATGGGGTCCTGGAGATGGCCTTTCCGCGTAACGGTGTAGGTCGTCAGGCGGGCGCTCTGGCCTTCCAGAAGGTCGCTCATGCCGACGTTGAAGGTCAGGGCACATTTATGGATGAAGGTGAAGGGGATGTCGGTTTTTCCCTCTTCGTAGATCATGTACTGCTCTACGGATACTTCGGTCTTCGCTGCCATCTCTGAAATAGAGAATCCGGAGATCTCGCGCATTTCGCGGATACGGTGGGCCAGATCCATCAGGTTTTGTTCATCAACTAGAGACACTGCTTTGTTCCTCCTTGTAAAGATTATGGCGCAAAAATTTTTTAATGGGCGTGCGATATAACAAAAAAAGCGCCCGTCACAAAGTAAACTTTGAGACGAGCGCATACATTCACCCGCGGTACCACTCAAATTGCCGCATAGCGCGGCCACTCACTGGGATCCATTAATCCCTCTGCCTTAACGGGGCAGGTGCGGGAAGCGTCTACTGGGAGCTTTTCCTGTTTTTTAAGGGCATCAGAGATGCTCAAAAATATGGAGGGAGAGGCTCATTTCGGGCTTCCGGCTCGGAAGGGATAGGTCGTCAGGATGTCTGCCATCGGTTTTCACCAGCCACCGGTTCTCTGTGCGCATCGTATCCAGGCCGTCTTCGTCATCGCCTTTATTGGTGGATTTTAGCACCGGATTTGTCATCCGTCAATCATTTTTTTTATTTTTTTCTGGGAAGAAAAGAGGACGCCTTCCCTTTTCTCCTACAGCCGCATCAGAAACTCTGTCGGGGTACAGGCTGGAATCTGGCTGTTTCGAAAATCCTTCACATTTCTTGTAATGATGTATTTCACCTGCAGCTTTTTGGCTGCAGCAGCCTGAATAGCATCCTCAAAGTCATTCCAATGCATCCCGGCGGCATCGCTTAAATCTGATAAGCCAAGGTGAGTGAAATGAAAGATGAAGGAGAGCTTATTCAGAACATCCTCTATTTTTTCCGGACTCAGCTCTTTTCTCATCACATAGACCATATTTGCGAAGGTGAGTGGCGAAAGGTATCCTTCTGCCATTCCCGTTTCACAAAGCTTCCATATTTTCGATGAGTCTTCAAAATGCGGCTCTCTTTTTTGCAGAACATCCAGGATAATGTTCCCGTCAATCAGCAATCTCATACTTTTCCCTCAGCCTCTCTTCCCTTGCCTGCTCGGAAGATGCGTTCCCTTTCAGGATTCCAGACAGGGAATCGGTCAGGTACGAAACGGCTTTATCATGCGGAATAAATCGTCCTACCGGCTTTCCGTTCTTTGTTACGATGACCTCTTCACCGTTCATGACGATATTGAGATACCGTCCAAAATTGTTCTGCATCTCGGTAGCTGTTGCTGTCGCTCCAATCATAATTTATCTCCCTTCTATTTGTGAACACTGAAAGCGCAAGCTTTGAATCCTACATAATATCAGCTAATTTTATTATACTATATTTTAGCTAATTTTCAAGGAGCTTTGTGAGGATTTCTCTTATCTCCTGAAAGCGATAACAGTTTGTCTTCCTATGTCGATGCCTTTGAATTTTTTGAAGCCCTGGGGCAGAGCGTTGTCTGGAATCCGAACAGCCGCACGCTCTCCACAAGCAATCTGTAAACGGTTTTTATAGAAAAGTGAACTTTTGAAATGCCGCTGCAAGCACCAGGCAGAAAAAGCTGGTGCTTGCAGCGGTATTTGTTTTTGACAAAAAACATGAAATGAATTTACGTTTATGTGGAGACCCCATTGCCCCCCTGATGACCATTCTGGGTTATGCTTACCTGGCGGTAGGTTCTGGGTGAGCTATGCTCCATATTACCTTTCTATTTTACTCTTACCTGGCGGTAGGCGCAGGGGAGGGGGGGCCGCTCAGAG
>CAMNNO010000097.1 GCA_946545475.1 uncultured Blautia sp.
ACGCCCTTGGGGAAGCCGGTGGTGCCGGAGGTGTACTGCATGTTGCAGACATCGTTCACATCCACCGCGCTGGCCATCCTCTGGATCTCCTCCATGGGCGTGCGGCTGGCATACTGGAGCGACTCCTCCCATGTCAGGGCGCCGTTCATGCGGAAGCCCACGGAAATGACATTCCGGAGGAAGGGAAGCCTCTTGGCGTGGAGCGGTTCCCCGGCCTTGTGGGTCGAAAGCTCCGGGCAGAGCTCGTTCATGATCTCGCGGTAGTTGGAATCCCGGTAGCCCTCGATCATGACCAGGGTATGGGTATCCGACTGGCGCAGAAGGTACTCGGCTTCATGGATCTTGTAGGCCGTATTCATAGTGACCAGGATAGCACCGATCTTTGTCGTGGCCCAGAAGGTCAGAAACCACTGCGGCACGTTGGTGGCCCAGATGGTCACTTTGCTGCCGGCCTTAACGCCGAGGGAGACCAGCACCCGGGCAAATTCATCCACATCGTCCCGGAACTCCCTGTAGGTGCGGGTATAGTCAAGGGTCGTAAATTTAATGGCGGTCTGGTCCGGAAATTCCTGGACCATGGTATCCAGGACCTGGGGAAAGGTCTTGTCGATAAGCGTTTCTTGCTTCCAGACATAGTTGCCGGTATGCGCCTTGTTCCAGTACAGATGCTTGCGGCTGAGGCGCGTGCTCTCGAACCGTCCCATGCAGGTGGCAAAATGGGTCAGGATGATCTCCAGGTCCTCCAGGCCTTCGATCCACTTAGGGTCCCAGGTCAGGGAGATAAAGCCATCGTAGTTTACCGACCGCAGGGCGTTCATAAGGTCCGTCATCGGCATCTGGCCGTCGCCCATCAGCTCGGGGATACATTCGCCGTCCGCCATGCGGTAGTCGTGGATATGCACATGCCGCACGTAGGCGCCCAGGTTTGTGATGGTCTTTTCCGCGTCTTCCTTGCCGTAAACGCAAGTTTCAAACATGTTCCAGGTACACAGGAGCTGGTCGTCCGAAAAGCGGTTGAGGAGTTCCCGGAGCTTTTCGGTATCCGAATAGATCCCCGAAGATTCGACCAGGATGGTAATGGGCTGCCCCTCGATCTGGGTCATCATCGTGCGGATAAACTTCTCGCACACATCCTGGATCTCGCACCGGGTATGGATGCCGATGTTGGGGATGCCAAGGTTCAGGCACAGCTGCATGGCTTCCTGAAATTCAGCCGGGAAATCCGGGTTGGTGAAATCGTTGACCGTATCCACCATAGGCACCGAAAGTCCCATGCGGGAGAGGCTCCGGCGGGCGGATGCGGCAAGCTCGGGGTTGGCCGGGCTGTCCTTGCCGGTAAAACGCTCGCCCAGGATGCCGGTGATCTCAACGCCCTGAAGGCGGACATCGGCAGCGGCGCGGCAAAAGCCTTCCCAGCTGTAGTCGTCAAAATTCTGTATGGAAAATGAGAGCTTCACTATTGTCTCCTCCGCTTCTGTCAGTCTTCTTCATAAATGATCTTGTTCAAAGCGCTAAGGTAGGCACGGATAGACGCGCCGATGATGTCCGTGGAGATGCCGTTGCCGGAATAGAGGCGTCCCTTGGCGCGGAGCTTGACAAGCGCCGAACCCATGGCCTCGCGTCCTTCCGTAACGGTCTGGATCTGGAAATCATCCAGCTCATAGTGATGGCCGATGATCTGCTCAATGGCCAGGAAAGCGGCATCCACGGGGCCGTCGCCGACGGCGACCGAGCGCACCTTTTTGCCGTCGCGCTCCAGCGTCACGTTGGCGGTAGCCGTGATGACATTGCCGCTGTTGATGACATAGCTGTCGATCCGGTAAGCGGAAGGAACCTGCATGGCGGTGCTGGCGACAATGGCGTCCAGCTCGCGGGTGCCCACAAAGCTCTTCTTCGCGGCCACGCGCTTGAAGGCCTCAAACACCTTGGCGTAATCCTCATCGGAAAGGTCGTATCCCAGCTGATTTACGGCGTGGATGACATCGGTGATGGTATCGTTTTCGTTCAGGCACACGTTCGCCGTCTCGCCTCCGATCAGGCTGCCGAAGCTGGAGACATGCTCCTCGTCCTGGGAAGAGAGAAGCTTTTCGAGACCGGAAACCGTGCGGCCGAGCTCGGTGGTGCGTATGTTTGACGCAATATCAAGAGCTTCGCCCTTGACCTCGACAAAGCGGCTGACCTGCGTAAGGGTCGGGAAGAGCGAGGGGATGGCCGTACACTTGATGCCGTCCGCTCCGGCCGCAACCGCGGCGGCGGCGCAGGCAAGAGCCATATGCATCTCATCGCTGACCTGGACATACAGCTCGGCATCCTTAAGGGCGGGAACGGCTTCCCGGACCTGCCGGACAAAAGAGGCGAACTCATCCGGCAGCATAATGCCGGCGCTGTCGCAAAGGGTAATGGCTTTAGCGCCCGCCGAAAGGGCCGTGCTGATGGCGGAGCAGAGGAAATCCATCTCGGCCCTGGTGGCATCCAGGGCGGAAAACTCCACCTGTTCAGAATAGAAGCGGCACTTTTCCACCGCTGCCTTGATGGCCTCCAGGACAGAGGGGGCTTTCATGTGGCAGATGTATTCCATCTGGACCGGAGACGTGGGGCATAGCACATGGAGGAGAGGGCGCTTGGCTGTGCGGATGCTTTCCCAGGCTTCCTCTACGGAGTCGCCGGGCAGGTTCACGGTAGCCTTGAGAGAGGTGCCCACAACGGATGCGATGGTCTTGTTGGATAGCTGGTCGGCCTTGCCCGCCAAAATGGGGGGCAGTTCGATGGCGTCAACACGGAGCCTGTCCAGGGATCTGGCGGCTTCCAGCTTTTCCTTGAATGAAAGGGCATTTTCCCGCAGGATCGCGGATTCTCTCAAAGTGATGTCGATAATTTTGATTGTCTTCATGGTAGCCTACTCCTCAATGATATTTTTGTGTTCCAGGCAGCAAGAGGCATTGTGCCGCACCTGCAGACGCGGAAGCCTTCCTGCTGAAAAGGGATAAAACCCCGGGACAAAAGGACCCATCGCCGTAATAAAAGCTTTGATGTTCCCGCCCGGGGCTATATCGTGTTAATTTGGTAAAGTCTACGACAATTATTACAACTTGTCAAGGGGCAACTTTTTTTCTGCCTACAATGCTTTTTGTTATATATGTCTCATTAATTGCAATTTTTGCGGTAGTTTTCAGAAATTTTACCAACTGACCGCAAAAGCATTTCAGAACAAAGACGCAACATTTCCAGCGTCAGCGCCTTTTTGTCTGATAGTTTTGGCACGCTTTAAATATCCGAACGGACAGCCGTCTTAAGGGCAATCTCCATCATCTCGTGGAAGCTGTCCTGACGCTCGGCGGCGGACAGGGCTTCGCCGGTGAAGATGTGGTCCGAGATGGTCAGGATGGACAGGGCTTTTTTGTGGTTGGCCATGGCCTGAAGATACAGGCCTGCCGTCTCCATCTCGACGGCAAGAAGGCCCATGGCTTTAGCTTTTTTGTTCACCTCATGGTCGGGATGATAGAAAAAGTCGGACGTATAGACAGACCCTACGTCTGCCGTTACTCCCATCTCCCTGGCCGCGGCGACGGCCTGCTCGAGCATGCCAAAAGAAGCCGTGGGGGCCGGATATCCCGGAAGGTCATAGGAGGTCAAAAAGCCGGAATTGGTGGAGGCCGACATGGCGATCACCACGTCGCGAACATGGACATCCTCCTGAAGGCCGCCGGCAGAGCCCACGCGGATAACCGCCTCAACGCCGAAGAAGTTAAAAAGTTCGTGAACGTAGAGGCCCAGGGAGGGCACGCCCATGCCGGAGCCCATGACGGAAACTTCTTTTCCCTCGTAAAAGCCGGTATAGCCCAGCATATTGCGGACATCGTTAAAAAGGACAGGGTTTTCCAGGTAGTGTTCCGCGATATATTTAGCCCTGAGCGGGTCGCCCGGCATCAGGACGCATTTGGCTACATGGGTGCCTTCTTTAAGCTCAATACAGGCGGACGGTGAAGATGTCATCATAACGGTTTCCTCCATTTTTCTTATATAGGAAACGAATAAAGCGCCTCTCGTTTTCATTCGTTTCCTGTGCCGGATTTTCGCCGCTTTAGCGGCATTTATAGATGATCGGACGGCCATCCATCAGGCCTGTTCCATGATCTTTTTCAGATTTACGTCAAAGGGGGGATAGACGATCCCTTTGTCGGTGACGATGGCGGTGAGCAGGGTGTGGTCGGTCACGTCGAAGGCGGGATTGTAGCATTTGACTTCGGGAAGGGCCATGGGCTCCTGGTACCACATGGTGCGTATCTCATTGGGGTCGCGCTCTTCGATGCGGATATCCGCCCCGGTCGGGCAGTTCATGTCGATGGTGGAGCGGGGGCCCAGGGTATAGAACGGGATGCCATAGTATTTCGCCAGAATGGCGACGCCGGAGGTTCCGATCTTGTTGGCAAAATCTCCGTTTGCGGCGATTCGGTCGCACCCCACAAAGCAGGCGTTTACCTTTCCCTGCTTCATGACGATGGAGGCCATGTTGTCGCAGATCAGCGTGACATCGATCCCGCCCCGGCAAAGCTCATAGGAAGTCAGGCGGGCGCCCTGGAGGAGCGGCCGGGTCTCGTCGGAAAAAACGTGGAAGTCGATGCCTCTTTCCTTGCCGAGGAACATGGGGCCGAGGGCTGTCCCGTATTTGCTGGTGGCAAGAGGGCCGGCATTGCAGTGGGTCAGTATCCCGTCACCGGGCTTGACAAGCGACAGGCCATATTCCGCAATGTGGTAGCACATCTCGATATCTTCGTTGTGGATCGAAAGGCTTTCACCTTTTAATATTTCAATAATGGCCCGGACATCCCGCGTGCCGGATGCCTTTGCCTTCGACAGCATCCGCTTTACGGCCCAGCTTAAATTAACGGCTGTCGGGCGCGAGGAGATCAGATAGTCTCCCTCCGCCTCGAGCTGGCTGATGAAATCCTCATAGAGGAGGCTTTCCTTCTGCCGGGCCAGGACATACATGGCATATCCCGCGCAGATGCCGATCGCCGGCGCCCCGCGGACGGCCAGCGTCTTGATGGCGTCATAGATGGCCTCCCGGCTTTCCAGGCGGCACGTGACCGTCCGGTTGGGGAGCCTGGTCTGGTCGATGATCTCGACCGCCTGCCCGTCCTCCGACAGGTGAACGCTGCAGCTCATCCTATCTTCATTTGTCACAATCATAATGGTCACCTCTGTTTCTGTTTGTTGTTCTCCCACGCATCGGCGCGAAACGAACGAGTACAGTATATTCTACTCTCAAAAAAGGATTCCTTCAAGCTTTTTGTATCAGCTCTTGCGTATCCTTTGTATCGCGCTCTTCATATCCCCTATGGTCAGGCCGGTCTGCTTTTTGAAGAGCTTGTAAAAATAGCTGATATTAAGATATCCGCATTTTTCGCTGATCACCTGCGAGGATAATCTCGTGGTAAACAGAAGATCCAGGGCATGGCAGATGCGCGCGTCCGTCAGGATCTCAAGAAAGGTATATCCGATCTCCTGCTTGAAGAGCCGGCTCAGGTAAAACGAACTGATCCCGTTATCTTCCGCCACGGAATCCAGGGAGATCTCCCTGTCGTACATCCGGCCGATGTCGCCGAAGGCCTGGCAGAACCTGGCATTATATACCTTATGCCCGCCCTCCGAAAGGCGGCCGGAAATCTTGAGAAGGGCCTCCGACAGCTCCTCTTCGTTCCTTCCCGTCAAAATGGGGTTCCAGTAAGACCACGAAAGAAAAACAAGGCCGGGGTCCTGCTCGTTATCCGGGATCTCTTTTTTCAGGATATCCCGGACAAAGGAAAGGAGGCGGACGCTGGCGACGGAAAGCGCCTCGCCGTTATTCTTCTCCCATGCGAACAGCTCGTCCACGCAGGCCCTTATGGCGTTCCTGTTTCCCTGGAGCATCGCGGCCCTTAGCTGTCCGGCAAAAGAATCCCAGTTTCTTGTGGAAAAGCGCGCTTCTTTTGCGTTTTCCTCCGACAGCCATATCCCGGGGAGAGGCGTGCTTCCTCCGGCTGTGCGGCTTTGGTAAAGGGCGTTTGGCAGCTCTTTAGCCGTAAACACGAGCGGGCTTGCCCCGACAAAGAAGGAGGCATACTCCGGCGACATATCCGCGGCAAGCCTTATGGTCTCTTTAAGCCATGTAGCCATGTCTGCCCCGGCGCTTTGGGCCGGAGGGAACAGGCACATGATAAGCTCGTCCTTATATTTTTTTCCGCAGCAGGTACACACCCGGCGGATATCCGCCTCAAAGCCGGAAAGGCTTCCCTCGTTTTCTTTTTTGGGGCTCGTGATGACCAGCACATACACGCCGTTAAATTCGTGAGGCAGATGCGTCAGATACCTCTGGGCCGCCTCATCTTCCACTTCGCCCAGCAGCAGCTCTGTCATAAACTGATTTTCCACAGCGCTGCGGAGGGCTTCCCTGACCTCCTGGGCCTCCTCCTGCTCCTGCTTTTTTTCCTGGCGTTCCTGGAACGCTTTCAGAAGCTTTTGAACGCCCTCGATAAATTCTTTTTCCTTGACGGGTTTCAGGATATAGCCGGAGGCGCCGGAGGAAAGCGCCTGCCGGGCATATTCAAAGGTGCTGTAGGCGGTCACTACAAGGAAAAGGAGGTCGGGATAGCGCTGGTGAAGCATCTCCACCGCGTCGAGGCCATTAAGGCCCGGCATGTTTATGTCGGCGATAATGATATCCGGTTTTTCCGCTTCCGCCTTCGCGATCAGGTCAATGCCGTCCGAGGCAAAAGGCAGGACCTTTACGTCACGGCAGTTGTCGTAGATCATTTTTTCCAGGACACGGCATTCCAGCGCCTCGTCGTCCGCGATCAGGATACGTGCTGCGTCAGCCATTTTTGTACCTCCGTTCATGATGGGATTTTTATACATACACAGCATCCCTCTCCCGGAGGACTGCTGATGGTGAGGTCCGCCCTGCCGTCAAAGAACAGGTAGAGGCGCAGATAAACATTGGTCAGCCCATCCTTGCCCGTCACGGTTCTGGCCGCTCTCATCTTTTCGTCGACCTCTTTCAGGCGCGCCTCATCCATTCCCATGCCGTTATCGATGACACGGATATAGCCCATGCCTTCATCGGCCCGGTATTGTGTCTGGATCGTTACGCGGGCGCCCTCCCGCATGGTGTTGACCCCGTGGACAATGGCATTTTCGACCAGCGGCTGGAGGATGAGGTTGGGGATAAGCGTATCGTGAAAGGATTCATCCAGGTCAAAGCAAAACGTGATCCGGCTGCCAAAGCGCATCTCCTGCAGGGCGACATAGTTGCCCAGTATCTCGATCTCTTTTTGCAAGGGCACCGCCCGGTCCGAGTAGTCCAGCGAATAGCGCAGAAGGTCGGATGTCATTTCCAGAAGCTGGACCGTCTGCCCATCGCCGGTCATAAACGCGGACTGGGAGATCATGTTCAGGGTGTTGAACAAAAAGTGCGGATTGATCTGGGCATGAAGGTTGGCCAGCTGGGCTTTTTTCAGCTCGTTGCTGATCTGGAGGTTAAGGACCTCCTGCTCCTTAAGGGCCAGCCGGGTCCCGGTATATTCCTCTCTCTCCCGGAGCTGGCTCTGAATGGTGGCGAGCATGGTATTATAGACCTGTATCAGCATCCGGATGTCCGAGCAGGCTTCCGGCGGGCAGGAAAGCTCGCCGGAGCGCTCAAGCTGGTTGAGGTCCATCTGCTGCAGCTCGTTTTCCAGGTAGGCGACGGGCAGGACGACGGTCTTCTCAATCCAGCTGCCCTGATGGATGAGATACCAGATGAGAAGGCTTATCGCAAAGCAGTCGATGATCACATAGATAAGGGCGAGCCTGTCCGCTCTTGACGCAAAGGCTTCGCACTCGGACATCACTTCATCGTAGACGCTGTGGAAGGTGTCCTGCATGGAGCGGAAAATGCGTTCCGTATTGTAATAGATATCGAGCCTTGTCCCGGAGCCGTCCGGGCTGCCCCCCTCGTAGGAGGAGGCCAGAAGCCGGTTTACGCTTTCCTGGTAAAACGTCATCATGCCCGTAAGATCGTCGATCTGGCGCCGGTATGATGAGGAGATGGGCTTGTCATGCAGCTCGGTAAGCTCGCTTTTCAGGGCTTCGATCCCCTCTTTCAGCTCATTTTCCGCAGATGCTCCCTGGCTCTGCCCGGTTGTAAAGCGGTATGTTTTATCCTGCTCAACCTGGAGGTCCGTATAAAAGCCATTTACCAGGAACATCAGGCGGTTGGCACGGTCCGTGGCATTGGCCTTGATGGAATAGGCTCCGATGCCGGCTATTGTTGAAAACAGGATAATGCCGAGGGCTATGCGGAAGTACCGGAGAAGAAGATATTCTATGGAGCGCGACGGATCCTTTTCCCGTTTTAATAATAAACCCATTCGATTTCCTCCGCCTTCAGGGCCGTAGTTTCTTCAAGGTTGTCTTTTGTCACGCAGTACGTGTCTGTGAAAATGATATCCGCCACCTCTTTTCCGGCCAGGATATCGACAAGGGCCTTCCCGGCCAGGTACCCTTCCATCCAGGGGTTTTGGGCTATGGTGCAGATATAGGTGCCATCCGCGACAAAGGCTCTCGTCGCGGCAAGGTTATCCGTGGCGACCACGGTCATGCGGCGGCCGGGAAAGCGTTCTTTTAAGAGATCTCCGACCGTGATCGACGCGATGGCCTCCGTTAAATACAGGGCATCGATCTGCGGCTGCTCCCTGAGGGCGGCCGGAAGCTTGCTCAAAACCTCAAGGCGCTCCGAATGGCAGTCAAGGATAGCGGCCACCTTCATTTCCGGGAAATCGGCGATGGCTTCTTTAAAAGCCTGGATGCGCTCATTCTGGCTGGGATAGTTCTTGTCGGAGGTGACAATCGCGATGTTGGCAAAGCCCCCGGTGGCTTTTATCATCTCCTCTCCGGCCAGGTAGCCGCTTTTGGGGTTATCCGTGCCGATATAGCAGCTCCTGTCCGAATCGGAGAGGTCGCTGTCCACCAGCACCACCGGGATGCCAAGGGAGGCGGCTTCGGACAGGGCATCCCTGAAATCGGCGGTATCCACGGGAGCCGAGGTTATGATGCCGTCGGGCCTTGAGAGGAGCTCCTGGCGGAATACCTTTGCCTGGCGGTAAATGTCCATCTGGGCGGTGCCGAGGAAGCGGGTATTTGTCCCGTTTTCCCGATCTGCCTGTATGACGCCCGAGGCGACATTTGACCAGGTCAGCGGCGATATGAAGGTAAAGCGTTTTTTATAATCCGGAACATCGTCCGGCTCCTGCATGCCTGCCACATACAGGATAGACAAGGCTGCCGCGCAGACGGCAATGATGACTGCAAATATCCGGTTTTCCCTCTTCTTTTCCATCCTGCTGCCCTCTCTTTCATATTTCTAGTGCAGTGAAAATGCTTGCTTGCAAGGGCATTTTCATAAACGGCTATGAAAAAACGAAGTTTTTTCATACTTCGGCATAACAGCCGCCATGCGCACGGCTCATTGCCGGAAATCCGGCAAAATAGACAAATCCATGTGCAAGCGCTTTGACTGTTTACCATAATTATATCATTTTACCTGGCCTCTGCAAGAACTTTTGTTGTTTCCTGTGCCGGAAGCAGCCAGAGAAGGCAAATCTTTTTCTGATATCAAATTTTTACATGCTACCGCAAGAAAACGCACAGGCAGAGGTCAATAATGGACAGCCTGCGGGACATGTTCTTTTCTTGTCATGATTTTATTGTCAGGATAAAATATGTATCAACAGATAATTATTCAGCTTTTCACAGCTGAAAGCTTCCTGTGCTTTTTGGCGCAGCCAACATGTCACAGCCAACATATCACAACCAACATATTAAAGGAGGATTTCCATTATGACAAGAAAGTCTCTTCTCATCCCGGCCATTATGATGGGAGCCGCCCTGACCAGCGCTTCGGCGTTTGCTGGCGTCACGGTTTCCGAGAACCCGGATTCCGCTACCGGCTACACGGCCACCTTTACCTTTGAAGATCCCAACGCCGTTAATGTGCGCCTCATGGGCAGCTTCGACTTCTCGCTGGCGAGCGATGAGCATACCTATGCCGGCGGCGTTAATCTGGAGCAGGGCGACAGCATATCCAACTATTACGTCGCTCCCGAAGACTGGACAGCCGATGCCGACCTGTGGCACATCAGCGATTCCAGCACCATCCGCGACATGGTGAACGAGGACGGCACCTGGACCTTCTCCCTCGACCTTCCCGGCGGCTACTATCTGTACAAGTTCCGCGTGACCTATGACGGCGAGATCTACCAGGACCTGACGGACCCCGACAATGTTGCCGACTGCAACCGCTATGGCTCCCATCAGGACCGCAGTCAGTTTGTGGTTCCGTATGATGCCGAAAAGCAGAATCCCAACAACGACCTGCCGTGGCTGACTCCCCTTACCGGAGAAGCGGCCGGCAACCGCATCCATCTGGCCTACCCCAGCGTGACCGGCCGCAACAACAACGCCGAGATCTATCTTCCCGCCGGCTATGACGCTGACCGCGAGGAGCCCTACAAGGTCCTCTACCTGTCCCACGGCGGCGGCGGCGAGGAAGGCGACTGGATCTACCAGGGCCATGCCGGCCAGATCCTGGATATCCTGGTCTCCGAAGGCAAGGTTGAGCCCTTCATCATCGTTGCCATGAATAACACCGTGTTCAGCTGGGACTACGATGTTATCTTTGAAAATACCAAAGACTACCTGATCCCCTATATCGAAGCTCACTACAATGTCTCCAAAGAAGCCTCCGGCCGCGCCTTCGCCGGCCTGTCCATGGGCGGCATGACCACAAGCGAGATGTACTACCGCGACCCGTCCCTGTTCGGCTACTTTGGCGTATTCAGCGGCGCTTCCACCGCGGCCTTCCCTGTCCTTGACGACTACAGCGCCTACAAAGAACCCCAGATGTACGTCGCAGCCGGCTGGGCGGACATGGCTCTCAAGAACAACAGCTACCAGACCGAATCCGACCGCACAACCGTCGGCTTCGCCGACAAGCTGGACGAGCTCGGGATCGCCTACAACGGCGGCAACGGCATCTACCTGGTACAGGGCAGCCACGACTGGTTCACCTGGCCTCTGATCATCGACGACTACTTCGCCAACTACCTGTGGAAATGATCCCCCGAGGCCACGCAGGGAATCCCCACACCCAGGAATGACCCCATAGCCAAGATCCCCTGCAAATAAAAAGCGATCCCGGATGTTTTTGACATCCGGGATCGCTTTTTATTTGCAGGAGCGGCATAAAGAAGTATCTCGGCTTACGCCGAGCGCCGCCCCACAATCGAGCAGGAGGGGAAGCTTCTTCTCCTATTCGATTTGCAATATAGATTTTCCACTTTAAAGGATCATGCCCTCACAACCAATTGGCGTGCCCCTGGGGGGAGGGGTG
>CAMNNO010000098.1 GCA_946545475.1 uncultured Blautia sp.
ATACTTTATAGTTGAAAATTTATCTCTATAGTGAGAAAAGGGGGCGATTCTTTTTCTCGCGAAGCTCGCGAGGAAAAGAACCGCCCCCTTTTCTCACTTTTTAGTTTATGCGGCGATCAGGCCTTCGGCGAAGGATATCTCGGCTCCGGAGAGGATCAGGCTCTCAGAAGCCACAGACCTTTATGGTCTGTGGTAGTTCACATAGGAAATTTCCACGGTATTGCAGGCGTAGCCGGTCTTGGCGCTGACCGTGAGGGCGATCTCGTCGCCGGCCTTGGCCTCCGAAATGTCAAGGGACTGTGCCTCTTCTTCCACAGGAAAAGCTTCCGCCTCAACTTCCGGTATCTCAGAAAGTGATTCTTCTGCGATTTCCACAGGAGCGGTTTCTGCCTCGGCTTCTGCCGGGTCGGCCCACACGGCTGCAGAAAAGCCGGCAGGAATATAGCCCCCAAACGAATCCGTTGTCATGAGCAGCGCCAGGGTGATCGCTATGATCCGCTTAAACAGGACTTTTTCTGTTCTTTCACGGTAAAACCTCCAAAAACTCAACACATATCACGCGGTCAGGTCGCGTATGCGCCGGGAGCGTTAAGCAGAAAGCTCCCGCTTAACGCTCCCGGCGCAGCCGATAAAACGTCAGCCCGCGTATTTCAGGGACGCTTCCAGGTCAGCCGTCTGCTTCTCGGCATCGCCGAGGGAAGCGTAGACCTGGGAGCGCTGATAGTAGCTCTGGGCGAGCTCATATTCGTGCTCGATGCAGGTGGTGTAGTCGGCCAGGGCTTCTTCAAGCTTTCCGACAGCGGTAAGGCAGATGGCCCGATAGTAGTAAACGCTGTCGTTAACCCCCTCTTCCCCGGCGTTATCGATGAGCCCGGTAAACGACGAAATGGCCTCCTCATAGGCCTCGGCCTGCATCTGGCAGATGCCCAGGTTATAGGCGGCATCCGTCTTGTAGGGCTCACTCTCTATAGACTTTTCAAAATCCGCCGCCGCGCTTTCCCACTCTTCCGCCATCAGAGCGCAGATGCCGCGGTTGTAATACAGCCCGTCAAATCCGCCGCCCTTTTCCTCGCAGGCCGTCAGGGACTCTCTGGCCGCTGCATAATCGCCAAGGCTCATCTGGCAGATGCCAATGTTGTACAGGGCTCCCGCGCCGTAAAGCTCGCTCTCCTTGTAGGGCGTAAAGGCTTCGATCGCACTCTCATACTTTCCGCTTTCCATCCGGTACAGGCCCGACTGGAAACCGGCTTCCTCCACCTCCGCCCCGGCACCCGCGACATACTTGTCATAGGCGGCCACGGCGGATTCATAGTCGCCCTTTGCCTCGTGGAGCTGGGCCACGGTTTCATAGAGTTCGGTATCCTCGGTCAGGTCGATGTAAGTCTCCAGGTTTTCAATCGCCTTGTCCACATCGCCCTGTCCGGCGTAAACCTGCGTCAGGACCAGGTAGGCATCCGCCATGTCCGGCTGCACCTTAAGAGCCGCCTCCACAGACAGGAGGGCCAGCTCGTCCTTCCCGTCGATCAGATCGATGCAGGCACGCTTAAGCAGAAGATCCGCATACACGTCCGGGTTGCTTTCCGGGGTACAGTAGACAAAGCAGATGCTCAGATATTCTTTGGCGCTCTCATAATCCTCCTCCGCGATCGCGTTGAGCGCCAGCGTGTAAACCGTATCCAGTTTCTGTGCCTCCGCCGTATCATCCGCTTTTACCGCAGGGGCAAAGCCCGGCATGAGCATCACGGCTGACAGCATCAGGGCAGTCATCAGTTTTTTTACTTTCATAAAATCACTCACTCCTTTTATAATCATGCGCAAAACAATATCCTCATAATATTACTATACGTTTCTAACTTTTTCAATCCATTTGCACGTGCTGTCTTCCCATTCACTGCTATAAGATTGTATCCAACAAAAAGCAAAAGAAAACATAAGAACCGGGCACCTTCTTTGCCCCCAGTTTTTATTTGGCGAAAAGAGCCAACAAAATCGAAACCGCTTTGCGTCTTAAAAGATATGGGGGCATGGTATAGTATGGACATAGCTTCTTTGTTGCTGCATTTTTTTGTGTTTGCGAAAGGGAGGAATGACTTATGAAACGATTGTTATGCCTGGCCCTGGGCCTTGTGATGAGCGTATCGCTTTTTAGCTCCGCGTATGCCCTTAACTATACCGCCCACATGACAAACGAGGCGACCTTTGAGACTATGGAGGAGGCGCGCGAGAACGGCCCTGCGGCCCTTAATGCCTTTACCGGCCGGGATTCCTATGTCGGCGATCCCTGTATGGAAGGCTATCCGGAAGGCACCACCTACGTCTACCGGAGCGCCAACATGTACACCTGCCTCAGCGCGGCGCCCCGCATGAGCACGACCATCCTGGTCTACACCGACAAAACCTTCACGGACAAGGCCGAGGCCAAAGCTTATCTTGACGACATGGGCCTTTGCGCCATCGTGGACGAGGCCTACGGCAGTGTTGTGCTGGTCACCCCGATCGACCCGGAGCAGGGCTTTGGCGATGCGGACCAGTATGCCTACTATCAGCTGCAGTCGGCCCAGACCAACATCGGCGGACGGGGGAGCGAGGGCTCCTATGCGGACAACGCCTACTATGGCGGCCTGACGTACCGCTATGTCATCGGCATTGACGGCGGGGCCACCTTCATCAACAACTATGTCTCCTCAAACCTGGACTATGTTGGCCGTATTGCCGGCCTTCTCCTGGTAAACGGCACGATGGAGCGCATCCGCAAGGTGGCGTCCGAGGTGCCCGTCTATATGGTCAACCCCACGGATGTCGCCGTAGAAAAATATAAAGCCGCCAACGGCACCGACGCCTGGGGGCATGACGGCGATGTGGACGTGTACTATAACCAAAACCTGCCGCTGCGCAAGGTGGCCGTCTCCTATACGGAAGACGTTGACCTCTCTGCCCTGGTGCCCCAAGTCTATGACGACCTGTTTGTGAAGGTGATGCGCAACGCCGTCCTCCGGAACGGCCTCTATACCGCGTCCACGCCTTTCCGCTCCTACAACTTCAACGACGCGCCCTACTCCATCGCCGAGCGTAACGCCTTCTACACCGGCGAGACGGAAGGCCATGTCTTTGTCACCGAACATCACGAAGACCGCTTTGCCTCCATCGCGGACGATAACGGTGCCTACATTGATGTGTGGTACGAGCTGCTCCCGGCGGAAGCCCTGGACGGCAGCATAGCGGACCACAGCATGCCCCTCATCCTGTTTAACCATGGCGGCGGCGACGATCCCATGCAGTACCTGGATGAGATCGGCGGCCTCGCGATCGCGGAGCACGAGCGGGTAGCCATCGTGGCGCCCTACCATTCGGGCGTCGGCAATCTCCCGGTGGCCCTGCCGGCCCTGGTCAGGTACATGCTGGACACCTATCCGGCCCTCGATCCCTCCCGGGTTTACGTGACCGGCTATTCCATGGGCGGGCGCGCCTCCGTGGCGTCGCTGTGCGGCGATGCCTCTCTCTTTGCCGCGGCGGTTCCCCAGGGCGCGGTCTTCTTCCCCGGCACAGAGGAGTACGGCGATCAGTATGCCGATATCGACATCCCCATCCTCTGCTGCACCTCCACCTACGATTTCCATGTGGACGCCGATGCCCGGAAGCTCCAGTGGAGCAACTATTATGGGATAGACCGGATCTGGTTTGACTACCTGACGCTCATAAACCTGTTCCTTGGCTATAACGAGCTGCCCGAGACCGAGTATGACTTTGACGCCTATCCCTACAGCGGCTTTAAGGGCGACAGCTACCGCCGCACGGTGGTCAACGGGGAATATGGCTGCCATACCTGGTATTTCGAGAAGGAGGGCGTCCCCATGGTGGGCCTGTCGATCATCGAGGACCTGCCCCACGGCCTCTACCAGGAGTACGCGAAGATCGCCTGGGATTTCATGAAGCACTATTCCCGCGACACACAGACGGGTGAGATCATCTACCGGGCTTATCTCGACTGAGATGAGGACGGAAACAACACAAAAGCTATGTCGGCTATCCCGCGGATAGCCAGGCAGCAGGAGTATCAGGATGAAAGGAGAATAAAAATGAAAAAAAGGATCCTCAGCGGACTGCTCGCCGCCATGATGGCACTTGGCGGCCTTGCGGTCAATGTAAACGCCGCGTATTACCAGCAGCACCAGAGCAACGAAGCCACCTTTGAAACCATGGAGGAGGTCCACGAGAACGCAGCCGCATGGCTGGAAAGCGAATATCCCGGGCGCTCCTATATGGGCGACCCCGCCATGGAAAAGTATCCGGCCGGAACCTCCTATGTTTACCGCTCCCCGGGCATCTACAACTGTGTCAGCGCCGGTGTCCGCATGAACACGAACCTTCTGGTCTATACCGATGAAGCCTTTGCGGACAAGGAGGCGGCCTACGCTTACCTTGAGGACATGGGCCTCATTGACATCTGCAACGAAGCCACCGGCAGCATTGTCCTGGTGACTCCGGTGAACCCGGAAACCGGCTTCGGCGATGCCGACCAGTATGCCTATCATGTGCTCCAGTCCGTCATGTGCAACATCGGCTATTCCGTCAGGACCGAGGAAAAGACCGGGACCGCGGCGGAGGCCGGCTATTTCGGCGGCCTGACATACCGCTATGTCATCGGCATCGGCGGCGGCGCCACCTTCATCAATGACTATATCGCAACGGATTTCGACTTTGTCAGCCGCATCGCGGGCCTTCTCCTGGTCGGCGGCAAGATGGAAAAGATCCGCACCATCCCGGGCTGCGTGCCGGTATGGCTGGTCAATCCCGAGGAAGCGACCATCGAGAAATATAAAGCCGGAAACGGAACCGACAGCTTTGGCCGCAACGGCGACGACCTTCTGTATTACAACAGCAAGCATCCCCTTCAGAAGGTGATCGTGTCCTACACGGACGAGGTCGACCTGAAAGCCCTGGTTGAGAAGGCCTATTATGACCTGTTCATCAACAACCTGCGCATCCCGGTCGTCAAAGCCAACCTGTACACCGCCTCCAATGAGTTCCGGGATTACCGCTGGAACCAGGCCCCCTACTCCCTGGGCGCGAGGAACCCCATCATTGACGGCGTGACCCGCGACGGCATCCATGTCATCGAGCATCAGGAGGAGCGGTTCAGCGAGTACCAGGCGGACAATGGCGAATATATCACCACCTGGTATGAGTTCCTTCCCGAGGAGGTCTTCTCCGGCACCGCTGACGAGCACAGCATCCCGCTGATCCTGGTGAACCACGGCGGCGGCGACGACCCGGTGCAGGCTGTGGATGAGCTGGGCTTCCTCAAGCTGGCCGGCGAGGAGCGCGTGGCCATGGTCGCCGAGCGCCATTCCTCCGAAAATCTGACCGCGTCCTTCGGCTCCGCCTCTCCCTTTGACACCTGTTCCGCGGTCCTTCCGCAGCTGGTCCGCTACATGCTGGATACCTATCCGCAGCTTGACCCGAGCCGCGTGTATGTGACCGGCTACTCCATGGGCGGCAGCGCCACCAACCGCGCGGTTTACGGCGATGCCAGCGTCTTTGCCGCGGCCGTCAACATGTCCGGCACGCCCTATGAGTTCACCGAGGGCCAGGATGAGCAGTTTGCCGAGATCGACATCCCCATGATGCTCACCACCTGCACATATGACACCTATACCCATTTTGATTCCGCAAACGGCATCATCGCTCCGGACTTCCAGATGAACATTAAAAACTATCTGAAATACAACGAGATGGATGATATCGAATATGACTTTGAGACTTACCCGCTCAGCGGCTTCAAGGGCGATATCTACCGCGAGACCATGGTCAACGATGAATATCCGCTCTATCAGTGGTTCTTCCTTAACGGCGAGGGCGCCCCGATGGTCGGCCTTTCCATCATCGAATTCATCCCTCATGGCCTCTATCAGGAATACGCCCGGATCGCCTGGAACTACTTCAAGCAGTTCAGCCGCGACCCGGAGACGAAGGAGATTTCCTTTAATCCCTACGCCTGGTAAAATGCTTTGATCTTATATGCGCCGGCCACCGTCGGGTGACATCTTCCCCGCGGCGGCTCCGGGCATAAAGGGAAGAAAAGGGACGGTTCTTTTTTCTTGCGAATCACAAGAAAAAAGAACCGTCCCTTTTTCTCCGGAACGAGCATCAGGATTGCCTCTCCAAAAAACGAAGTACCTGCTCCCGGCTCTTCAGCGCCGTGGCGGCGCCGACAGCTGTCGTGCAGATCGCGCCGCAGGCATTGGCAAAGCGCAGCGCGTCCACGCAGGAGGCTCCTCTCAGGATCTCGGAAGCAAATCCCGCCGCGAAGTTATCGCCCGCGCCGGTAGCGTCGACAGCCTGAATATCACAAGGCGGCAGAAAGATCGACTCCTCCGCGTTCTTGAAAAAGCACCCCCTGCTGCCAAGCTTGATGATGACGTTCCGGACGCCATAGTCCAGGAACACGTCGGCCATCTCCTCCGGCTGCTCTTTGCCCGAATAGTAGCGGGCCTCATCCTCATTTGGCGTGATATAGTCGACCAGAGGGAGAGATGTGCGAAGGTCATCCAGAGAAAGGACGCGAAAGTTCGGCAGTTTTGTATCGGCAAACACGATCTGCCCCGCGTCCTTTGCACAGCGCAGGACCGAATAGACGATCTCCGCATCGTCAAACGGTGCGCGAAACAGCGAGCCCAGCATCACGGCGCGGGCGTCGGCAAAGCGCCCGGCGTATCGCTCCGGGTGAAAATTATAGCGGTGAGCGCTGTTTGTGATAGATTTCCGTGTGCCGTCCTCATTGACAAACATGGTAGTCACCGGCGTCTGGTGGCTTTCGGAGCGGACAATGCGGCCGACATCCACGCCGGAACACCGAAGCGCGTCTATGATCATTTTTCCCGCGGCATCCTCCCCCAGCGAGCACAAAATGCCGACGGTCAAGCCTAGCTTTGCCGCCGCCATTGCCTCGTTGACAGCTTCCCCGCCTACATTCAGAGAGCCGGACTCGGCCCGGTAACCGGAGGCCGATACAGGCTCAGGGTCAAAGCCCTTGATGATCGAATCCACCAGCGCTATCCCGATGCAGATCAAATCCATAAGCGTCTCCTCCTTTACAAGTAACCGAAGTCACTTTAAGCGAATATACTGACTTAACCGCCGGGCAAGCCCGGCGGGTTCGGTGGTCGGGTGTTATTCTTCTATATTGAATATCCATAGATGAACCTTCCAAATCACATGGGAAAAAATGTCCCCATTTCTTCCGAATAATACGCTTCCTCTGGCTTTATCATCATTTCTGGATACTGCTATAGTGAGGTCAATCCAGTATCTTCATCGGATGCCACTTAAGATAATCGCCGGATGCCAGATGATAGCTTCTTCCGCGAAACTCTCCGTGAATGCTGTCGTGGAACCGGCTTTCCCCGTGGCTGTGTGCATAGATGACCTGTTCGGCTCCGTACTCCTCTGCCATATCGGTAAAACCGCTTCTCTCCTCCAGGATATTGGTCGGCGGATAGTGCAGGAACATGATAAACTTCCGATAGCCGTCCGCCCTGGCGAGCTCAAAAGATGTCCGCAGGCGCGCCATCTCACGCTCAACCAGCTTTTTGGCATGTGCCTCCTCATCTTCATCCCAGCCTGCGATTCTGCCGCGCCGGTCAATCCAGAAAGGTCCCTCAAAGGTGTAGCCCTTCGTTCCGACAAGAGCATAATCGCGATACGGTTCATAGCTGTCCTGAAGGAATGTAAGCCCCGGCCGATACCGGTCGTTTAATTGCTTTGTCTTCTTTGCGTCCCAGAACATATCATGGTTGCCCCGGGTCAGTATCTTTCTTCCGGGAAGGTCACGGATATACTGCAGGTCCTGTTCACATTCCGAAAGGTTCTTTCCCCAGCTGTGATCGCCGATCAGCACCAGGGTATCCTCCTCCTGGATCAGCTTTTCGCAGTTTTTCTGAAATTTTTCCTCATGATCCTTCCAGATCCGTTCCCTCAGCTGTCCAGGCGCCTTAAGCTCTGACTGGAAGTGCAGGTGAAGATCGCCTATCGCATAAAGAGCCATTTTTTGCAATCACCCCGTCAATGTATTTGAAATAATCATCATTGTCGTCAATCTGCAGGATCAGGTCCGCAGGCAGGGATCTTTCGAGGCAGATGCGAACATTGGCCATGTCGCTGTCATCGACAAACTCCCGCGAAGCCTCCTCGGCTACGCCGGTCTTCATTCTCCTCTCAATGAGCCTTGTGCGGAGCAGCTCCTCCTCTGCGCGGATCAGGACCGTATAGTCCGCGTACTGCCGAAGGTCACGCCAGCCGTCTTCATCCAGGAGCAGGTAATTTCCTTCCAGGATAATGATATTGCCGTCAATCGTAACGGCATCTTCGACCGGATCATGCAGCATCCGGTCATAGACCGGCCAGCCGCATTTTTCTCCGGAAGCGACCTTTTGAATCTGCCGCGTCAGTCCCTCCAGGTCGAAGGTGACCGGCGCGCCCTTGATCTTTACCATCGGGATTTCATTTCCATCGCGTATGACCGTGTGGGACAAAAGATATTTCTGCCGACGGTGAAAACCGTCTATGCCGATCGCCTGTATCCGCCCTATGTCATCCCGCCCGGACGAGAGCATTTCCAGATAGCTAAGAAGCGTGCTTTTCCCCGCTCCGGGCGGTGCCGCCAGCATGACCAGTATCCGGCGTCCCAGGCGCTTCTGCAAGGCTGTCATGGAGCGCAGAAAAGGCAGGAATATGTCCTCAACCGCCCGGTCGCTATAGTGGGCATGCACCGGTATTCCATTTATGTTTGTGAAAAATTCGTTTACACCGCTTTCAGGATGCCTTTCCATACGTATTCCCTTTTCTCCTCAACTCACCCGTTTACGATCTGTATCTGGCAGGATCGCATGGTCTCCAGCGCGGCCAGATGCTTTTCGGGCGTCACGCCGGCGCAGCAGGCGGCATCCACGCAGATCTTCACCTCCGGCATCGCAGCCTTGAGAAGCAGCGCATTGGAGACGACGCAGATGTCCGTGCAAAGCCCGACCATCTCCAGTTCGATCTCCTCTTTTTCGGAGATGGCCCTAAGGTCCGCGGCCAGCGCCGTGCTTCCGAAAGTCGGTTTCTCGTAAATTTTTGCGCCGCCCAGGAGGGCGGCAATGTCCGGGCGAATCTGCCAGCCGTCTGAGCCCTTGATGCAGTGCGGCACCGGAAGATATTTTCCTTCCTGCGTGTCCATGTAATTGCTGCCATGCGTGTCCATGGTGGCGATCACATCCGCTGCCGGATAGGAACGGATCTTTTCCTTCACAGCCTCAACAATGCCAAGCGCCTCCTTCGTCCCCAGGGCGGCATCGATGAAATCATTCTGCATGTCAATGACGATCAGTATCTTTCTCATGTTTTTGTCCTCACTTTTCTGAATATTCTGCCCCACTTTTCGGCACGGAAACCAGGACAGCAGGTAATGGTTTCAAGCGGATTTCCGATCATAGCCTTCATTGATGAGCTAGCAGATATGGCGTGAAACTGTTCTCATAAGCCGCAGCGCTTCACAAGAGAAGTTTCTTTCATCCTCGGGCACATGCCTATTTTCCTGGTATGTTCAATATAGCCATGTTTCTACACTCCGCTATTCTCATCAGTCAGGGATGATCCTGTATTTCATATGCCTTGCTTTGAAATAGCAATGATCCCTGCTGATCCGCTCTACCGTCATATCGGTTTCATCCACAAAATACACAAAACCATCATGCAAAATAACCGTAGAGCCAAACCAATAAGGATCATACCGTTCAGGATCTCTGCTGGAAGTGTCGTATTCAAGATCGCCCCAGAACCAGACTTCTATTTCACACCCCCATGTCCCCTCAAACCTCAAATACAAGGTTCCATTTTCCTGCATTTCCTCTTTTATGATGCAGGCATCATGAAACCCACCGGACGCCCATTCCAGATTCTCAATGTCTGTTTCTGTTCTGATCTCAGGCGTTTCGTTGTAAACATACCCGGCATCCATTTCAAGGCATTTCTCGATGATTTCCGCCGGTTGCTGTTCGGAATCAAGAAATGAATCCAATAACTCTCTGCTGAGGAAGTCAACACATCCGACACCGTTTTGGTCCTTATTCCAGTTACTCTGGTCCGCATCAACGATCAGGATCTGCGGTATCAAATACTCTGTGTCCGGAACCAGATTAAGCCATCTGATCAGACGGGTTTTCTCCGGATTCCAGACGATCCAATAGCGCTTATGTATCTCTTCGCGATCATTCATCGCCGTGATATCCCTGTAATATCCAAACACGGCTGAAATATAGTATTTCCCATTACCTTGGCGTATTATAGCATGCATATGATCACCCGATTTCAGGACAAAATATATCCCACATCATTTGTTCTAAATATCCGTATTTCTTCTAAAATGGATCGCCGCTTGACGACCATTTACATGTCCGCTCTCAACGCAATAACATCCCGGCTTTCATCAATGCTCTGATGCGCTGGCCATCCGGCAATCGGCCCGACATCCGGATCTTTGGCATATTCATATAAGTTCGCCGCATCACTTTCCTCCCAGCGGCGCAGGATCAATCGTTCCGTTTCAAGCATTTACACTGTCTCCTATAATTCATACGGCATTAAATTTCCATCCCTTGCACACGTCACACCAACCTGCAGGATCCGTGGCCTTCTCCAATTCATCCGGAGTCAGTTTAACTGACGTGAACTCATTTCCGCCCGCAGGGTGGATATACTCAAATCTCCTCATGGAGACATCCAGCCATATGGGAATCCCTGACGGTACTCCAAATGGGCATACACCTCCCGGCTGAAAACCTGTCAGTTCCTCAACCTGTTCTCTCGGGATCATATGTGGCTTTGTGTGAAACTGTTCCTTGAATTTCGAACTGTTCACACGGCCGTCACCTGCCATGACAACGATCACCGGTTCACCATCCACTATGAAGGAAAGTGTCTTGGCTATCTCTGCTTCGCTGCATCCAATCTGCTCTGCCGCGTGTTCCACGGTATCTATGGTTTCCGTATGTTCAGTCAGTCTATCGGCAAATCCTCTCTCACTCAGCCAGTTTTTTACGTTCTCGTTCATCATCCTAATCCTTCCCGCCTTTTCTTTCCTCCTGCTGCAATCCTTTTGATGCCCTTCAGCACCGGGACGATCATCTCCTGCAGGGATGAACCTCCATGGACATAGTTCATGCCACCGGCCTGTTTCTTGATAATATCCGTTTCCCTGGTAGTCGTGACAAAGATACGGTTGAAAGCACTGAGATAAGCCAGGGTTCTGCTGACGAAGGCGTCATAAATCACCTTTCCAGTTAGTATAGGCGGAAACCCACAGGCTTGCCTGTG
>CAMNNO010000099.1 GCA_946545475.1 uncultured Blautia sp.
CCTCCCCCCAGGGGCACGCCAATTGGTTGTGAGGGTATGTTTCTGTGAAGTAAAACCTGTTACTTGTCTCTCCCTGGGGGCAGTTGGGCCAGGCTTCCATGTGGAAGCCTGGCCCTTTTGGCGTTATAGGCTATCGTCCTGTGGGGGTGTATCGTGAGATACCGCATCCTGTGGCGTTGTGGCTTGAGATAGCGTATCTTGTGGCGTTGTGGCTTGAGATACTGTATCTTGTGGTGTTGTGTCTTGAGATAGCGCATCCTGCGGTGTTACGGCTTGGGGTGCTTCTGCTTCTGGCTTTTTTTCTTCAAGCCTTATCTGGGGCTTGGTTTCTTCTTCTGGCAGGGGCAGGTCGTCCAGGTTTTCGGGGATGTCCAGGCCTTGCTCGGCGGCGCGGAAGATGCGCATAAATTCTTTTCCGGTGATGGTTTCTTTTTTGATCAGGTAGGCGGCTATTTTGTCCAGGGCTTCGCGGTGTGCGGAAATAAGGCGCTTGGCTTCTTCGTAGGAATCCTGGAGGAGCTTCATGACCTCGTGGTCCACTTCCGTGGCGGTGTCGTCGCCGCAGTTCATGACTACGCGGCCTGTCAGGTACTGGTTTTCCTGCACGGCAAGGCCCATAAGGCCGAATTTCTTTGACATGCCGTACTGGGTGATCATGGCCCGGGCTACTTTGGTGGCCTGCTCAATGTCGTTGGCCGCGCCGGTGGTCACGGTATCAAAGACGATCTCCTCGGCGGCGCGGCCGGCCAGGTAGCCCACCAGCATGGCTTCCAGTTCCTTCTTGGTATTCAGGTACTTTTCCTCCTCGGGAACCTGCAGGACATAGCCCAGGGCTCCCATAGTCCTGGGGATGATCGTGATCTTCTGGACGGGCTCCGCGTTCTTCTGGAGCGCGGCTACCAGGGCATGGCCCACCTCGTGGTATGAGACGATGCGGCGCTCCTCCTCGCTGAGGATACGGTCCTTTTTCTCCTTGCCGACAAGCACCACCTCGACGGCTTCCAGAAGGTCCTTCTGGTTGACCGCCTTTCTCCCGTGCTTGACCGCCAGGATGGCGGCCTCGTTGATCATGTTGGCCAGGTCCGAGCCTACCGCGCCGGAGGTGGCCAGGGCAATGGCGTCAAGATCCACGGAATCGTCAAGGAGCACATCCTTGGCATGGACCTTCAGAATCTCCACGCGGCCCTTAAGGTCCGGCCGGTCCACAATGACCCGGCGGTCAAAGCGGCCCGGGCGGAGCAGGGCCGGGTCCAGGATCTCCGGGCGGTTGGTGGCCGCCAGGATGATAAGGCCCTTGGATGTGTCAAAGCCGTCCATCTCGGCCAGGAGCTGGTTCAGGGTCTGCTCCCGCTCGTCATTGCCGCCAAAGCGGCTGTCCCTGGTCTTGCCGATGGCATCGACCTCATCGATGAAGATGATGCAGGGCGCGTTCTTTTTGGCCTCGTCAAACAGGTCGCGGACACGGGACGCGCCGACGCCCACGAACATCTCGACAAATTCCGAACCGGAAAGGGAAAAGAAGGGCACATGGGCCTCTCCGGCGACTGCTTTCGCCAACAGCGTCTTGCCGGTTCCGGGAGGGCCGACAAGAAGGGCGCCTTTGGGGAGCTTGGCGCCGATCTTGGTGTATTTTTCCGGATTGTGAAGGAAATCCACCATTTCCTGGAGGGATTCCTTGGCCTCGTCCTCGCCGGCCACGTTCTGGAAGGTCACGCCGGTATCCCGCTCGATATAGGCTTTCGCCTTGCTCTTGCCCACGCCCAGGATGCCGCCTCCGCCCATGCGCCGCATAAAGAACATGAGCATGCCGAATAAAAGGACAGATGGCAGGACAATGCTCAGCAGCATGCTGACAAGCTCGGCCAGGACATCCGGCTGCCTGGCCTCAAATACAATATCCGTTCCCTCAAGGCGGGCGGTCAGGGCCGTTCTGTCCTCCATGGGCGTCACGGTGTAGGTTATCGGGGATTCGCCGCCCTTGCGCTTTAGCGTCACGCGGATCTTATCCGAGGCCAGGATAACGGAATCAACCTGGTCGCTTTCCACCAGCTGGATAAACTTCCGGTATGTGATCTCGCTGGCATCCGTCCGGTTCATGCCGGATATCATGCCAACCACGACCAGGGTCACCAGAAGGCTTATCAGAAAGCTTAAAATGGGCCGGTTGTGCTTATTTCGTTTTCCCTTATCCTCGTTTTCTTCAGGCAGCAGGTCGTCCCTCTCATCGTCGTCATCGCCGAAAAAAAAGCTCATTAATGGTCCTCCTTCTTTATCGTTTACTATGTAGTGTCATCATTTGCCCATATACTTAAAGATCAGCATGGTGATATCGTCAAACTGGGGAGCATCGCCGACAAAATTGTCGATCTCCTGCTTCACGGCTGTCAGAAGGCCCCTGGCGGAGGCGTTCTTATTCCGGTTAAGGGCCTCGAGGGTCCTTTCCATGCCAAAAAGCTCATTCTTTTTGTTTGTCGCCTCGGCCACGCCGTCCGTATAGACAAAGAGGCTGTCGCCGGGATGCAGCTCAAATTCGTGCTCGCGGAAGTTAAGGTCCTCCATGGTGGCGACGGCCGGGGAATGCCGGTAGATGACCGTCTCGTAATCGCCGCCGGAGCGCCGGACCACCGGGTGCTCGTGCCCGGCGTTCGCCGCTATGCCCTTGCCGGTCCGCACATCGATGACCGCCAGCCATACCGTCACGAACAGCTCCGCCTCGTTCCCCTCGCAGAGCTGGTTGTTCACATCATGCAGGATCTGGGCGGGCGTTCCGCCCATCTGGGTCCGGTTCTTGATCAGCGTCTTGGCGATGACCATGAACAGGGCCGCCGGGACGCCCTTGCCCGAAACGTCCGCCATGACAAGGGCAATGTGAGTATCATCCACCAGGAAATAGTCGTAGAAATCCCCGCCCACCTCTTTTGCCGGAATCATGGTGGCATATATTTCGAATTCCTTCCATCCGGGGAAGGCGGGGAATATGCGGGGTAGCATATCTACCTGGATCTGGGCGGCAATGCTCAGCTCCGCCCCGATTCTCTCTTTTTCTGCCGTTACCTTCTGCAGGTTGTCGATATACTCCCGGATATCCTTCTCCATGTGGTAGATGCTCCGGCCTAAGTCCTCCAGCTCGTCGCCGGTGGATATGGTCGCCAGCACGCGGGACACTTCCGTATTGTTATCCACAAACTTCTCGGCTTCCTCGGCAACCGTCTTGATGGTGCGGATGAAGGTGTAGCGCCAGATGATGATGTTAATAGCCAACAGGACAATGGTAACCAGGACCGTTATCAGGATGGTCCTCCTGGTATAGGCGCTGATCGCGCTTTCCAGTGTCTGCATGGGGATCTCGACATTGATGAAAGCGACGCCCTTTCCATCCTCCATCACCGGATAGGAGGCCGTGGTGTTATGGCCGAACTCGCTTGTCGATATCTGGAAGGAGGAGGTGTGGACACCGGTCAGAAATGCCTGTTTGGAATCCTCCAGGTATTCCTCGCTCATGGGGCTTCTGTCGCCGAAGGCGAAGCAGAGGTCCTCCTTCACATAGCTGTCCATGATATAGATGATCGGCTTGCCCGAGGCAAAATCCGGCACGCTGATAAAAATATCGTTGGCTTCCATGCTCCGGCGAAGGGAGACCAGCTGCCGGTAGATATACTGGTAGCGCTCCGAGGAGAGGAGCGCGGCCACCTCATCGGCGTCCCCCTCCCCGTTGGCATAGTCAAAGGCCAGCCTGGCCATATAGCCAAGCTCTCCCGGCTCAAAAAAGGCTTCCACCGCGTGGGCGACCTTGTAAGCGGTATTATTATACTGCTTTTTGATGTTATTGTCGAAGGTCATCCGGCCCAAAGCGATCGCGGCGGTACAGAGGATCGCCGCAAACAGGATCAGCATCCAGGCCACCTTTGCGGAAATCCCCATACGCCTTGGCTTCTTTATTTTCTCAGGCTTCATTCTTTACCTCCAGGCTTCTTAAATAACGCACGCTGTCCCCGTCTATGAGGCGGATCGGCTTTCTGTGCCCATCTGTCTTTTTCAATTTTATCCTGAGCTTTGACATGCTTCCGTCGCCCAAAAAGATGACCTCCGGCGCATCGATCTGGTGCAGGTTCCTGCGAAGGTCCTCATAATCGGCATTTAAGGACATCAGTATCCGGTCCAGGCGCGCTCCGGCATCGGCCTTGTCGCCGGGGAGGGCGGCCTCATCCTCGATAAAGCAGAGATACCTTCCGGGCAGTCGGCTGAGGTCCGGCGCGAAGCAAAATTCCCGGCAGTTCCGGGAAAGCTCCTCTTCCAGGGAGAGGACCGCCCTCTCCAGCGTGGAAACATCCGTCTTCTCGCCGGCAATGCTGATCAGCTGGTCCTTGCGGAACAGAAATTTCATGACCGGCAGCTCGCCGTAAAAGTCCGTGATCTCCACAATATCGTTTGGGCAGTAGCGGTAAAGGCCGGACCAGTTGGTGATGATGAGCTCATACTTTTCGCCCACCTGGACATCGCAGGCGAGGACCGGCTCCTTTCCGGCCTCTCCCTTTCCGAAGGGGCGGAACTCAAAAAAGCCGCACCGGGGAAGCAGCACATACTCGTAAGATTCCAGGGCCATGGGGACCCCGATGTTGCACTCGGAGCAGGCATAGGAATAGTAACAGAAGGGGATATCCCCAAGATACCTTCGCAGCGTCTGCTCCTCGGACTGAAAGCCCTTCCCGCTGATCCCCAGGGAGACATGGAGGGACGGCCACAGGCGCCTGGCGATCCCGTCAAAGCCCTCCCGGCAGATCTTTTCAATGTCGCGTATCCTCTCCTCACTGCGGGGCAGGCGTTTCAGCGTGTCCTTGATGTCATCCGGAAGGCGGATGCCTTCCCCCACCTGTCCTTTTTCGATGTCGGACAGCACCTGCTGCCAATTCTTTTCCAGATAGTCAAAGAACATCAGCTGGTCGTACAGGAAGGTCGATTCAACCGAAACGATCTCCTCGGTCAGAAGCCCCGCATAGAGCTTGGCATAGAGGAAGTCCTCCGCCTGGCCGGTATTGAAAAACATGGTTTCCCCGCCCACATACCGGTCAGGATCGAGAAAGCCCATCTCATAGACATTCCGGTAATAGGCCGCGGTCAGGTAGACCTCTTTTTCCGGTTCGCCGTGGATATCCGTCCGGAAGATGGGAAGCAAAAGGCGCATGCCCTCCTTAAGGCCGGCCACATCATCATTGAGGCGGTCGGTGGTATTGTTATACTGCAAAAAGGCCCGGTATGTCTCGGGGATGCGCTTCCTAAGCCCCGTGGTTCCCGTGGTCAGAAGGAAATGCTTGACCTTGTAGGCGGTCAGCACATTTTCCTCCCCCTGGTACATGCGCTCGACTTCCTCCTGGACATCCTCATACTCGATAAGCGGAACCGCCCTCTTGTAATCCTCATAGGTTTTAATGTCCTTAAAGCCATACCTTCTGCCATATTCCGTCCCGCTGTTCTCCTCGACTATGGTATGGAAAACTGACAGGATGGTCTCGCGCCCTTTCAGCGCGTCCCTGTCCAGCTCATCATTTCTTTTTGTATTGACGATCATGACTGAATCTGTTCCTCCTTAAACGGGAAAATGATATTAATGGTATTCATGCCCAAGGTATAGGTGTGATTGACCGCATGTGCCATTTTTTTCAGCATATGGATACCCAGGAGAAAGTCGTCGTCGGAGTCCTCGTCCTCAAAGGGATTGTAGCGGCTTCCCGCACAGCGAATGCGGATGCCCGCCGCTCCTTCCAGGGCAAAGGCGCGAAGGTCCACATCCTTTATCGTGGGGTCCTTTTCAAGCATGACATTCAAAAGCTCCTCTATGGCGAGGCCAAGGCGCATGATCAGCTTCCTCTCCATCTGATGAAGGGCGCAGAAGTCCCTGATCTGCTCGCTGGCCCCGCAGACAGCCTCCATATTCGCCGGCACGGAAAAATCCAGGACCTTGTGTTCCCTGTCCAGATAGTCGTCCATCAAAAAGAAGGGCGACAGGGGACGTTTTGTCCTCCGGCTCCTTTTGCTGAGCACCCGGGCCAGTATGGTATAAAAGATGAGCGGCAGAAGATTTCCCAAAACCAGGAAAGCCCAGAAAAATCTTCCGCTCCGGGAAAGCGCTATCGCCGAGAGGACGGGAAATACCAGCCGCCGCAGCGCCACCTGGAGGTTCGAGAGCACGATATGCCCGCTGGCATTAAGATAGACATCCAGTATGCTGCCCAGCGTAACAAAAATTGCGCCAAGGCCAAGGCACGAAAGTGGGAAGAGCATCGGCTCTCTTAAGGAGTAGACCGACGCGAGCGGGCGGCTTAAAGCGCACAGCCCCAGGGCAAACACTGTCGACAGGATGAGGCCTGTCCGGGTTTCCAGCTTTAGCAGTATCCTCATCCGCCTGTTCTCGCGGGAGGAGTGATAGAGGGACAGCATGAGGGCGCCGGTACGGGGCACGCCCGTGGAAATAATGAGCGACAGCTCGGACAGGGTGTTAAGGACAGCCCAGATGGCCGCGCTTTCTCTCCCCTGCCCCATGGCTTTCAGGATAATGGAGTTGATGCTGAAAAGTTTCAGCGCGTCGTAAAGGTTGCCGAGAGCCTGGGCCGACCCGTACTGCAATATCCGGCGGACCGATGACAGGCGCAGCGGCGCCGAAAACAGCCGGTAGTCCGAGTCCTTCCTTTGCAGGACCAGGAAGCCGTAAAGGCTGGCCAGGGTAATGGAAAGCAGGCTGGCCAGGGCGACCCCCGTCATGCCCATGTTTGCCGGATAGAGAAACACATAATCCAGCACCATATCGGATATGACCATGACCGCTATGGAAATGGAGATATTTTTCTCCTTCCCCTCCAGCTGCAGGTAGTTCAGCGGAATATAGGACAGGATGAACGGTATCGCACCCAGGAGCGTTACCCGGCAATAGTCCTTCACGTAAGAGGCCAGATCGGTCTTCTGGGATAAAAGAGCCGTGACCGGCTCCAGGAAGATAAGCCCCAGAGCCATGACCAGCGCTCCCATAAGGATGCCGAGAAGAAGGGAGCTGTGGTAAAGAGCGGAGGCTTTTTTCATGTCGTTGTTTCCGGCCGCCTTCGCCGACAGGAACGCGGCGCCGTAGGAGACCAGGGCGCCCATTGTGCAGAGGATCAGATACACCGGCATGCTGACATTGACGGCTGAAAGGCCATTTTCCCCTATCCGCCAGGATACGAACACGCTGTCGATCAGGGCGTTTATGGTCCCGCCCAGGACGGAGAACATGATGGGGAACAGAACTTTCAGATATTCTTTTCGTAGTAATCGGTTGTTTTGCTGCATATCTCACACGGCTTTCTGATTTTTCCTGATAATCCGGCATATTTTTTTTATAACGTATAGGTCTTTTTATTATATCACAAAGTGGGCGCCTCTGACTATAGTAGTTTTATACTCGCGAGCAAATTTAATTGCCGACTGTAATTTTTCGCCGCGGTATATGCAGTTACACTAAAATAATTGCCTACGGCAATTATTAAGTGTAACTAGTATAAAAAGAAAAAGACAAGAAAAGGGGACGGTTCTGTTTTCTTTTTTTAAGAAGAAAACAGAACCGTCCCCTTTTCTTGTCCCCTTTTTTTCAGAGGAACAGCGCCTGATACACGAAAGTGACTAAGGGCATGGTCAGCATGCAGAAGACCATCCCCATGACATTGTAAATGCTGGCTTCCAGCGGCTTCTGGTCATAGAGGACAGCCAGCTGGGAGATGGTCGCTGCCGGAGGGGCGCAGAGCGACATGACAGTTACCAGAATAGGCGAGGCGTACTCGGGATGGGCACGCACAAAGCCGCTGGCATAAAGGAGCCCAAGCATCAGGGCCGGATAGATCACCAGCCTTCCCAGAAGTATGCCGTAAGCCTTTTTGAACCGGAAGACCTCACGAAGATCCGTATCCGCAATGACCATGCCGATGACAAGCATGGACATCGGGCCGACGGCCTGGTTGAAGCCGGATACCGAAGTATGGATGATCTCCGGCACATGGAAGCGGAAGATCACGCACAGGACACCGAGGAACAAGGCGATGATATTGGTGTTTAAAAAGATCTTCCGGAAATTGAAGCCTTTGCTCCCCCTTATGGTGGAGGCGCCGTGCGTCCAGATAAAAAGGTTAAAGCCTATCTGGATGGCGCTGCCATAAAAGACCATCTCCTGGCCCAGGATCATGCTGATCAGGGGAAGGACCAGATTTCCGACATTGCTGTATATCAGGGTAGTCTGGTCGATCGGGTCCAGCTTAAGCGGCTTTTTTATGGCATAGGTGAGGGGAATAAAAACCACGTAGAACAAAAGGCCGAAGACCATGCAGACCAGAAATCCCCTCATTCTTTCCGGCGTGATATCGATCAGGAAGGCATTGAAAATAAGGCAGGGCTGGAGAACCCAGACAATAACCGTTGTCAGGGGCTTGCTGTCCGAGGTTTTTAATACGCCCGCGCGGACAATAATAAAGCCCACTATGGCATAGATCATCATGGAGGCCAGCTTGCTGGCCAGTGTCAGTGTTAATTGCAAGGCCGTATGACCTCTCTTTCTGTGAGGATAATCAAGTAGGAGGGGGGACGCCGATCACCTGACAGAGACCGGCATCCCTGTCATAGCAGGAAACTCTCCGCTTTAGCGCATGTTTAGCGGCGTCTCACGGCACGGCCTTTAAGAGCTGCCAGAAATGCCAGTGCGCTTACGCCAAGAAGAAGGATAAAGGGAGTGACGTTCGTCTCGTCGTCGGTAGAAACGGCGTAGGCGAAGCCGCTGCCTCTGGTATAATCAATGACTGTCTGATTGACCACGGGGGCTCCTTCGCTATGGTTGGCGGTGGTATCCGATACCGTGGCCGGGCTTTCGGGATAGCTGCCCGCTCCTCCGGTCTGGCTGCCATAGCTGCCGCCGCTGTTGCCATAGCTGCCGCTGCTGCCCTGGCTGCCTCCGGATGTGCCCTGGCCTGCATTTCCGCTGCCGCCGCTCCCCGCATTGCCGTTGCCGCCGTAATAGGAGGGCGTCTGAGTGGGACGCGCCTCAAATGCCGACGAAGGCTCATATGCCGGTTCAGATGCCGTTGCTGATGTCGGCGCGGATGCCGGCGCGCTCGTCGGCGTTGCGGGCAGCGGCTCTACAATGGGCGTGCTGCCGGCAATGCCAAAGGCGCTTAAGGAGTTGGTGCTGAATACCATGATGTTTCCTTCCACAACGGGAATGATCGTCTCAACAGCGCCATTGGAGAGGATATGCTCTACGGTGTAGCTGTAGCCTTCCTTGACAGGGATCACAAAGCTGACATACTCGCCGTCGGGAATGCGGTACTTCTCATCGTTCTTAAGATCCCAGAGTTCAAAATCATAGGATTTAAAGATGTCCGCGTCGGAGGCGTTCATAAACATGCTGCTGTCGGCCAGGGTAGCCGTAAAGCGGACGTACCAGGGAAGATCCGTTCCGGATACAAAGATACCGTCACTGGTATGGTTGATCGATGCCGCCTCGGCCATATTCTCCTCGGGCAGTTCTTCCGTAAACAGAACAGCTTCGCGGACCGGGGGCAGGATATCCGCCCGGTCAAATATGCTTTCCGGGACTGTTTCCTCGGCGCTGCCGGGAATGGACGGCGCATCCGCGGAGCCTCTTTCCTGACCGTCATCCTCGATCCTGGCATCCGTTTCCGCGGGCGGCTGCACTTGTCCGCCGCTGCCCTCCGGCTGCTGCCCGCCATCGCTGGAAAGGGCTGCCGCCTCCTCCGGAGCCTTGGCCTGCCCGGAGGCTTCTGCCCCTTCTCCGGCCGCGGGAGTTTCCGCAGGCTGGTTATCTCCCGGAATCTGAGTTCCTTCCGGATTTTGAGTTCCTTCCGGATTTTGAGTTCTTTCCGGGTTCTGAGTTCCTTCCGGGTTCTGAGTTCCTTCCGGATTCTGAGTTCCTTCCGGATTCTGAGTTTCTTCCGGATTCTGAGTTCCTTCCGGGTTCTGAGCGGCTTCCGGAGACTGGGGGCCTTCCGGGGTTTCAGCGGTTTCCGAAGACTGGATGCCTTCCGGGGTTCCGGCTGCTTCTGGAGCCTGCGAGCCTTCCGGAGTTCCAGCTGCTTCCGGAGACTGCGAGCCTTCCGGAGTTCCGGCTGCTTCCGGAGACGGGGAGCCTTCCGGGATTCCGGCTGCTTCCGGAGACTGAGAGCCTTCCGGAGTTCTGGCTGTTTCCGGAGACTGGGGGCCTTCCGGGATTCCGGCTGCTTCCGGAGACGGGATGCCTTCCGGGACTCCGATCCCTTCCGTATTTCGGGTGTTCTCGGGCTCCGTCGTTGAACCTTCCACAGTCATCTCGGCGTTCCCGGCCGGTGCGACATCCGGAGTGTCCGCTGCATCCTGGCCCTCATAGGCTGCCACTTCCGCTGCCTGTACCTCGACAACATACTCCTGGGCAAGAGAAGTGCCCTCCTCATAGCCTGCCGCTGTTTCCCATTCAAAGCCGGTCTCGGCGGCCAGATATTCCTCCGCAGCCGCAAGGCCCATATCGCCGCCATCCTGGGTATAACTGTCCTCCTCCCAGGAACTATCCTCTTCCCAGGAATCATTTTCCTCCTGAAAGCCTTCATCCCCGCCGGAAGCTTCCGCGCTTTCTTCTTCCTCCTCCGGCTCGCGGACAATGACTCTCACCTTGCGGCGTACCTCGTTTTTCTCCGGATCGTACCCATCTTCATGGGAAAGATCGACCCCATCGCTGCCTTTCAGGATCAGAGTGCAGGACTGCTCCCCAAAAGAGAGCTCCTCATCCTCATTTTTCCAGGAAAATTTCCCCTTGTCGCTGTGAGGAAGCTCCACATCCGCCAGAATGCAGGGGGCATCCAGCGTTATCTTATCGGGAAAAAGATCGTCCTCCTCCTCCCAGTGCCAGGCATCCGCCATAACCGCAGTTCCTGGGATTCCCAGGCACAAAACCGCTGCCATGACTGCTGCCGTAAGAAAATGGTGTGCCTTCCGGCAGAACTTGTCCATGTGAACCTTGTTTCTCATGAAAAAATCAATCCTCCTCTTTTGGAACCCGTTCCCTAATGAATGGTAAGGCTTTTTTAAGCTTTTCCATACTATAGCAAATTTTAAAGTGTTTGTAAATATTCCGTAATATATTTTTAAAATATCTGTCATACTTTTGCTTTGGTGTTACCTGATGGTAGGTTTCGGGGGCGCCATGTTCCTTTTAATCCTTCTATTTTGCGCTTACCTGGCGGTAGGTTTCGGGGGCGCTATGTTTCCTTTAATCCTTCTATTTTACGCTTCCCTGCCGGTAGGTGCCAGGGGAGGGGGGGCCGCTCAGAGTTGCGGGGCCCG
>CAMNNO010000100.1 GCA_946545475.1 uncultured Blautia sp.
GCGGCCCCCCCTCCCCTGCGCCTACCGCCAGGTAAGAGTAAAATAGAAAAGTTAACAGGAAACATGGCACCCCCAGAACCTACCGGCAGGTAAACCTAAACCCAAATGAGCTACAGGGGGGGCGACGGGGTCTCCCCGAAAAACGTGCGTTTAATTTGAGGGGGAAGAAAAAAACAGTTGACTGTTTTTGAAGAGTGTGTTAAAATATGCAAGTATGCCGCACAAAGAGGTTTGAAATGCCATTAAGGCTACCGTATTTGGCGAGTAAATTTTTAGGAGGTGCCATCCATGTACGCAATTATTGCAACAGGTGGTAAGCAGTACAAGGTCGCCGAGGGCGACGTTCTCCGCGTGGAGAAATTAGGTAAAGAGGCGGGCGAGACCGTCACATTTGAAAACGTTCTGGCCGTCAGCGGCGATTCTCTCAAGGTAGGAGAGGATGTCAGCGGCGCAACCGTCACCGCGACCGTCGTCGAAAACGGCAAGGCCAAAAAAGTCATCGTTTACAAGTACAAGAGAAAGACCGGCTATCACAAGAAGAACGGCCACAGACAGCAATTCACCAAAGTCAAGATCGAGAAGATCAACGCCTGATCTTAAGCCGGTTAATGAATATTATACGTTAATGAATAATATTTGATTAATGAATAATATTTGATTAATGAATATTATACGATTATGATCAAAATTCAGGTCGAGAAGAAAAATGGTTCCTACTCAAAGTTTTCCTGCACCGGCCATGCCGGAGCCGGGAAGGCCGGAGAGGATATTGTGTGTGCAGGCGTTTCCGCTTTGGTCATCACGACGGTAAACGCGCTGGAAGCCTTTACCGACAGCCGTTTTTCTCTCAGGGAGGAAGACGGGCTTGTGCGCCTTGTCTTTACTTCTCCCCCTTCGGAAAAAGGGCAGCTCCTCATGGACAGCCTCGTGCTTGGCCTCAGCCAGATCGAGGAGAGCCTTAAGGGCGGCCCAACATATATCAAGATTAATATCAGAGAGGTGTTCGATTATGATGCAGATGAATCTTCAGCTGTTCGCCCATAAAAAGGGTGTCGGCTCCACCAAGAACGGCCGTGACTCCGAGTCCAAACGCCTCGGCGCCAAGAGGGCCGATGGTCAGTTCGTTAAGGCCGGCAACGTCCTTTACAGACAGCACGGCACAAAAATCCATCCCGGTGAAAATGTAGGCCTTGGCAAGGATTATACCCTTTATGCCCTGGTTGACGGGGTTGTTCACTTTGGCCGCAAGGGCCGCGACAAAAAGCAGGTTTCTATTATTGCTGCTGCAGCCGAATAAGAGAGAGGCGCTGCCTTTCATCAATAAAGGCTTCAAATCTGTCAGGGTTTGAAGCTTTTATTATTATCGCAGGGGCGGCGTAAGGAAATCATCGCCTAGCGGCGTAAGGAAATTTGAAAAATATATCATTTAGGGAGGGATAGCATGTTTGCAGACAGAGCAGCGATCATCATCCGCTCCGGTAAGGGCGGAGACGGGCATGTCAGTTTCCGGAGAGAAAAGTTTGTGGCAAACGGCGGTCCCGATGGCGGCGACGGAGGCCGGGGCGGAGATGTCGTCTTTGAGGTTGACAAGGGACTTAATACGCTTGGAGACTACCGCCATAAACGTAAATTTAAGGCCGAGGATGGTCAGGATGGCGCTAACCGGAGGTGCCATGGGGCCGATGGCAGCGATATCGTTCTCAAGGTTCCCGAGGGGACGGTCGTCATGGACAAGGAGAGCCGTAAGGTTATTGCCGACCTGTCTGGGGAAAATTCGCGTCAGGTTGTCCTGCGAGGAGGACGGGGCGGCAGGGGAAATATGAACTATGCCACGCCTACCATGCAGGCGCCTAAGTACGCGCAGCCCGGAAAACCGGCCATGGAGCTTGAGGTTCTGCTGGAGCTTAAGGTGCTGGCGGATGTCGGGCTGGTCGGATTTCCGAACGTGGGAAAATCGACATTTCTGGCGCGGGTGACTAACGCCCAGCCTAAGATCGCCAACTATCATTTTACGACCCTGAGCCCGAACCTGGGCGTTGTGGATACCGACAACGGCGGATTCGTCATTGCCGATATCCCGGGCCTTATCGAGGGGGCAAGCGATGGCGCCGGGCTTGGGCACGAATTTCTCCGCCACATTGAGCGCACCAGGGTCCTGATCCACATTCTGGACGCCGCCGGCACCGAGGGGCGCGATCCGGTTGACGACTATTACAAGATCTTAAAGGAGCTTGAGGCGTACAATAAAGATCTGGTCACGCGCCCGGCCATTGTGGCCGCCAATAAGATCGACTGCCTTCCCGAGGGGAGCGACTCGCTGGAACGGCTCCGCCGGGAATTTGAGCCCAAAGGGATACCGGTCTACCCCATATCCGCCGTCACCGGCCAGGGCGTGCGGGAGCTTCTGTATAAGACGAAAGAGCTTCTGGATACCTGCGGAAAAGAGATCGGCTTCTATGAACAGGAATTTTTCCCGGAGGATGTGCTGATAAGGGAAGAGCTTCCCTTTACCGTGGAGGTCCTTCCCGGAGACCCGGCCGTGTATGTGGTGGAAGGCCCCAAGATCGACAAAATGCTGGGCTATACCAACCTGGACTCCGAGAAGGGATTCGCCTTCTTCCAGAAGTTCCTTAAAGAGGGCGGCATCCTTGAGCGTTTGGAAGAAGAAGGCATCCAGGAAGGCGACACCGTCCGCATGTACGGATTTGATTTTGAGTATTTGAAGTAAGCAAACGAAAAAGCGAAAGCGCTTTTATTCGTTTCCTTATAGTATGCGCACGAATTTTCAGCGGAATAATGCCGCTAAAGCGGCGAAAATTCGGCGCGGGAAACGAATGAAAACGCAAACGTTTTATTCGTTTCCTAATAAAAGGAATTGGCATGACAAGTAAACAAAGAGCATATTTAAAAAGCCTGGCCATGACTATGGACCCTGTTGTCACCATCGGCAAGGAAAGCCTGACGCCCGAGGTAACGGCAGCCTGTGAGGAGGCCCTGGCCGCCCGGGAGCTGATCAAGGTCAGCGTGCTTAACAATTGCCTGGATGATCCCAAAGAAATGGCTTCCCTCATCGCCGAGCGGACCCATAGCCAGCTTGTCCAGATCATCGGTAAAAAGATCGTTCTTTACAGGGAGGGAAAGAACGAAAAAAAGAAGATCGTCCTCCCGGAAAAGAAAAAATAAACAGGTTATGGAACAGCGCACGAAAAAAATCGGGATCATGGGAGGAACCTTCGACCCCATCCATATGGGGCACCTCATCCTCGCCGAGCAGGCCTACGAGCAGCTCTCCCTCGACAGCGTTATCTTCATCCCCAGCCATAATCCGCCGCACAAGCAGGACAGGAAAGGCCGGGCCACCGATGAGCAGAGGGTGCGCATGACAGAGCTGGCCATTAGGGACAACCCCCACTTTGGCCTGTCCCTGGTGGAAATGGAGGCTAAAGGCCTGTCTTATACCTATATCACCCTGGAAAAACTGAAAGCCCGGAATCCGGACACGGAGTATTATTTTATCATCGGTGCGGATTCCCTGTTTTATTTCCATCTCTGGATGGAGCCAGGACGGATCGCGAAGGCCTGCACACTGGCCGTCGGCACAAGGGATAACGCTTCCCGCGAACAGCTCCGGGCCGCCGCTCAGGGCATCCATGAGACATTCGGGGCAAACGTCGCTTACCTGGATATCGCGACCGTCGACATATCCAGCTCCCGCGTGCGCGAAGACATTTCCAGGGGCAAAAGCATCCGCTATTATGTTCCCGATGAGGTTTGGCACTACATAAATGACAACGGCATTTACCGTTGAGGTATAAGTCCGCTTATACCTTATCCTGCGGCCCGCCGCAAGACGAAGACTTATGGAGGTACTGTCCGATGGCTGATTTTGCGGCATCAACGATGGATTTTACGAAGGTGGACTTTACTAAGCTGCAAGCGAAGCTTTCCAAGGAGCTGGACGAGGAACGCTACCAGCATACGCTTGGCGTAATGTTTACCAGCGCTTCCCTGGCCATGGCCCACGGGGCCGATGTCCAGAAGGCCCAGCTGGCCGGGCTTCTGCACGACTGCGCCAAGTGCATTCCCAATAAAAGAAAGATAAAGCTCTGCGAAGACAACCATATCCCTTTCTCAAAATTTGAGAGGGAGCATCCCTTCCTCCTCCATGCCAGACTTGGGGCCTTCATAGCGGAAAGCAAATATGGCGTCTCGGACCCGGATATCCTTTCGGCGATCGTCTGGCATACCACAGGACGGCCGGATATGACGCTCCTGGAGAAGATCGTCTATATTGCCGACTATATAGAGCCCCAGAGGGCAAAGGCGCCAAATCTGACCGCTATCCGCCGCCTGGCCTTTAAAGATCTGGACGAATGCGTTTACCGTATCCTTAAAGACAGCGTGGAATATCTGGAACAGAACCCAAAGGATCTTGACACCACGACCGTGGAAGCTTTTGAATATTATAAAAAACTGCATGAAAAAACAGAGGAGATGAACTCATGACAAATCTTGATATGACAAAACTGGCCATTGAAGCTCTTGAAGAAAAGCAGGGCCGGGATATCAAAGTGATCGACATTCATGATGTTTCTGTTATTGCCGACTATTTTATCATTGCCAACGGCACGAACCAGAACCAGGTTCAGGCCATGGTCGATAATGTGGAGGAGAAGCTGGGAAGAGCCGGTTTTGTTCCCAAGCAGATCGAGGGCGCCCGCAGCTCTTCCTGGGTACTCATGGATTACGGCGATCTGATCGTCCATATCTTTGATGAAGAGAACCGCCTGTTCTACGACCTGGAACGCATCTGGCGCGACGGCAAGGTCATGGACCCGGAAGATCTGCAGGGCTAACAGATCCAGGGCGGATACTTCTGGATAACTCGCGGCTATAAAAGGGAGGGCATGCACGGTTGGATGATATTTATAAATCGGATTATGATTATAATGAAGAAGGCTTCCTTCCTGTCCTTGGCAGGCTTTTTCGCAATACCGTGGGCAGAAGCATGTCTTCCCTTATGGTTACGCTGATACTGGTCTATTTCGGCATTAACGCGATCCATTATGTGACGACCTCCCATGTGGAATCCTACGAGGTGGTTTCCGCCCCCCTTACCAGCAACGAGACCTACACGGGCCTGGTATTAAAGGAGGAGAAGGTCGTGCGCTCGGAGCTGGCCGGCTATATCAGCTATTATGCCCGCGAGGGGGATAAGATCAATGCCGGCGGAGCCGTTTACGGGCTCAGCGCCTCGAAGGATGTGAATACCTCCGCGGCCCTGACGCGCAGCGACCTCATCCGGGTAAGATCCCAGCTCCTGTCTTTCAGCCGGAACTTCCACGGCAGCTCTTTTAACTCGGTATATGCCTTTAAAAGCCAGCTGGAAGGCAGCATCCTGCAGTATGTGGGCATTACAGGCCAGTCCGGAAATACCTCTTCCGCGCTGACATACCAGGATCTCCTGGAGGCTCAGACAAATGCTTCCGGACAGGAAAACGGGGAATATTCCGGCAGCTCCGATTCCTCCTCTTCCGGCACCTACGGAGCCGGATCTTCGGTTACTTATGGCAGCCAGACGATCGTCAAGGCCACGTCAGACGGCATCGTCCTCTATGCCAAGGACGGCTATGAGGGGAAAGCTCTGGGCGATATCTCAAGAGGGGATTTCAACCAGAGGGCCTATCATGTGACCAATCTGAAAACCGATAAGTCTGTCATGGCAGGAGATGAGATCTACACTCTGGTTACGGACGAAAACTGGAGCCTTATCATCCCGCTGAGCGAAAAGCAGGCTGTCGACCTTTCCAACCGGAAAACCATACGCGTCAGGTTCCTTAAGGACGACATGACACAGACAGGCGACTTTTCCATTATCCGCCTCGACAATGCCCGATATGGCAAGATCGATTTTGACCAGGGCCTTATCCGCTATGCTCAGAACCGGTTCCTTGAGGTCGAGCTGGTCACCAATACATCCGTCGGCCTTAAGATTCCGCTGTCATCCATTGTCACAAAAGATTTTTTTGTGATCCCGTCCACCTATCAGACCGAGAACAAAGAAACGAAGGAAAAAAGCTTCCAGGTCCAGACGGTAGATGAAAATGGACGAGCCACGCTTAAGACGGTCTATCCCACGATCTACAGCAGCCAGGCTAACGGGAAGAAGATGACGGAGGTCGGCGGCGTTCTGGTAGAGGAGAAGGAGACGACATATACCTACTATGTGGATGATTACTCTTTTAAAGACGGCGATATCCTCCTGCCGCCGGTAGAAGGGCAGAGCCGCTATACGGTCCATGAAAAAGCGCCCCTGGAAGGCGTTTACTGCATAAACCAGGGATATGCCCGCTTCCGCCGCATAGAGATCCTGAACCAGAATGAGGAATATGCCATTATCGACCGCTTTACCAGCTATGGGGTTTCCCGCTTTGACCACATTGTTAAAAACGCAAAAAATATTAATGAACAGGATGTCCTGTATTAATTATTAAGGATGATCTCTATGATGATCTCTATGATAGAAGAAAATCTTTCGGCTGTCCGCCGGAATATAGAGGAAGCCTGCCGGAGCGTCGGGCGCGATCCCGCCGATGTGACGCTCGTAGCGGTGAGCAAGACAAAGCCCATTGAAGATCTCAGGGAAGCTTACCGTCTGGGAGTACGCACCTTTGGCGAGAACAAGGTCCAGGAGATCCAGGACAAGCTTCCCCTTATGCCTGCGGACGCGTCCTTTCACATGATCGGCCATCTCCAGAGGAACAAGGTCAAATATATCGTTGACCGCGTTGCCCTCATCCATTCCGTGGATTCCCTGAGACTGGCAGAAACGATCGAAGAGGAGGCGGCCAAAAAAGATGTTATCTGCCGCATTCTCCTGGAAGTCAACGTAGCCGAAGAAGAAACCAAGTTTGGCCTTAAGGCAGAGGAGACCTGCCCCCTGGCTGAGGCCATATCCCATTTTTCCCATGTTAAAGTCTGCGGACTTATGACAGTTGCCCCGGAAGTGTCCGACCCAGAGGAAAACAGAAAAATTTTTAGCAAATTAAAAAAATTAAGTGTTGACATTAGAGAAAAAAACATTGATAATATAAACATGAATATCCTCAGTATGGGTATGACCGGCGATTACATCACGGCTATACAGGAAGGGGCCACTATCGTAAGAGTAGGTTCCGGTATTTTTGGCGCAAGAGATTATGCGCTGTCATAATATGTATGGACAGTATCGCTGAATCAGAAAGATGCTTCAGAAGACCGTAGTTTTCGAAAACGGGACGGGCATCTGATCTAAAAAAAGCCACACATAAGATCGGAGTGTTGAACATGGGATTTCTTTCAAAATTCGGGGCTTCCTTCAGAATGTCGGATAATGATGACAGTTATTCGGAATATGACGATGGGGATTATAACGACAACGAATTAGACGATGATTACGATGACGAGTCAGAGCCTGCCAAGCGGAGCGGCTTCTTTTCGTCCGGAAAGAAGAAAAAGAGGCCAAAGAGGGAACAAGTTGATAAGGAACAAGTTGATGACGACTATTCCCAGGACGAAGAAAACTCCCGCTACGACGGGGACTCCGAAGAGCCCGAAGAAGAGCCGGAGGAGAAACCCCGCAGGAAGCCTGCCAGGGATACCAGGTCGGGCAGCCGTCAGACACGGGGTGGCAGAAAGGCGCGAGAAGATTATTCCGATGACTCGGAGTCCGAGGCTAACGATAAGATCGTAGGTTTTCAGCCTAAGAGAAAGCGCGGTTTTGATCAGGCTCCGCAGCCTGTCAATGCAACGGTAAAGGTGAAGAGCGTGACAAATGTATCCATCTTTTCTCCCAAGAGTTTAAAAGAGACTGAAGATATTGGCCGGGCTATTGAAGAGGGTAATATTGTCATTATCAACTTCGAAGGCATTGATTATGAGATGGAAATGTGCATTTCCTGGTTTATTTTCGGTGCCATGTATCTGGGACATCTCAATTCCTTCCAGTGCAACGCCCATTTTATGGTCCTGTCGCCGCATAACGTCAAGATCACATCTGAGGATGTCGCCAACATCATCGAGGATGCCAAAAATAATGTCAAAGAGAGCTATTAAAAGCTCTTTATATGCCCCCCTTCCCCTTTATGGGGAGGGGGTATTTTAATTATTGGGTTTTGTATTAGGAGTACAACATATATGGAACAGCTCATCGTTTCGAGAGAAAATACGTTTTCTTATCCTATATATTTTGACAACAGCTACGAGGAGCTTGGCAACAGGGCGAAGGAGGTCTTGAATGCCGGGAGGCGTATCTGTTTGGTGACGGACAGCAATGTCGGGCCTCTTTATAGTGATGAGGTGGCTGAGAGGCTGAGGGCCGCTGACTTTCAGGTATCTGTGTATGAGGTGCCGGCTGGTGAGGCTTATAAGAACCTGGACACCGTGAGCGGGATTTACAGTTTTCTGTGCCGGGAAGGGTTTGAACGGCGGGATTATCTGGCTGCCCTGGGGGGCGGGGTGATCGGCGATATGACGGGATTTGCGGCTGCCACCTATCTTCGGGGAATTGATTTTATCCAGATCCCGACGACACTCCTCGCCCAGGTCGATTCCAGCGTAGGCGGAAAAACCGGCGTGGATTTAAACCAGTATAAAAATATGGTGGGGGCTTTTCACCAGCCCAGAATGGTTTACATGAATTTTTCTGTGCTAAAAACCCTTCCGCCGGTCCAGTTCGCTTCGGGCATGGGAGAAGTGCTGAAAACTGCGCTTCTGGCGGATGGCGCTTTTTATGGCCGGCTTCTTCATGAGGCGCCGTCCATACGCGCTCTGGAATATGAGCCTGTTTCCAGGGCTGTCCGCCGCTGCTGCGAGATCAAGGCGGACATCGTGCAGCGCGATCCGAAGGAAAAAGGAGAGAGAGCTCTTCTGAACCTGGGGCATACCCTCGGGCATGCGATAGAAAAGCTCATGAACTTCACCCTTCCCCATGGTCAGTGCGTCGGCCTTGGCCTCATAGCCGCCGCCCGCATTTCCGCCGCCCGCGGGAACCTTTCCCCGGAGGAAGAGGCGTCTGTCCGGGAAGGGCTTATATTATACGGCCTTCCGACCGCCATTCCCGAAGGAAGCCTTACCTGCGACGACATCCTGGCCGCTGCCCGGAAGGATAAAAAGATGGACCAGGGGAAGATCCGCTTTATTCTTCTTAAATCCATTGGCCATGCCATGATCGATACATCCGTGACAGAAGAAGAGATGCGGGAAGCTCTTTTGCCGATCTTGTGAAGCGTTTTCGATAAAAGGGCGGCAATGCTGCTGCCTGCCATGTGAAGGGAGAAACACTTTTATGGGATCAATGAAAAAAACAGGAAAGCAGGTTATGATCTTTGCCCTGGCTTTTTTGCTGCTGGTGGGGCTGGATCAGGCCCTGAAGCTGTACTCTGCCAAAAACTGGCGGACGGATGAAGGCGTTATCCTGATCCCGGGAATTATTAAACTGAAATATCTTTATCCGGAAAACCGGGGAATGGCGTTTGGGATGCTCCAGAACCAAATGTTTTTTCTGGCTGCCCTTTCCCTGCTCATACTGCTCTACCTGCTCTGGATCTATTTTCGCACGCCGGACCATCCGCGCTACCGGCCCTTAAGGGTCGCCCTGGTCTTTCTGGCCTCCGGCGCGTTCGGAAATTTTATCGACCGGTGTTTCCGGCACTATGTCATTGATTTTATCCAGTTTATCTTTTTCGATTTTCCGGTCTTTAACCTGGCCGATTCCTACGTTGTTATTGGCAGCATATGGTTCCTCATCCTGGTGCTTTTCAAATACCGGAATCCCGACGAACTGGAATTTCTGCTTCCCGGACGGTTAGGACGATAGTATGCGTATAAATGATAATCGTATAAATGATAATATAGAAGAAACGGCCATAGAAGAAGAGAATATTGTATTCATGGTGGCACCGGAGGATGCCCATATCCGCATCGACAAGTATGTTGCCATGCAGGAGGGCGATCTGTCCCGGAGCCATATCCAGAAGCTCCTGGATGACGGGCTCATTCTGGTGGATGATAAGCCTGTAAAGGGCAGCTACCAGGTCAGGGAGGGGGACCGCATTACCCTGACCGTGCCGCCGCCGGAAGAGATCGATGCCGTGCCGGAGGATATCCCTCTTGATATCCTTTATGAGGATGACAGCCTTCTGGTCGTCAATAAACCCAAGGATATGGTGGTCCATCCGGCTCCCGGGCACTATACCGGGACGCTGGTGAATGCTGTCCTCTATCACTGCCGGGGAAACCTTTCCGGCATTAACGGAAAGCTGCGCCCCGGTATCGTCCACCGCATCGATAAGGACACCACCGGCGCCCTGCTGGTATGCAAGACCGACACGGCCCATGAAGCTCTTTCCGCCCTGCTGTCGTCGCACGCCATCCACCGCCGCTACCGCGCCCTTGTCCAGGGGATACTGAAAGAGGATGAGGGCACCATAGAAGGAGCCATCGGCCGGCACCCCGTCGACCGCAAGAAAATGGCTATCAATGTCAAAAACGGCAAGGAAGCCATCACCCACTACCGCGTCCTGGAGCGCTTTTACGCTTCCGGTGTCACTTATGTGGAATGCCGCCTGGAAACCGGCCGCACACACCAGATCCGCGTCCACATGGCCAGCACCGGACATCCTCTGCTGGGCGATGAGCTTTATGGCTCGGGGAAAAATCCCTATCATCTTCAAGGGCAGGCCCTTCACGCCATGGAGCTTGGCTTCCCCCACCCCGAAACAGGAGAGGAGATGCTTTTTGTCGCTCCGCTGCCGGAGTATTTCGAAGAGCTTCTGGAAAAGCTTCGAAGACATGAAAAGGGACGGAATAGCTGACCTTGAGCGCACTCAAAACGAACGCTTTCAGCTGGGAAGAAATGGGGACGGTTCTTTTTTTATATTCCGGCCGCTACCCGGAAGGAAAAAAATAGACCGGGGGAAGATACGCTTTATTCTTCTTAAATCCATTGGCCATGCCACAATCGATACATTCGTGACAGAAGAAGAGAGCCAATCCTTTTGCTGGTTGTAGTTCGTTAGATAGGATTTCTGTTGACAATCCTGTATTAGCAGTAATAGATGACCTTTTATAAGAATCCGCCAGAAAACCCACGTGCCCTTGGGCCGTGGGTTTTCTGGCGGATTATATTACAGGTTTTAGTAAAAGCTGTTGAGTTTTAGTAAAATATATGATATAA
>CAMNNO010000101.1 GCA_946545475.1 uncultured Blautia sp.
TGAGCGGCCCCCCCTCCCCTGGCACCTACCGGCAGGTAAGAGTAAAATAGAAAAAGCAAAAGGAAACATGGCGCACCCAGAACCTACCGGCAGGTAAGAGTAAAATAGAAAAAGCAAAAGGAAACATGGCGCACCCAGAACCTACCGGCAGGTAAGAGTAAAATAGAAAAAGCAAAAGGAAACATGGCACACCCAGAACCTACCGGCAGGTAAACATAAAAAAAGGGGCCCCGCCCTCTGACGGAGAGCAGGCCCCATGGCATATAGGTTCAGTGAGTGATGCCGGCACTTTTCCGGCATGGAGATTCAGTGGATGACGACGACGGTACCTTCCTGGACATGGTCATAGACGAAGGCCGCGTTGTCGGTATCCATGCACACGCATCCGAGGGTCCCGTTCCCGAAGTAGATGTCGCCGCCGAAGTCGTCGCGCCAGGGCGAGTCGTGCATACCTATGCCCCATTCGGTGAGCACCATCCAGTAGTTGACATAGCGGGAATAGTAGGTGCCGTCGGGGTTGTCGCCGGTAAGGTAGGTGTCGGTGGTTTTGTAGATAATGGGAAATTCGCCTCTGGGCGTGTCGGTGACGGTGTAGTTGCCTGTGGTGCAGGGAACGGAGAGGAGAACCTCGCTTCCCCTGTAAAGAACGAGCCACTGGGTATAGAGATCCACGTCCACCCATACCTCGTCGGAGTTCAGGTAATAATTGCGGACATCCTGGAAATGCGCCTCGGCCTCCTCTTCCGTGCCAGAGTAGACGCCGCCGGGAACGAAGGACGAGAGAGCGCTCTTTTCACCGGCCGTCTCCCCGTTCTCTTCTGTTTTTTTCTCGGAGGAGGCTTCCGGCAGGGGAGCTCCGAGCGCCGTCAGGCCTTCGATGACGACCTGTGCGCTTTCCCGGGCGTTCTCGAGAAGGGGATCGGGCTGCTCGGCGTTTGCGGTGGCTTCCTCATAGGTCCCGGTGTAGTCGTAGACCAGGGGGTTCTCGTATTCATACTCGGAACCGCCGTAAATATAGACGGACCCCACGCTGCCATAGAGATCGCCGGCGGGGTAGTAGACATCGGTGCGGTAGCTTAAGTCGGAGCTGATGCCGATGACCTCGACCTCATCCCCGGGGTTCAGAGTGGCGAGGATCTCGCCGCCGGGGCTGCGCAGAAATGCCCAGTGGGCCATAGGGATGGCAAAGACGCTTGAGGACAGTAAAAGAGTTCCGGCACATGCCGCCAGAAGGCAGCAGATAGATTTATTTGATTTTCGGCTGGTTGTATTTTTCATGCAAAATCCTCCCCTTGGAGTTGGCGACCTCTATATAGAGTGTTTCATCAGGATTTGAGTGAACCCTTTGGAGGCCGGCTCAGATGTCAGCAACAGGTTGAGAGCTCCCATCGCCTGCCGGCGCACGCGCGAAAACGTGTCCCCTTCATGAGCAGGCAGGGATATTCAGGCGATATTCAATTATACTATAGAAATATTACGAAATCATAACGAAATTGTTACGTTTGTGTTGGCGCGACCACCGGCATCGAGCAGGAAGGGAAACTTCCCATCCTGCTCGCCCGCGGGGCGGAGCTCGGCGCAAGCCGAGACACTTCCTTGCACCGCCTCTGCGATAATATAGGAAACGAATAAAACGCTTGCGTTTTCATTCGTTTCCCGCGCCGGATCTTCGCCGCTGCAAGCGGACGCATTTCCGCTGAAAATTCGTGTGCATACTATAACAAATGAGGCCGGGGCCCTTTTGGGCAGCCCGGCCCCATTTGTGTCGATGGCTGTGGGGGAGCGGCGCTCACACTCAGATGGTGAAGCGCTCGGCGTATTCATTATAGGCTTCCTGGAAGCGCTCGGTCTGCTCCCGGCGGAAGACATGCAGGTATTCGTGCGTCTGGAAGGTATCGCCGGAGAGCTCGATCATGGCGACGGCCACATTGGAGCAGTGGTCGGCGATGCGCTCGCAGTTCGTGACGATATCGTTGAAGACAAAGCCCTGGGTGATGGTGCAGATCCCGGCCTGCAGGCGCGAGACATGATTGTTTTTCATCTGAGTGCACAGGTCGTTGATGAAATCGACCAGGGGCTCCACGCGGCTGGCCAGGGCAAGGTCCCTCTCGCGGAAGGAGGTGACGGTCATGCTGGCCACCTGGCTGACGGCGGAGCTTAACACTTCCAGCTCATGGGCGGCCTGGGCCGAAAATTCCAGGGATTTCTGCTGGATCTCGTGGGCATTTCCCGCCAGGTTGAGGGCGTGGTCGGACATGCGCTCAAAATCCGAGAGGGTGTGCAGGAAGAGGGAAGCTTCATCCCTCTGCGCTTTTTTCATTTCGCGGCCGGTGATCTTGACCAGGTAGGTGCCGAGGCTGTCCTCGTAGGCATCGACCTCTTCTTCCAGCTTTTTAACGGTGGCCTCGTCCTCCTCACGGTAGGAGAGGAGGATGCCCAGGCTTATGTTCAGGGCGCGCTCGGAAGCCTCGGCCATCTGGCCGATGACCATTCGGCACTGGGCGATGGCGAGGGCGGGATGGGGAATGAAGCGCTCCTCCAGCCGGATCTCGGGAGAGGCTTTTTCCGTGGTCTCTTCCGAGGGAAGCACCGGCACCAGCGTCTTGACAATGGCCTCCAGGACATCGGTAAAGGGCATCAGGATAAGCAGGATGGCCAGACGCAGGAGGGTATTGACGAAGGCGATGGAGAAGGGGTCCATCTCCATGCTCATAAAGCCGGGCCGGACAATGGCGGCGATGATGTAGAAGATGGCGGCCACGATGGCCGCGCCCAGCGTCGTGGCGACGGGATAGGAAAAGGCGGTGCGCCTTCCCTCGCGGTTGGCGCCGATCGCGGAAAACAGTACCGGGACAGAGGCGCCTATGGAGATGCCCATGAGGAGGGGCAGGGCCGAGTCAAAATGGATGGCGCCGGTCACGGACAGGGCCTGGACGATACCGACCGCAGCCGAGGCGGACTGGAGCACGGCGGTAAACAGGGCGCCGACCAGCATGCCGAGCAGGGGGGTGGACATGGTGGTGATCAGGGAGATAAAGGTGGGCGAGGAGCCAAGGCCGGATACGGCCCCGCTCATGGTGCTCATGCCGAACATGAGGACGGCAAAGCCCATCATGATGTCCCCGACATAGCGGGTAGTCTGCTTTTTGGCAGCCATGCGGATGATGATGCCGGCAACCGCCACCAGCCCGGTGAGGGTGGAGGTGGATATGATCTCGGCCATGGGGCCGGCGCCCTCGATATAGCTAAGACAGATCACCCAGCCTGTGATGCTGGTCCCGAGTATGGCGCCCAGGATGATGCCGATGCCCTGGCGGACCTTCATCATGCCGGAGTTGACAAAGCCTACGGTCATGACGGCCGTGGCGCTGGAGGACTGGATGACGGCCGTGACGCCTGTCCCCAGGAGGACGCCACGGGGAATGGTATTGGAGAGCCGGTAAAGAATGGGCTCCAGCCGGCTGCCGGAAAACTTTTTCAGGCCGTCCCCCATAAGGCTCATGCCGAACAGGAACAGGGCGACACCGCTTAACAGGGAAATGATTTGCGATATACTCATAATGCTCCCCCTTTGATATCTTTTGTTTATTTCTGACGGTCTGATTATAAACGGTGGCTTGTTAAATTCTCCACCTCTTCAAAGTTAAATCTATGTTAAAAATATATTTCCTCTTTTAGCAGTTGAATGTTCCGGGCTTGTACGGTATAATATCGCTTCATAAAAAGCTATAGCAGTATTCAAAATGATAATAAAGCCAGGGTAAGCGTATCATTCGGAAGAAATGGGGAGGGCTCCTTTTTCTTGCGGATCACAAGAAAAAAGAGCCCTCCCCATTTTTTTCCATAAAGACAAAGGAGTATTTTTTATGCTGGACGATTATGTAAAAGCCAGAAAACGGGGAGAAAAGGAGTATCGCAGGGCGGTGGCGGCAGGAAGGTATCCGTACCTGCCGGCGCTGGATGACATTATGGAGCCTTCCAGGGCTTATCAGCAGGTCTCGCTGGGGATTAATGAAGTTCCGCTCTCGATGATCGTGGGGACCAAAACGGCCGGAAGGCGGAATGTCTTTTCCAGCGGCTTTATGCCCCTTCTGGACAGCGATACCGAGTTTGGCCAGAAATGGATCGCCCTCTATGATTCCCAGATTGAAAACGGGATACGGGACCCCATTCGCGCCTATGAATATATGAACCGGTTTTATGTGCTGGAGGGCAATAAGCGGGTCTCGGTCATGAAATACCTGGGGGCCTATGCCATCCGGGCGGATGTTATCCGCATTATGCCGGAGCATAACCAGAACCTGGAAAACGAGATCTATTATGAATTTGTCGCCTTCTATCAGGTCACCCGCATGAACGAGATCCTCTTTTCCGGGAAGGGGCGCTATGCGGCCCTGGCAAAGGTTTTCGGGCAGGATCTGGAAAAGCCCTGGCCGCAGGAGGCCATTGACCGGCTGAACCGGGGGTTCCTGACGTTTACCTTTTGCATGGAAAAGAAAAATCCGGCTTCCATCGGCCAGACCATGGGGGATGCCTTCCTCCTCTATCTTCAGATCTTTACTCTGGATTCCCTGATCCGGGAAACCAAGGATACGCTGCTTGCGCGCATAGATAAGCTCTGGATGGAGATGCTGGCCCAGGCGAATGCCAACAATATTGACCTGCAGGAGTGGCCGGAGGATCTGCCGGCCGGCCCATCCCAGTCACTCCTTGGCCGGCTGTTTGCCAAGGCTCCCGCCTATACGGAATACCATCCCCTGAAAGCGGCCTTTCTTTATGAAAAGACGCAGGATGCCTCCGGCTGGGTTTACGGCCATGAACTGGGAAGGTCGGAGGTTTCGGAAACCTTTGAGGGTATTGTACAGACCTGCAAATATGAGGGGCTGACGGAGGACAGCCTGGTGGAGCAGGCGCTTAATGATGCCGCGGCTAAGGGGTGCGAGTGCCTGTTTACCACCTCGGCCTCCATGATGCCGGCGGCCATGCGCTTTGCGGTTGAGAACCCGGACATCCGGGTGCTTAACTGCTCGGTCAACCTGGCGCAGCACGCGGTCCGGACCTACTATAGCCGCATGTATGAGGCAAAGTTCCTGATGGGCGCGCTCGCCGCCTCGCTCACCGATTCGCCGCGCATCGGCTATGTGGCGGATTATCCGGTATATGGGGATATCGCGAGCATCAATGCCTTTGCTATCGGCGCGGCCATGGTCCGCCCGGATGCCAGGATCATTCTTCGCTGGTCGGCTGAGAAGGATGTGGACTGGCATAAGGACTTTTCCTGGGAAAACATTTCGATCATTTCGGGGCCGGACTTCATACGCCCCCGCTCCCAGGAGCGCGAGTACGGGCTTTATTTAAAGAAGGGAGAGGAGCTCACCAGGCTTGCCGCGCCGATCCGGCACTGGGGGAAGTATTATGTCCTGATCCTGAAATCCATCCTGTCCGGCGCCTACGACGCCCTTGACAACAAGAACGGGCAGCCGATCAATTACTGGTATGGAATGGCGTCCGGGGTCATCGACATCATCCTGTCGCAGAAGCTTTCGCGCTATTCGCAGAAGCTGGTGGACGTGCTGCGGCGGGAGGTGATCTCCGGGGAGCTGAATCCGTTTGAAGGGGAGCTGCGGAGCCAGGATGGAAAGATTTATGTGCCGGAAGGGGAAACTCTCTCCAGCGATGAGATCATCCGCATGGATTTTCTGAACGAAAACGTGGTCGGCGAGATCCCGAGGCCCGGGAAGATCGTGGACAGCGCAAAAAAGACGGTCAGCATCAGCGGCGTGCCCGCGGCAAAGGAACCGGAAGGGCAGTCTTTGGCCGAGTCAATGCCGTGAGGGCAGTGCCCTCTGCCCTGCCGGCAGAGAAGGCGCGAAGGGAAAGGATTTTATTTATGAATATTCTGTGCATTGCCGATGAAGAGGACAGGGGCCTCTGGGATTACTACCGGAGCGAAAAGCTTAAGGATGTCGACCTTATCATCTCCTGCGGCGACCTGGACCCGGACTATCTTCAGTTCCTGGTGACGGTAAAGGGCTGCCCGCTTCTTTATGTCCACGGAAACCATGACGAAAAGTACGCGGTAAAGCCACCGCTGGGGTGCATCTGCATCGAGGACAGCATCTACAATTTCCGGGGCGTGCGCATCCTGGGGCTTGGCGGGTCGCTCCGCTACAAGCCCGGGGAGCATATGTACTCGGAACGGGAAATGCGCCGGCGCATCTCCCGCCTGGGGGCAAGGCTTATGATCACCGGCGGCTTTGACATCCTGGTCACTCACGCGCCGGCCAGGGGCTACGGGGACCAGGACGACCTTCCGCACCAGGGCTTTTCCTGCTTCAACACCCTTCTGGAAAAATACCATCCGGCCTACATGCTGCACGGCCATGTTCATAAATCCTATGGAAACTTTATCCGCGAAAGAAACCATCCCTCCGGGACGGTGCTCATAAACGCCTGCGAAAAAGCCATGATCACGGTATCCGAGGACCAGCACCCCGAGAGAGGAAAGACGGGCTCGCCGCTTTATGACCTGTATATCCGCATGAAAAAAGACACGGATTGGTGACACATAGGAAACGGGAGAAGAAATGGGGACGGTTCTTTTTTCTTACGGATCATAAGAAAAAAGAACCGTCCCCATTTCTTCTCCAGATTACAGATTAATGGAACGAAATGCTATAATAGGCTTATCATTGACAGAAAACGAAACCGAACGACATGAGCTTGGAGGAAAAGGATATGAGGGGAAAAAGATGGGCGGCTTTTGCACTATTTCTGCTGATGACCCTGGCACTCTTGCCCGGGGGCCCTATGCGGGAGGCAAAAGCCTATCTGGAGGAGTGCCCGCCCCATGAATGGATGCAGATGGAAAGGGAGTCGCCCGCCACCTGTACCCAGGAGGGCTACCGGTACTATCAGTGCGTCAAATGCTGGGAGATACGGACGGAGGTTGTGCCGAGGCTTCCGCACAACTTTGGGCCGTGGGACCCGATCCAGGACCCGACGTGCAGCACATACGGCATAGCGATCCGCGTGTGCGGAGACTGCGGCGCCACCCAGGAAGAGACGATCCCGATGCTGGACCATGTGTACAGCGACTGGTGGGTCAGCCAGGCGCCGACCTGTGAAGAGAGCGGCGTGAGGATGCGCCAGTGCCTCAACTGCGGGACCATCCAGACGGAGGGCATCGCGCCCAACGGCCACAGCTACGGCTACTGGTCCACAATAGAGGAAGCCACCTGCACCAGCACCGGCACCCGCATCCGCACCTGCCAGGTGTGCCAGAAGACAGAGGCGGAAACGATCCCCAGGACAGCGCACACCTATGGCGAGTGGACCGTCACGCGGGAGGCGACCGGACGCAGCCAGGGCAGCCGGATGCGCACCTGTCTGGTGTGCGGGAATGTTGACACGCAGAGCTTTGACCCCGAGGGAACCTTGCGGCGCGGCGACTGGGGCGACGCCGTGAGCGCCCTGCAGGAAGCGCTCAACCAGGCGGGACACAGCGTGGGCGCTGTGGACGGCTCCTTTGGCGGCATGACGGAGGGCGCCGTGCGCTCCTTTGAGGAGGCCGTCGGCATGGAGCCGGACGGCATTGCCTGGCCGGATGTACAGGAGGCCCTGAGAAAAAGCGCCGATCCCGCGAATGGCGATCCCGGAAATGTCCATGCCGAGGGCGTGGGAGATATGCCGGGAGCGCCGGAGGTCGCCTCCATGGCCGACCTGGTTGCTGTTATGGGCGGCCCCGATCCTGCCGGGGGCAGTCTGGAAGGTGTGATAGGGGAGGAGCTTCACAGCCTTGCTCTCCTTTTGGAGGTCATCCCGCTTTTTGATGAAAACAAGAGCTATCCGGAGGGCTCCTACGTCCGTTTTGCCCTGGCCGTCCAGAATACCACGGGAAGGCCGGTGTCCTGGATCACGGTTTACGCCCTGGGGGATAACAGCAAGGGCGGGTTCGATGTGTACACGCCGGAGCTGGGGTATGGCCCGGTGCCCTTGGGGGAAGTTGCGGGCCCGGATACTCTTTCCTATACGTTTACCGCGGAAGACCTGAAAAAAGGCCAGGCCGTTCTCCGCTGGGAAGCCATGGGGCAGACCGAGGACGGCACCTATGCCTTTTCGGATGTCGTCGAATATGTGATACCGGTGAAGGCGGATACGGCCGATTACGCCGGCGCCGAGGAGGGGCTCCTCCACATGGAGATGTATCAGGCAAGCCCCGTGAAGCTGTGCTATGCCCTGGACGAATACGGCTGGGCCGAGCCGATCAGCTATCTGGTGTACCTGGACAATGGAAGCGATGCGCCCATGGCCGTGCCCGGGATACGGGTATGGCCGAATCCTTCCGATACGACAGGCTACTTTGCCCTGTATTACCCCGAGCCCCTTATGATCCCGGCGGGCGAGTATGTGAAAACCTATGTGACCTGGTATGCCAGGGAAGGCGATGTGATCCCCGGGACAAAGAGCGATGACTTCCTGGGCCGGGTAACGCCGGTATTTGAGGCTTACGGGGCGGACCCGGCTACAGGGGCGATCACGGCCCGCTCGGAGAAGGTTTCCTTTACCCATAATATAGGGACCTTAAGCACCCTTGCCAAAGAAGGGAACCACATAGAAGGCTATGGCCTGTCCCTGGAGGTCGTCCAGACATCGCCCTATGACGACGGCCATCACTACATCACGCGGAACCCCTACGGCTATTCCGAGGAGATAAAATGGACGGGCACCGTGACCAATACCGGCACAAAGCCCCTGGATTTTTGCAATACCCGGATGTATGAAACCGAGGACGAGGCGGAAGGGTACGACCTGACCTTGTATGAACAGCCGGTAACGCTCTTGCCGGGAGAATCCTACAGCTATCCCATGTCGTCGCTCCTCGATATGAACAGCATGATCCCGGGCTCGGCCAGCGAGGTGCTGGACGGCTTTATCGAGCTCCACATCCAGGCCGCGGGCATGGTGCCGGGGACAAAGGATGTGGCGTGCCTCTCAAACTCGGTTCCCTTTACCTACAAGATCCTGCCCTATGGCGAGACATACGAACCCGCCCCCTCTGCGCCCGGCGGCCTTGACGACGACGGAAAAGAGCCGGATGAAGAGACCTGGCCTGGGCCATTCCCGGGAGGTCTTGACGATGACGGGAAGGGCCCGGATGAAGAGATCGGGCTTGGGCCGTTCCCGGGAGGGCTTGATGACGATGGAAAGGGTCCGGATGAAGAGATCAAGTTTGGGGCATTCCCCGGAGGTCTTGACGATGACGGGAAGGGTCCGGATGAAGAAATCAAGTTTGGGTCATTCCCCGGAGGCCTTGACGACGATGGAAAGGGTCCGGATGAAGAGATCAAGTTTGGGTCATTCCCCGGAGGTCTTGACGATGACGGGAAGGGGCCGGATGAGATGACGGAAAGTGCCGCGGCGGCTGCGGAGGAAATGCCGTCGGGCAGGCTGTCCGTGTCCAAATATCTGATCGAGCCGCCCCTGAACGGCTCCTATTATACGGAAAAGGACACGATACGCTTCCAGGTCGAGGTGAGCAATAGCACCGGGAGCACTCTTGTCTTTCAGGATATTGTCGTTCACGATACCATTCCCCCGTTTGAGAGTGAAGCGCTGGGAAAAGCGGACAGGCTTTCGCCCGGGGAAGCGGAAATCTTTGAACAGCTGTATCAGGTGACGGAGGAGGACGCATCCCGGGGAAAAATGACAAGCCGTTCCCATGTAACGGCGGTGGACAGCCTTGGCCGGAGCCACACCTTTTACAGCAACGAACTGACGATCCCCACAGGCTTTGTGGATGACGGGGCCGACGATGGGGATGAATGGACCTATGCCCCTGATGCCACAGCGCCCGCCCCGGAAAAGATGGAGACTGATCGATCACCGGAAGGCTGGGCATCCTGGTTATCGCTCTTCCCGACATGGGGAAAAACCGCATCGGAAGAGAATGAAAACGCCGGCGCGGAGGAGACGGCCGGCAATGTCGGCATAGAAGGAACAGCTGGCAGCGTTGGCATAGAAAGAACGCCTGGCAACGTCGGAATAGAAGGAACGCCTGGCAACGTCGGAATAGAAGGAACGGCCGGCAGCGCCGGCATAGGCGAAACGCTTGGCATCGCTGTTAATGACGCCGCGAAAATTGACTCATCCACGAGCGCGCTGCCAGCTCCTGAAAGCCAGCCGGAGGACGTCAGCCGCTTTGTGCTGACCCATCTGGGAGAAGGCGAAAGGCGCTATATCCGCTGCTATGACAGCCATCACAGAGCAGTTGCCGCCCAGGTACAGGCCCTTCTGGCCCAGGATGGTACAGAAGAAGGGAGCACAGCCACCTGGCAGACGGCCGTTTCCCTGTGGATGGGAGCGCTGAGGGAAGAATACGAAGCCCTGGCCGCCGGACGCCCACAGGCCGAAAAAGATGTCATCTATAAAGAAAGAGACAGCTACCTGTCCTGGCTGGACAGCTACCAAAGCGCCCTCTCCGCCCGCCTGGCCGGACAGGAAGCCCTCATCCTTAAAGAAGCCGCCTACCAGCTTATGAACAGGACCATTCAGCTTGGAAGCGAGAGAGCGACCGCACCGTCGGAACGATCAGACAGCATCATCTACGGAAATTTCGAACGCCTTAATACGGCCTCACCCGCAGGAAGCGCCTGCGCCCGGACTGTCCTTGAGGCAGACGCAAACGCCGACATATGCACAGAAGTCCTCTGCACCAGCCACCGGGTACTGGAAAGCGTTGTCCTGATGCTGGTCGAGAGAGCCGACACCTCGGAACTGCTCGCCGCCGGATTCGATACCGGCCGCCAGATGTGGCAGACCGAGCTGGACGCCATAACCGCCCGCCTTATCAGCTCCGCCGATGAACCGAAAGCCTCCGCCTTCACATCCGAACAAGCCTCCTACCGCACCTGGCTGGAGGACCGGAGCCAGCTCCTCGAACTTCTCTATCCCGAAAGAAAAGACATCGTAGCCGAAGTCCTGGAAGAAACCGTCCGAAGCCACGTCCTGGATATGTGCCTCATAAACTAACAATCCTCTGCACACAAAAAGCTGGGCAGGAGAGCCCCCTCTCCTGCCCAGCCTTTTTGCATGCAAAAACGACAGCAGACCAAACATAAATTTTCAACTACAAAATATCATTCCCTCACAACCAATTGGCGTGCCCCTGGGGGGAGGGGTGCAGGGGAGGGGG
>CAMNNO010000102.1 GCA_946545475.1 uncultured Blautia sp.
AGGCTGTAACTGGTAATATTTCCCTCAACATATAGGGGGTATCTGAATAGTAACTATATGTGGATTGATCTGTTATGCTTTTTTCAGCACTTGCGATCAATGAAAGCTTTTCCTTACACATTTGAAGCCTGGCAAAAGAATTTTTCTTTTCCTCAATATCTTGATCCAGAATCTCGTCCATTTGTTTCTGATAATCTGAAATCGCGGAATCCATTCCCGCCGCATAAGCACTTGCTTTCTGAGCTGCCTCAGTCCTGACCTTATCCCACTCTTTCTTTTCTCCTTCATCTTGTTCTTTCAATATTTGAACAGCAGTACCAATTATAGATCGGCTATCTTTATCAAAAGCAATAAGTCTTTTCAAAAAATCGAACAAAAATTTTTCTGTGAATTCCACTATTTTTCCCTCTTTCTTGGGCGATACTCAGTCTCCATGGTAAACTTCAGCACAACAATGTTACAGTCACATTATGGCATACGCTAAAAGCCACCAATAAGAATATTTAATAGTCGGCAGACAGCGGATTCAAAAATAGTTCAGAATTTACCCCAGAAGCTCTGAGTATTTGTTCAAACTCATTAGTCCCAATGAGAGAAGCTGCCGGAGAAAAATCATACCTATCCGCTGATATCCTGGCCTTCTTGTGTTTATTCTCAATGCTTTCAATTTCTGAAATCGTTTCCTGTACTTTTTTTTCATAAGCAGCCAATGATACTATCTCCGAATTGATAAGTTCTATCTGCTGATCTCTCCTGGAAATCTGTTCTGAAAATTCCGCAACCCAAGCGTGCTGGTTCTTCATGCTCTCAATCGCCTCTCTGGAGGAGTTAGACCGTGCAAGTATACTTCCTAATCTAACCTGAAGAGCATACAATCTTTCAGACGTACAATCCACATCTTTCATCTTATCCATTTCTGCTTTTATAGCCACTGCCTCCTGAACTGCCTGCTCCAATTCCAGCTGTCGTTCTTTCGCGAGAAGCCGACAATCGGTTTGAAGCGCATAGAGAGCGTGCTCTATCTCTTTTAAATCCGACCATATATTGAACAGCTTCTTTTTTCTTTTTTCAATTTCCTCGGAAAAGCCTTCTCTTATCTCCAAAATATTTGTCGCAGATTTACATCTGTATTCATGGTCCGAGATATCCGTTAACAGCATTCCTCTAATAGAGATAACGGTTTTTTGTATATTTTCATATGCGATACGCTCTTCTCCTGACGAAAATCTCAATGCATTAATCAAATCTGCATCGTCATCGCAAGGGAATCCCCGTGTGATCAATTCAGCAGCAGTAGAGCATTTGTTCTTAGCCAGAAGTCGAAGCCAAAATACACCCGCCAGATTCGGCATCCATTCAAGAATTTTATGTGATAAGTTGATAGCATCATCAAACTTTCTTTCTTCGATCAATTCACTCATTCGTACATAATCTTTGGCAACGTTTTTGTGAACTGCAATCTCTTCTGTTTCACTGAAATCAGTGCTGTTACCACAATGATAACATTTAACTGCTTTAGGGATATAATTGCCGCACTTTTGACATTTCACTATTTTCATCACTCGGCGTCTCCCTTCTTTATAAGATTATCAGCTATTCCGTCGATTTTTCCCTGTAGCTCAGCAGCCTTCGTCAATTCGTCAATTATATTTTTCATTTGCGCGCTTGCCTGGTATGTCGTCGAAACCAACGGTTTATCTGCCAGTCTGTTCTGTTCACATGTTTCATTTACGTTTAAAGCCTTCTGTTTTATTTCATCTGCCCATCTAAGACGTTGCCTTTTCGCTTCTTCAGAATCCCTGGTTCTTTTCTTAAGTTCCTCTTCATCTGCCTCCGCCTTCATTTTATATAATCCATAAAACAATCCGACGATAGCACCACCTATGATGCAAAAAATCAGCACATTACCAAATGATTCCCCATTCCACATTCCAGGAATGGCATCACCACCGTCTAAATTGCAAGATAGTATCTGGCATGTACAATTCAGCAATTCAACCCCAAAGCCTAAAACATACAGAGCCACCGCGCCTCCCGCTCCAGCAGCCGCGCCGCCGAGCATCCACAAAATTGCCGTCATCTGGCTTTTTCCCCCTTCGCTATTATCTGATCTTTTTTCTTGTGAATTGCAAACAAATATATCCAAATTAAAATACTTATCACTTGGCTAAAAGATATGCTGCGAATAACGCCTCTTACCAAATCCCCTCTAAAAAATTCGATAATAAATCTTCCTGTGCTATACAAAAGAAGGTATCTCCTCAAAATATTTTCTTGTTTCCATTCTTCCTCTCTCAATAATTTAAGTAAGTAAAAAAATAAGAGAAAATTAAAGAGTGCTTCAATTAACTGTACCGGAATTCGTCTCGCAGTTACAGTCTCACCAAGCACTCTTGTCGTGTAATTAACAGCAATCTGACTGCAACTTTCTTTTCCAAAACAACAGCCACTAAAAAAGCAGCCCACTCTTGCTATAGAATGAAACAAGGGGATACATACAGCCACTATATCCATAATATGATTGTCCTGTTTGACTACTTTTGATAAAAAGCTATACGAAAGCAGTAAACCAATCAGACCTCCATAAAATACTATTCCTGTATTTTTTATGCTCGACCATGTTATATCTTTTTTTAATCCCACATCACGATAAATTCCAGAAAAACACCCGAACAACCTGGCCGACAATATCACGATACCTGTAATTCCAAACAGGATTCTCATATTTTTTTGAAGGGAATACCTTTTATCAGCCAACATGATAATAAACACGCTTATTGAGATAACCAATCCGACACCCGTAAAAAAGAAATACGATGGTATACCAAATATGGTAAGCCCTATTGCATCAAATGCCATCTATATCATTCCTTTCTACATGACTATAGCGTACTCAAAGCATCCCGTTTTTGTGCTTATGCAGTTTCCTAGCGTCTTTTCCTCGACTCATCAGCGTTCATTTATCTTTATTATTTCTTGCCAATACATTATATTCATTTTAATATAATATTCTCAATTACCTCGAAGATAAATTCGATCAAGACTTGCGCTACTCCATCACTCACTATATTATCCTTAGTCGTCTTGGTCTTAGTCGTTTTGGAAAAGTCATTTTCCTTATGGCATTTCGTGCATATCCATTTAGACCTGTTTTTATGTTCAGCAAATCCCAGCTGGCCATTTAAAAGTGTATGGCAATACTTACAATATTGTTTTGTTAAATTCAATACTAAATCCCCCTCACTTTCGCGCATAATTTTCTCCATCATGCCGAAAATTACCTGTTGATGAGCGTGTAAACTACGTTATTTTTCACAGCAAAAGTATATCACTCCGACATGTACTTGCCTAATATCATTTCAACACAGTTTAACACTCACGCAAAAACACTCGCATATCAAATGTTGTCAAGTCCAAACCTTCACCTTTTCGCCTTCTATGTATGACAAAAATACACTTCATTACTACTATACATAAGAATGTTTTATGGCCGCAGCCATTTCCTATTGATGAAAACACACTTTTTTCACATTTTAACCCTTATTGCGTGTAGCCCATGCATTCTCCCCACCTTTATGCTATAATAACTCTGTACCTTTTTTATTATTACTTGCACACAGGAGTAACCATGCCATGAAAGAGCTTAACGGCGAAAGCCTGCGTCTTCAGCGCATCCATGCAGGTTATACGCAGCAGCAGCTTGCGGAAGAGCTCGGGGTCCGCCAGCAGACGATCCAGCGATGGGAGAAGGGGCTGTCCGGTATCAATCCATACAATATCCGGCTTTTACAGAAATTCTGCCAGAAAAACGGCTGGGTGCTGGAGTCCCTCATCATAGAAAAGGGAGACGCTATCCCCGCTCCCTCTGCCGGGAAAAGCACCTTTTCCGACAGCATAAGCCTCTCTCAGGCCATGCCGTCCGGCATCTCGGAAAGCCCGCCCGCCACATATACTCTCGTCCAGAACATCCCTCCTGTTAAGGACATCTTTATCGGCAGAGACGACCTGCTCCTGGCCATCGATGACAAGCTCTCGGCAAACCGCATCCTTTTCCTTGAGGGCATCGGCGCGATCGGAAAGACGGAGCTGGCCAAGCACTATGCCTGGCAGCACCGGGACAGATACGAGAGCATTCTTTTCTGCACATTTTCCCAGAGCCTCCTGGATATGGTCTGCGATCCGCAGAAGATTGAAATTACCGGCCTTTCCATGCAGCAAGATGAGAGCCGCCCGGCCTTCTTTTCCCGCAAGATGGGGATTCTGCGCGCCCTCACAAGCGAGCGGACGCTCCTCATCGTCGACAACTACGATGTGGAAGGCGACCCCCAATTTTCCGAATTTATCCGGGGCTCCCACCGCATCATCTTCACCTCGCGCAAGCGCTTCCGCACTTATTCCTGGCTGAGTGTTGAGCGGATAGACCGGGACGAGGAGCTTCTCCAACTTTTTTCTCTTTATTCGGAGCAGCGCCTCACAAAGGCAGACAAGCCTGACATCCTGGAGCTCCTTTCGATGACCGGTTTTCACACCTATGCGGCGGAGCTGCTCGCCAAGCAGCTTCGGGCCAGCAATCTTTCCGTCCACCAGCTTCTTCTCCGCCTCAAGCAGAACGGCCTCGCCCACGGGCCGGAAGAGCTTATTCCCGGGCGGTACGCCTTCGAGAAAAAAAGGACGGCTTTTGAGCATATCAAAAGCATCTTCTCCATCGATACCATGAGCGAAGAGGAAAAGCAGATCCTGCGGGAATTGTCCATCGTCGGCTATGACGGGATCCCGACCGCGGTCTACAAGATCGTGGGGCGCCTTTCCGATTACAACAGCCTAAACGGCCTGATCGAGCGCAGCTGGATTCAGGAAAAGCAGGGCGATGATGGGGAAAGGCTCTGCATGCTCCATCCCCTCATCGCGGAGGTCATGCGGGATGTCCTCTCGCCCACGCCCGAGACATGTGCCTCCTTTATCCATGAGATGGGCACTTATCTTGAACATACCTGGCTCCGCCCATACACGGACAATCTTAAGGTCAAGAATGCCGTCATTGCCATCACCGAGTATTTCAAGCCTTCACGGCCGATCATGTCTGCCTGCGTAGCTGCCGTGGATTTCTTCTGGCAGATTGGAGAGTTTGATCGGGCCATTAGTTATGGAATCAATGTTTTTAATGCCTGCCAGACAATCTATGGCGAAAACTCCCTGCAGACCTCAACAGCTGCGTGCTTTCTGGCTGCCAGCTATTATAATGCCGGAAGGCTTAAGGAATCGCTTCCCTGGTACGAGCGTGCTTTTGCGTGTATACAGCCTTTTAAGGACATAACGGCCGTGGAGGTCGCCCTTGCCTATGAAAAGATGGGCCGCTGCTACACCTGGGACTTTAACCGGAATCTTGACAAGGCCGAAGCGCTTTTCGCCTTCTCCCTTTCCGTGAGAAAAAGCCTTATCCGCGAAATTAAGGCCGGAAAAGCGAGCACAACCGCATTTTCCCGCGAAGTGTACGGCTTAGAAAAGGCTTTCCCGGCACTCGGATGCACCTATCGGGAGATCGGGCTTCTGCGCCAGCTCCAGGGCGACTACCGAAAAGCCTGGAACTGCGCGGAGCTCTTTCTCCTCTACATAAAAAAGCCGGACAAGATAGATCCCTCCGGCCTGGCATACGGCCTGATTGACAAGGGGATCTGCAATTATCACATGGGGATAGAAAAAAGACGTGAGAAAAACGAAGAGAAAGCACAGAAGCTTCTTTTGCGAAGCTATGACGAATTTTCGAAAGCTCTTGAGATCAACCTGAAAATGCGAAACTATTACACGCTGGATACCATCTGCAATCTGGAATATCTCGGCGATGCTTGCATAGCCCTTGGCCATACAGAAGAAGCTGCCAAGGCCTATGAGGAAGGCATCCGGATGCTCTCGCAGCTCTTCCGCGACAACACGGAGATAAAATGCCGGCTGGAGCGGAAGGTGGAGCAATTATAGTTGCCGAAGGCAACTATTCTAGTGTAACTGCATATACCGCGGCACGAAGTTTAAAACGGCAGTTAAATTCGTTCGCGAGTATAAAGGCGGAACATTAAGAGAAGAAAAATAGATGGGGTCAGATCCCTTTCGGGAATCTGACCCCATCTATTTATTATGGCAGGGCCGCCCATAAGAAATTTGTCACCTGACGGTGACGGGCGGCCCGCCGGGGGTAGAGGCGAGGCAAGCCTCCCTCTCCCCTATTTTTCAAGCACTTCCAGTATGATCAGCTCTTCCGTCCTGCGCTGCTGCAGGCTGATGCCCGGGGGCTGACATCTGGGCTTTCCTTCGCTTTTTTAAGCGCAGGTCAGGCTTTACCAGATCTCCATGCGTATCCCGGTGCGGGCGGCAAATTCGCGGCACATCTCGGCCAGCGCCTCCTCGCTGCCGTCCGGGAGACTGTCTTTTTTCAGGCGGATGACCTGGGAGGCGGGCAGGAAGGAGGGCTGCTTTTTCATCGGAAAACCGTATTCTCCGGCAAGCTGCACGGCGATCTTCATCAGCTCATTCTGGTTGATGCTCTCGCTGATGTGCAGCCTCCAGCCGCAATGCCGGGCGGCGGCCTCGATCTTTGGCGCCATAAGCCTTCCCTTTGCGGGGGAGATGAAGGCCAGGTCGATATATTTGCCGACATAGTCGCTGCGGATGCTCTTGCGGTAGGGCTGCACCTCGCTGTCCTGGAATTCCATATCAATAAGGTAAAAGGCCATGGCCTGGTTTACCGGCTCCATGCCGGGCTCCGGCGAGAACCAGTCGTCAGAGGTATCCGCTTCGGAGGCTTCCCCATCCGTCAGGGATGCCTTGTCATCTTCCGCTCCGGGCGATGCCTGGCCATACAGGATCCGGCCCTCCGGATCCTTGAGGATAAGGCTCCATCCCACCTGCTGCCGGAATTTCTCCGCCCTCTCCTCATCCTCCTCGTCCAGGGAGGGCAGGGTCATGACATAGCGCTTTTCCAGCTCATAGTAGGAGATGCGGCTGCCTCTCTCCGAAAACAGCCCCGCCAGAAGGGCCTGCGCCGCCTGATGGTTTGTGACGGGCCGGAGGGACATCCGCCAGCCGGTCTCCACAAAAAGCTGCTCCGACTCCGCGTCAAAGTCCTTCCCCAGGGCGTCGGGGAAGTTCACGCTCACCAGCGCTTCCTTTTTCTCCGGGTAAAGGCTGATCTTGCGGATCTCGTAGCCGGAAAGGAGTTCTTTTACCCTCTCATCGATGGCGTGCTGGTCGTCCGGCTTTCCCTTAAGGAGCTTGGAGACCTCTTCCTCATCATTCGCTTCCAGAAGGTAAAGGCGGTGGAGGTCCCGGGAAAAGTAGGGGCCCTCAAGGAGGCAGGCGAAAAAGGCGGCGGCCTCGTCCTCCGGAAGGAGGCGCCCATACCACACAAAGGCGATCTGCTCCGCGGTAAAGCGCCTTCCCATGTAATGCTGCCTTAAATAATCCCAGAGGAAAACCGTATCGCTCTCGTCCTCAAAATCCTGGCGGTGCAGGGTATGAGGAAAGAGCTGGCTCATGGAAAGCTGCTCCCGCTTTTTGTGAACGGTCAGCTCCAGGCTTTCCCCCACTCCCGGGCGGTAGACCCGCCTCCGGTAGTCCAGGGCCAGCTCCTCGCCGAGCTCCCCGATCGCCGTCTCGCTGCCGTGGACCAGAATGACATGGCGGGAGGCGAGCTTATCCACGATCCCGGAGATCTCGGTCCGGTCCGCGTGGGCGGAGAGGCCCACCATCTCAGTCCGGCACCGTACCGGCAGGGAGAGGCCGTCCAGCGTGATCTTCTTCTCCTCTTCCTTATCCTCCAGAAGATTCATCAGCGTCCGGCCGGGCGCCTCCTCATCCTGGTAGCCGGTCAGTATCACACAGGCCTTCTCCTGGGGGATCAGCGTCCTGGCATACTGGACGCTGGGCCCTCCGGTCAGCATGCCGGAGCTGGTGACGAAGACGGCCGCCCCGGGGGCAGACAGCAGCTCGTCCCGGTCCGCCGTGGGCGGCACGGCCTTTATCTCCTCGGTGTAGAAGGGCTCGTCGCCCTTAAGTATCCGCCTGGCCAGAGCGTTTTTCAGGAAGGTGGGGTTGCCGGTATAGACCCTGTTGATATCCCTCACCATGCCGTCCACGTAGACCGGCACCTTCGGAATTTTCCCATCCTGGATGGCCTTCCGGAGGATCAGGATCACCTCCTGGGAGCGCCCCAGGGCAAAGGTGGGGATGAGGACCTTTTCTCCCGCCTGGACGCACTCGGAGACCAGAGAGGCCAGGCGCTCCTCCTCGGTCCGCCGAACCGCGTGCAGGCGGTCGCCGTAGGTCGATTCCACGATCGTGATATCCGGGCGGAGCCTGGGAAAGCTGATGCCTTCAATGGTCTGCTGGGCAAAGCCGGAAACGTCCCCGGAGTAAAAAATGCTGCCCTCCGGCGTTTTGAGGAAAAGGCACGAGGCGCCGGCAATGTGGCCGGCCGGATACAGGGTGAGGAAAAAGCCCGGCAGTATCTCCCGCTCCGCCTGCCAGGGCAGCACAGCGATGCGGTTTAACATGGCGATGACATCGTTGGCGTTATACTGGGGGATGCCGTCCTCCTGGCGCTCCATCAGCTTCAGGGAATCGTAGAGGAGGACGCGGGTCAGCTCGGCCGTCATCTTGGTCATATAGATTTTTGCCAGGGGGTAGGCCTTGCTGATGACGGGTAGGCTTCCGGTGTGGTCCATGTGGGCGTGGCTGACCAATATCGCATCCACGCCTCCCATCATCTGGATCCCGCGGAAATCCGGCAGGGGGTCGCGTCCTCCGCTCTGGCGGATCCCGGCATCCATAAGTATCCCCTGTCCGGCGATCCGGACATAGATGCAGCTGCCTCCCACCTCCATGGCGCCGCCTGCAAAATAAAATTCCATACGCTCTCTCCTAAGGCACTTCTTTTACTCAAACTCCGCGAAAAGCCAGATATAGCCGCCCGGCGGCAGGCAGATGCTATCGTCACCTATCTTTTCTCCTGTTTTCAGGTTATAAAATTCACCGGGGGTATCCACCCGGACCCATTTTTCCTGCTCCGCGAAGTTAAAGTACGCGGCCAGCTTTTCGCCCTCATAGTAGCGCCCGATGGCCAGCACGCCATCATCCCAGGTATCCATAAGCCAGACATCCGCCCCCGCGTTAAAGACCCGGTGCGTGGTGCGCACGATCTCAATCTCCCGGAGGCCTGCGAACAGGCGCCCTTCCACGCTTCCGGGGTCAAGCCGCCTCTCCGCGGCCTCCCAGTTCATGGCGCCCCGGTGGAGGTAGCGGCTGTCGGCGGCCTTAAGGGGATTGTCGTGGTAGGTGTAGTCGTTTTCCTGCCCGATCTCGTCCCCGCTGTAGAGGACGGGGATGCCGCTTAGGGTAAACATGTAGGCATGGAGCATAAGATCCACGCGGATCGCCCAATCGATCTTCCACTGATCGCCTTCCTTCCGGGCGCTCTCAAGGCCGCAGAGCGAGGCTGTGGTGCCGCACAGACGGGCATCGCCGAGCCTGGGGTCGTCATTGTAGAGCTCTCCCCGCGAGGGGCTCCCCGCCCACTTTCCGGTCAGGAAATCGTTCAGGAACTTCTTATGGGCAACCTCGTCCGAGCCGAAGTTCTTGAGAAAATCATAGTCCAGCCCCCAGCCGATGTCGTCGTGGCAGCGCAGATAGTTTAAGAAGGTATATTCCCGCGGAAGAGCAAACACCTGCCCGAGCTGATGACGGAGGAGCTTCACATCGTGGGTCGCCACGGTGTGCCAGGTGGTAGCCATGGTGGTCACGTTATAGAGGAGATGGCATTCCGGTTTTTCCACACTGCCAAAATAGGGAACGACCTTGGAGGGCTCCATGACCACCTCGCCCAGAAGGAGGCAGGAGGGGCAGACGATCTCGCAGGAGAGGCGCATCAGGCGCACCAGGGTATGGACCTGCGGGAGGTTGCGGCAGTTGGTGCCGAGCTCCTTCCAGATGTAGGGCACCGCGTCCAGGCGGATGACATCCACGCCCTGATTGCAGAGGAAGAGCATGTTTTCGGTCATGTCGTTAAAGACTACGGGGTTGGCATAGTTTAAATCCCACTGGTACGGGTAGAAGGTCGTCATGACCACCTTCTTCGCCTCCTCGCACCAGGTAAAGTTGCCGGGCGCCGTGGTGGGGAAGACCTGGGGGACGGTTTTTTCGTATTCGTTTGGGATGTCCCAGTTGTCGTAGAAGAAGTATCTCTCCTGGCAGGAGATATCCCCCTCCCGGGCCTTTTTCGCCCAGATGTGGTCCTCGCTGGTGTGGTTCATGACAAAGTCCAGGCAGAGCACCATCCCTCTCTGGTGGCAGTCCCGGGAGAGCAGGGCGAGGTCCTCCATGGTGCCCAGGGAGGGCTGCACCTTCCTGAAATCGGAGACCGCGTATCCGCCATCGCTTTTCCCTTCCGGGCTTTCCAGGAGGGGCATAAGATGCAGGTAGTTGACATGGCAGTCCCGGAGGTAATCCAGCTTCTGCCTGACCCCCTCAAGGTTTCCGCCGTAGCAGTCCACGTACATCAGCATGCCGACAAGGTCGCACCCCTTGTACCAGTCCGGATTTTGCTGCCGGTTTTCATCCCTTACCTTAAGCTGCTCACTCCGGGCCTCATAGGAGCGGCGGAGCATGTCAATAAAATAGCTGTAGGCTTTCTCATCATCGTGATAAAGTTCCATATAGAGCGATTTCAGTTCCGGGCCCAGGGCCTCAAGGCGCTCGTCAAATGTGAGGCGCTCCATCTTTGTGCTTTCCATCAAATCCCTCCCTTTTCCTGACGGTATAGCGATATGAACAATTTGTCTGTTAATTTTACAAGATATCCCACAAAATGTAAATAGATAGCGGATAAGTTTATGGGGAAGACCCCATCGCCCCCTTTAGACCATTATGGGGTATGCTTACCTGCCGGTAGGTTTCGAGTGCGCCATGTTTCCTGTTATCTTTTCTATTTTACGCTTACCTGCCGGTAGGTTTCGGGTGCGCCATGCTCCTTTTAACCCTTCTATTTTACGCTTACCTGCCGGTAGGTTTCGGGTGCGCTATGTTTCCTTTAACCCTTCTATTTTACGCTTCCCTGCCGGTAGGCGCAGGGGAGGGGGGGCCGCTCAGAGT
>CAMNNO010000103.1 GCA_946545475.1 uncultured Blautia sp.
TGACGGGCGGCCCGCCGGGGGTAGAGGGAGAATACGTCTCCCTCTACCCTATTATCACAGGGGCGGCGTAAGGAAATCATCGCCTAGCGGCGAACGCCGCCCCGTGATCTGCCCGTAACGCATAGATTACATCCCGACCGTCCAAACAGCTATAATGTAAGAGAGCAATCTCATGTTTTACCGGCAGCTTCCGGAAATCTTTAAAGTATTTTCCGGGGCTAATCTTTAAGGAAAGGAGTGAAAACAATGAAAAAGAGTTTGAAGGGCATGTGTGTTTTCTTCTTTATGCTGCTGTTTTCCTGCACGGTCATGGCTCAGTCGGTTTTGTATCCGGACCCGGTGCCCTATCCCTCCGTAACCTATCTGCCCACGATAAGCTTTTGTCCGCCAAGCAATGACGGGACGCACGCATGGACAGATTGGGTCATGGAAAGGGAGCCTTCCTGTACAGCGGATGGCATTCATACCAGGGAATGCTTGCTGTGCGGCTTTCATCAGACGGAGATCCTGTCGAGAACCGGGCACAGCTACGGCGCCTGGCAGACCGTGCGGGAAGCGACATGTGTGTCTTACGGGGAACGCATCCGCACCTGCATGCGCTGTGGAGCGGCCGAGACCGACTATCTTTCCCTCGCCCCGCATAGCTTTGGCGCATGGCAGATCATCACAGAGGCCACCGACCATTCGTTCGGGACGCGGGGGCATACCTGCGCGGTCTGCGGTTATTTTGAGCAGCAAATTTATGATCCCGAAGGGACCCTGCGCATCTACAGCAGCGGTGAGGAAGTGCGGGCTCTTCAAAAGCTTCTGCTGGAAAACGGGTACTATCCCGGCTCCGTCGACGGCTCCTTCGGCCCTTTGACCGAGCAGGCGCTTAAGCAGTTTGAAGCCGCCATCGGGCTTTCGGAGGACGGCGTGGCCTGGCCGCTCGTGCAGGAGAAGCTTAGACATGTCTTTGGGGACTGGGTGACCATAAAGGAAGCGGATGCCTTTTCGGCAGGCAGCAGAGAGCGCGTCTGCGAGGTGTGCGGCTTTACGGAAAGCCAGAAGATATTGCCGGAAGGCCTTCTCCGGCGGGGAGATCGCGGGGAAAGCGTGAAAGCGCTCCAGGAGATGCTAAATGCCGCCGGATATGACTGCGGATCGCCGGACGGTGTTTTCGGCGGAAAAACAGAGCAGGCCGTCAAAGTCTTTGAAGAGGCACACGGCCTGGCTCCCGACGGGCTTGCCTGGCCGGGGCTCCTCGATATGCTAAAGAATCCTTCCGCCGGCAACATCCGCCTCTTTTCCGGAAGCATCTACCGGAGCGGAACGGGACTTTCGGAGAATATCTATGTCCACATGGCCGTTTCGGCCACCGGCCCCATGGATCTTAACGTATGGCTCCGTTCTCTGACAGACAAAGAAGAGACGCCAGCTCTCGACGCCTTTGACGAATGGCCGGGCGGCGAAGACGGAAGCGTTTTCCTGGAGAAGGGAAAAAGCGGTTCCTTTGTCTATATCATACATCCGACGGAAGCGGATCTTAAGACGGGAGAGATCGTTCGCACGGTGATCGCGGAAGGGATCGATCCGCTGACGGAAAAGGGCTACGTGGACGAGACCATCGTAAATGTTCCGCTGGGGACCGATGAGGAGAAGCCCGCGCTCCATATCGAGGGATACGGCGAAACGGGGCATCCGGAGGGCGGCTATGTCTACAGGGAAGGCGATAAGATCCAGATCACGGTAGGGGCCAAAAATATAGGGCCATCGAGTCTCCGGAACGTCCACTTTGAGGGCGAGCTTCGGGCTGACGACGGCACCTGCCTTGAAAAGCTCTCCCTCAAAGGTCAGGTCCCCGGCACCGTCACGGAGCCGGGAGGCGGTGTGCTGGATACGCTTGAGAGGACGATAAGCGCGGAGGATGCCTCGCGCGGAAGCCTTCATTTTGTGTTCTTCGCGGAAGGCGAGAAGATGGGAGAGCCGGAAGATCCGGTGCTTTCCTATAATTCCTGGGTCTGGGATATGCGTCTGGAGCCGTCACCTGAGGATGATGGCGGCAGCGGGAACTCTGAAAATGTGGAAGCCGATGATGGGGGAACGCTCATTGTCACGGTAGAACTTGTAGGAGAGCCTGCAGACCCCGAGGGCTATGTCCCCGGCGAGACGGTCCATGTCAGCATCCGGGTGACCAGCACGCATACCGCCTACAGCGTTAAGGATATCCGTGTAATGGATAACTATGGAGGGGAAGCGCCTGAGTTTGTCGGCACCATTGACCTTTCACCCGGCGAGTCCAAGACCCTGCCTTACGACTATACCGTGACCGAAGAAGACCTCTCGTATGGCGAAGCCACGAACCAGGCCTACGTCCGCGTGGATCTCTACGAGGATGAGCATGGCGTGACAAGAGGTGCCTACACCATCCTCTCCGAGTGGATAGCCGTGCCCGTGACAGACAAAAAATCCTCTTCCCAGGCTGAAAGCGGCTTTGAAGGCGCTGATGCGCCGCCATTTACAAGCGCCATGGAAGAGGATGAGCCGGAGGAGACATCCGCCCAGTTCAAAAGACAACCGGAAGTTCTTTCCCGCGCGGAGGGCGTCCGGTATGAGTATGCTCAGGAAGCCCTCAGGCGTTACATCGAAAGATTCATCCGCCGGCTGTTTTTGCGGGATGACCGGATAAGATGAAAGCTCAAGTCGACTGCGATCACGATGCCGGGAAAAGTAGCGGAAAAGCAATCGGTAAGATTGAAAGTGGGAAATTAATACTTGACTAAGCCGAACGGCTTAGTATATACTAAAAAAATACCTGACAAGCAGTTCGGGACAGCGCCGGAAACAGAAGGTTTTGCGTTTGCGGGAAGGAGGGAGCAAAGATGGAAACACTTATGGTAAGTATTGAGCAAAATGAGATAATGCGGCCGGTAGGCACCATCGGGCGCGATGGCTCACATGAAAGCTGCTTTACCTATTCGGAAGAGTATCTTGAGAGCCGGTACGCCGTACCGATTTCCTTAAGCCTGCCGCTGCAAAAAGAACCTTTCAGCCCGCGCGCAACCCGCAGTTTTTTTGAGGGGCTTCTCCCGGAAGGTTTCACGCGCCGCGCCGTTGCCCAGTGGATGAACGTTGTGGAAGAGGACTACCTCTCGATCCTGCGCGGCCTGGGAAGCGAATGCCTGGGCGCTCTCTGCATCACGGCTGAAGGCGAAAAGAGCGAAGCCTGTTATAAACCCGTCTCTGAAGAGCAGGTCAGGGAACTGGCCGCCGAGGGAGCTTCAAAATCGGCTGAGCTGGTGACAAAAGCCCATCTTTCCCTGACCGGAGCATCGGGAAAAGTGGGGCTTTACTATGATGCCGGAAATGATGTCTGGTATCTGCCAAGAGGAAGTGCGCCAAGCACACATATTGTCAAACAGAGCCACGTAAGGCTGGATTCTATCGTCACAAATGAGCAGCTCTCCCTCATGACAGCAGAAAGGTGCGGGATAGACGTTTCCAGGAGCTTTATCATCAATTCAGGGCAGGGCAAAGACTCAGAGATACTTTTTGCCACGCAGAGATATGACCGGATATTTTCACCAAAACCCAAGATGATCGGCTTTCTTCCACGTCCAATGCGCCTGCATCAAGAAGATTTTGCCCAGGCGCTGGGAATTACTTCGGCAGAGAAATATGAAAAAGAACCCTGCGGATACCTTCGCCATATCTTTGACATGCTGCGCAGATGCTCATCGGATCCCGTCACAGACCAGCTGAGGTTCTGGGACATTCTTGTCTTCGACTACCTGATCGGGAATACGGATGCCCATCTGAAGAACTTCTCTTTTCTTTACAGCCCGGACCTGAAATTCGTCCGTCTGGCTCCGGCTTATGATATTATAAGTACAACCGTTTACCCACAGAGTACACGGGACATGGCTTTTTACATTGGAGGCACCCTTTCGCTTGACGACATCGAAAAGGATGCTTTCTATCTCGCCGCAAAAGAGGCCGGCTTGAGTGAACACATGGCCATGCAGAGATTTGACCGTCTGTGCGGGCAGTTCAGAAAAGCCCTGCATGAGTCCGCGCAAGCTCTGGCAAAATCCGGATATCTGAAAGCCTGTGAGCTGGAAGAGCGGATTTTGGAAACCGGCGGTATTAAAAAGACCTGAGAGTAAGCTCGGAGTCCGAGTTCTGGTGGTGAGTAGACTTAGCCGAACGGCTAAATTATGTATCCTTGTTTAAAAATTTAGCCGTTCGGCTAAGTGCTTTCACTATCAGGATGAATAATACCGCAGGGCAGAAGGAGGAAAAATGACCATACCAACAAAGATAACGGATGCATCTTCCTTTGGACAGGCTATCCGCAGGCGGAGAAAGCAGCTGGGCTACACCCAGGCGTTTATCTCCGAATTTACCGGCTTCAGCGTAAGCTTCATATCGGATCTGGAAAACGGAAAAAGCACGGCAGAGCTTGGCAAAGCCATCTTCCTGGCAAACACCCTGGGCATGGACTGCACGCTGTCGCCAAGAGGATAAGAGTCACGGGGACGGTTCTGAGAGAGAGGCTGGCAGATTTCCAGATGAGCATGAGCCAGGCAGAAACGTCCCCGTGACTCACCATTGTTCGAAGAGAGGTGTTCATATGGATTTTAAGGTAGGCGTTGGAAAATCTGATTTTGCGGCTCTCAGAGAATCGGGAAATTATTATGTTGATAAAACAGAATTGATATATGAACTTGTAAACGATACGGATAACGAGGTTACACTTTTTACAAGACCGCGGCGATTTGGCAAGACCCTTATGCTGAGTGTGATGGAGAACTTTTTCAATCTCCGAAAAGACAGTGCTGGTATTTTTGACGGGCTTGCCATAACAAAACACAGAGATTTCTGCAAGAAATGGATGAATCAGTACCCGGTTCTTTTTATTTCCTTTAAGGATGCCGAGGCAGAGGAATTTGACACGGCATATGATAAACTAAGGAATATCATAGCGGATATCTGTAAAAAGTATTCAAATGATATTGAGGATGCAAGAATCAATCAGGCAGATGCCCGGATTTTTGAGAGACTGATGTTTAACAAAGCATCAGATGCGGAAATACAGGGATCACTTAAAACAATAATGCGGATTTTAAGTTCAATATATGGTAAGCCGGTGATCCTTCTTGTTGACGAATATGACGTTCCTCTTGCAAATGCAAGTGAAAAGAATACCGCAAAGAATCCGTACTATTTGAAAATGCTTGACGTTATCAAAGGCATCATGAGTACGGCCTTTAAGGATAATGAGTTCCTTCAGTTTGGCGTCATTACGGGGTGCCTGCGCATCGCAAAAGAAAGCATCTTTACAGGAACCAATAACTTTGCGTCATATTCTGTTCTTGATGAAGACTTTTCGGAGTATTTTGGCTTTTCGGGTGATGAAGTCGAGGCGATCCTTGAGGCGGCTGACCGAAAAGATAAGACAGATATTATCAGGGAATGGTATGATGGATATATTTTTGGGAGCAGTTATATCTACTGTCCCTGGGATGTTATAAATTATATCTCCGCATTAAAAAAGAGAAAAGATGCCAGGCCTAAGAATTATTGGAAGAATACAAGCCATAATGGCATCTTACTGACATTTATAAAACGAACGGATTTCAATGTTGCGGATAAGTTTGAGATTCTCTTGAATGGCGGGACTATCGAACAGGCAATCACGGATGAATTGACCTATGATACGCTGCATTCATCAGAGGATAACCTGTGGAGCATTCTTCTGATGGCGGGTTATATGACAAAGGCGGATCCGGGCGAGACGCAAGACACGGTCTCGCTTAGAATCCCCAATAAAGAGGTTTTGTCGATATTTGAGGATACTGTCATCAGTTATTTCAAAGAATCGGCAGACACAGATACCATAAAGGATCTTATAAATTCTTTATGGGAGGGTGATGAAGCACAGGCAACCAGGATAATATCCGGACTGTTATGGGATACCATCAGCTACAACGATTATCATGAAGATTATTATCACGCATTCCTCGCCGGGGTTTTCGTCGGAAGAGGGTACAGTGTTGAGTCGAATAAAGAGAAGGGACTTGGGCGGCCTGACATCCTGTTGAAGGATAGGAAAAACAGAAGAGCCATTATCATAGAGACTAAGAAATCTGATAAGGAATCTGCGCTGGAAAAGGATTGCGATAAGGCGATAAAGCAGATCATAGATGAAAAATATGCGGAAGGCCTGAAAGGATATGAGCTTGTGACAGGCTGCGGAATAGCATTTTTCCAAAAGCAGGCGAAGGTGAAGCTGTTTACCAGGCCGGGTTGATTAAAGGCACACGTATACACGGGGACGGTCCTTTTGTGCTGTTGACGCACAAAAGAACCGTCCCCGTGACTCATGACTCAAACGGCTGGAACGAACAAGCGTCCGGCAGCAGGTAAATATTACCTGCTGCCGGACGTTTTCAGATGCATTTTTGAACAAGATCCTCGTTGTTGATAATATCGATAATATCATCCACTCAAAACCAAAGAACGCGAAAGAGACAAAAATCATCTGCTTTCTCCATCCTGCAAAAAGTATTCTAAATACACGCAATGCAAAGCGCAGTTTATTCCCTTCTTTTTCTCATTAAAATATACTAAAAATACGGGATGCCTGCGCCAATCGCGCAATATTTTTGCCTGTATTCTGCAGAGCTTTTCCACAGATACAGGCGCTTTCCCCATGATGAGCCCTCTATGCTCATCAGCTGGCTGCAGAAGACGACTCTAAATGAAAGGAGAAAACAACCATGAAAAGAACAAATCTTTTAGGACTGGCACTGGCACTGGCTTTTGCTGTCCTGACGACATCCGGCGTATACGCCATCAATTATTCCGGCTGTCAGAACAACGAAGCAACTTTTGAAACCCTGGAAGAAGCACGCCTCAGCGGGCCGGCGGCTGTCCAGAATCTGGAGAGCAACGAAGCGAATCACTATGTCTCCCACTATGTGCTGGATGGCTATCCCGAGGGCACCACCTTTATCTACCGTTCGGCCAACCTGTACGGCGGCCGTGCTGCCGCAAGGCTTAACACCCTGATCTTTGTCTTTTCCGAGCAGCACTTTGACGATAAGGAAGGCGCAAAGGCTTTCCTGGATGAGCTGGGCGTTATCGACCTGGTGGACGAGGCTACCGGCAGCGTCATCCTGGTAACGCCGGCTGATGGGGCATCCTTCGGCCAGGCCGACCAGATGAACTATTACAAGCTGCAGACAGCCGTCTACGCCCAGAAAGTCAACACCACAGACCCCGACGGCAATCCCGTCAGCTTCTGCGACGCGGAATATTTCGGAGGCTATGGTTACAATTATGTGATCGGCATTGACGGCGGTGCCACGTTCCTGAATGAATATGTCTCTACGCATCTGGACTTCGTCAGCCGTATCGCCGGCATGCTCCTGATCAATGGCAAAATGGAAGAAGTCCGCAAGGTTGCGGCCCAAGTTCCCGTATACCTGGTCAACGCTCCGGAAGATGTCATCGCCAGGTATCAGGCAGCCAACGAGACGGATGCCTATTTTGCCACACCGGACGCCATATCTTATTTCAACCAGGCCCTTCCGCTGCAGAAGGTTGTTGTCGCCACCGCTGAAAAAGATATCGCCTCCTACATCCAGGATGCCTATTATGGCATGTTCATCAAGGCTATGCGCGCACCGGTTATTAAGAGGGGGCTTAATTCCGCTGCGACACCCTACCAGGGCTACAGCATGGACCAGGCTCCTCTGTCCCTGTGCGAACGCAATGCTGTCCTTGGCGGCGTCACTGCCGACGGCATCCACCTGATCAAGACCGTTGACGAGCGCTTCAGCGATATCCGGGCGTTTGAAGGCGATGAATATCTTCAGACCTGGTTTGAGTATTTGCCGGAAGAGGTGCTTGACGGCACGGCTCCGGAGCACAGCGTACCTCTCTGGCTGGCCAACCATGGCGGCGGCGACGACCCGAGACTGTTTGTCGACGAGATCGGCCTCCTCGCCCTTGCCGGCAAGGAGCGCTTTGCCATCGTAGCCCCCGAAGCCATGTATATCAACTACCGTCGTATCCCCGGCGGCTATAATGAAGGTATCCTTCCCGAGGTTCTTCATCTTCTGGTGGAATATATGCTGGATACCTATCCGGCCCTGGACCCTGAGCGCGTTTACATGACCGGCTATTCCATGGGCGGCGGCGCTACCCTTCGCGGCGCGGCCGGAAGCCCCAAGACCTTTGCGGCTATCGTCCCCATGGCTCCTGCCACCTATTATCCGACTGAGGAACAGATCGCGAAGTTCGAGGAGTGCGACCTGCCCATCATGTTCCTGACCTCCTACAACGATGCGGCAGGCTACGCGCCCGCGGACGGGCACATCAATGCCGGCCTTCAGGAGCAGATTAATTTCTATCTCGGTTTCAACGAGATGGAAACGGTAGACTATGATTTTGAGACCTATCCCCGCATCGGTATAAAGGTGGATTCCGAGCGCTACATCACTCTGAACGGTGAGTACGGTAATTATACCTGGTTCCTTAACAAAGACGGCGTTCCCATGGTCGGTGCTACCGTCACCCAGTTCCTCAACCACGCCCTGTATCCCGAATACGCCAACCTGGCCTGGGATTTCGCCAAGCACTACAGCCGCAATCAGGAAACCCTGGAAATTGAATACGATCCCTATGTCCGCTGACGCATGCCGGACATATACAGAAGCTTCGTTTTGAAAAGCTTTGTTCTGAAAGGAGGAAACACTATGGTAAAAAGATGTTTAGCGGCGGCTGTCATTTCCGCGTTTGTTCTGGCTCTGCCTGCGGCGGCTGCTACAGGCCCTGTCCTGGATGTCACAGCCGATACACATGTGGAAGAGTTCGGACATACGGTGGACTCATTTACCGTGACCCTTGCGGAGGACTTCGACGCCTCCGGCCTGGATCTGGATCATTTCATTGTCGAAAATGATGTTGTTCATCCGTATATTCCCGAATATGCGGATGGTGTCACCAAGGTGACTACCCATAACGGTCTTATGACGATCGATGTGGATCCCTTCCTGTTCGGGCAAGGCTTTATAGTAAGCTGCGTGAAGGACGGAGAGGTTCTCTTTAGCTTCACCCGTGATGATGTCTCCTCTTTTAGCACCGCAGTTGTGGATGAATTCAGTATTGAGAAGACCGATCAGGCCGTGTACCGTATTTTCCGCCCGGAAACGGAGGAGGATGTTCCGCTGATCATCTGGTTCCACGGAGCCGGTGAGAGAGGGGACGACGGCTATAAGCCGTTAATAGACTATCGCGGCGCGGTATGCTGGGCAGAGCCCTCTTATCAGGCCAAGCATCCCTGTGCGGTACTGGTGCCTCAGATTCCTGCGGGAACTGACTTCAATAAAGAACAACTGGATGATATCCGCAAGATGGCCGATAAGATGATCGCGGAAGGCGGGATCGACGCAAGCCGCATCTATGTCGTCGGATTCTCCGCCTATCAGGCATCCCTGTGGTTTGCGACCTATAATGTCGATTTTGTCGCGGCTGTCCTGCACTGCCTCTACTGGCACGCCTTCGACCCGGATCCGAGGGTCGGGGACGAGTGGGGCGGCGTTGGCTGGGATGTCATCGCAGAGGCACAGCTTCCCCTGTGGAGCTGCATAAGCTCAGCGGACCCGACAGGCGCGACCGAAGAGATGCAGACCTACCATATTCCGTATCAGGAAGAGCACAACCCGAACTTCAAATACTCGATCTGGTCACAGGCCGAGATGTATGAGTATCAGCTCTTTGGCTTCCTGATGCACCATGGATGGATTCCGGCTATCAATAATCAGGAGATCATCGACTGGCTGTTCGCACAGAGCAGAAGCTGAGTCGGGAGAGGCAGCTCTCATTTTTTGAACTCATAACACAGGACACAAAAACGTCCGGCAACAGATAACATATATCTGCTGCCGGACGTTTTTCGTGAATCAGGCAGAACTGTACTCGTGACTTATTTAAAGCAAGAGGACATTATTTCCTACTTTTCTAAAGTAGAGAAACCTAAGGTGTCCAAACAGGCTATGTTTAAAGCTCTGGATAAAACAAATCCAGACGTTTTTCCTCTCATAATCCGCCAGTTCGCAAAAGAATTCTACGAACACCAGGATTATCAGACCCTCAATGGCTGGATTGTCCTTGCCTGTGACGGGACGAAAATGGATCTTCCGCCTTCCGGAGAGATGAAAGTAAATTTCGGGGGATATCTGAACCAGACAATCACGGATGAAAGCATGGTACGGAAACCGCAGGCAAACTGCTCTGTTCTTATTGATGTTGTGAATCATGTGGTTCTTGACGCACTGATCAAACCGTGCAGAACATCAGAACTCCCGATGTTATACGAACATTTGGAAAACTGCAGGGAATTGCTTAAGGGAAGAAAGGTAATGCTGTTATGTGATCGTTATTACGGATCAGCAGAATTATTTCTATACTGCAGACTTTGTGGATATAAACTCCTGGTGAGGGCAAAATCCTATATGTACAAGGAACAGGTCGCAGAAATCGAGAACGATGGCATGATTGAGCTGACCTTTAACAACGCGTGGCTGCGGCGACTGAAAAGAGCGGACTGCCGGGCTTATGCACAGGAACATTTACGTCTGGATCTGAGAGTTATAAAAAATCATTTTGAATATACGCTTAACGGATACAAGAAAAAGCAAGATAAAATCGGTATAGACTCCATCTACATGACAGATCTGGCATATACGGAATTCTCATCTCATGACATCATTGAATTGTACCATGTCCGGAGATGGGACAATGAAACCGCCTATTTTGATATCAAAGATCATCTGGAAGCAGAACGGTTCAATTCCGGCAAATATAATATCGTGGTTTGTGAGCTATATGGAAAAATCCTATGCTATTCCATTTGTGGAATTATATATGGCAGCGCTGACAAACTCCTGATTGAGAGAGTGTCTGAAACTGAAACCGGGATGTCCTGTACATTGTACGACTACATACCCAATATGAAGTACATCTGCGATACCGTAAGAATGGAACATGTATTTCTTCAATTTCTGGCAGGAAAGGAGCAGGATCCAGAGAATTTCTCAAGATATCTGGACCAGTTGGAG
>CAMNNO010000104.1 GCA_946545475.1 uncultured Blautia sp.
CCTGCGCCTACCGTCAGGTAAACGTAAAACAGAAGAGGTCCGGAGAAGCCCTCCGCCAACCTACCGTCAGGTAAACATAAATATAGAAGAGGTCCGGAGAAGCCCTCCGCCAACCTACCGCCAGGTAAACGTAAAACAGAAGAGGTCCGGAGAAGCCCTCCGCAAACCTACCGTCAGGTAACATAAAAGTATAAATTTAAAGAGGAAATGATATGGAACAATATAAGCAGGATTTTATAGAATTTATGCTGGACTGCCAGGTCCTCCAGTTTGGCGACTTCATCACGAAATCCGGTCGTAAGACCCCGTTTTTCGTCAACACCGGCTACTTCCGGACAGGCGGACAGCTGCGCCGCCTGGGCAGCTGCTACGCCAAAGCCATAGCCGGCGCCTTCGGCCTTGACTTTGACATCCTCTTCGGGCCGGCCTACAAGGGCATCCCCCTGGCGACAGCCGCCGCCATGGCGCTTTCCGAGGAATACGGGAAGGAAGTCGGCTACTCGGCCAACCGCAAGGAAGAAAAAGACCACGGCGATAAGGGCAAGTTCCTGGGCACGCCGATCAAAGACGGCAGCCGCCTGGTCATCATCGAGGACGTGACGACCGCCGGGACCTCCATCCGCGAGACCGTCCCCCTCATCAAGGGGGAGGCGAATGTGGACATTATCGGCCTTGTGGTCAGCGTGGACCGCATGGAAAAGGGCAAAGACACCGAAAAGAGCGCCCTTCGCCAGATCGCCGAGGACTACGGCTTTAAGACCACCGCCATCGTCACCATGCAGGAGGTCACGGATTACCTTTACAACCGGGAATACAAAGGCAGGATCTTCCTGACGGATGATATCAAAGCCCGCATTGATGATTATTATGTTCAGTACGGTGCGGCCAGGGAGTAAGGAGCTGTCGGAAAACGGCGGATGTATGAGTATAAGAAGCTGAGGGAAAACAGGATATGAACGAAAAAACATATAAACTTATGGGGAAGAGCGGCTGCTGGAACCTAATCATGGGGATCGTGGCCATTGCGTCAGGCCTGGTCTTCGGCATCATGCTGATCATCAACGGCGCCAGGCTTTTGAAGCAGAAATCAAAGATCCTCATCTGATTTTGGAACAGGAAGAGTTTTGGAAAAGAAAAAGAAATTGCGAAAGATCGTCGTCAGGACCATCGAGGCGGTCATGTTCCTGCTCTATATGGCCCTGCTCATCTACCTCCTCCTGTTTTCGGAGAGGTACGGGCATGCGGCAGCCTTTGGCGGGCCTTACCGGTACAACCTGGTTCCCTTTAAGGAGATCAACCGGTTTATCACCCATGCCAGGGTCGTGGGCATCCGGAGCATGGTCCTGAACATTGGCGGGAATATTGTTGCCTTCATGCCTTTTGGCTTTTTGTTCCCCATGGTCGTCCGCCGCCTGGATACCGCCATTCGCGTGGCCCTGGCCGGTTTCCTGGTCAGCCTCCTGGCCGAGACCCTGCAGCTTGTCACCCGGGTCGGGCGCTTTGATGTGGATGACCTGATCCTCAACACCTTTGGGACCTGGATGGGGTATCTGGTGTACCTGGCCGTCGGCTGGGTCCGGATCAACCGCTCCCGCTTCCAACGCCACAGGAAAGGCCGCCGGGGGCAGGAATAGAGACTTAGAGACTAATGAAAAAAACACTGATACTTGCAGAAGCAGGGGGGAGATAACCTGTATGGCAAAACGATACCGCTATGCCTTCGCCCGCCGGCGCGAGGCCGGCAAGGGAAAGCTGTCCGCCGGATTGGCAGCAGCCTCGATAGGCATTTTTCTCCTGTCCATCCTTACCGATTTTTTTCTGGACGGCAGATTCCCTTACATTGTGGGCGGTATGTGCCTGTTTGCTGTCCTCTTATCCCTTTACGGATTCTTTATGGGCCTTCGGAGCTTTTCCGAAGAAAACGCCAAGCACCGCCTCGGCGTGGCCGGCTCCATAGGAAACGGCGTCTTGCTGGTAGGATGGGCCGGCATCTACCTCATGGGGCTTAGCTTTTACCCCTAATTATACTAGTTACACTTAATAATTGCCGGAGGCAATTATTCTAGTGTAACTGCATATACCGCGGCACAGAATTGCAATCGGCAGCTAAATTCGTTCGCGAGTATAGAAAGGAAATCTGGATTTGGACGACATGCTGATGGAACGCTTCTGTCTTGTCAGGGACAGAATAATGGAAATTGACGGCGAAGCCTCTGTCCCCGAACCTTACAGAAGCTGGTTTGCCGGGCAGGCCGGGCGGCTCGCGATGATGTCGGACATCATGGAACGTGAGTCCGGCGGGGAAGGTGCGCCCTCTGGCATGACCGCCGAGCGGTACCGGGAGGAAAACCGGGCCATATACCGGACATTTCCCCTCGGGAGGGAGGCATCCCCCCTAAGGCGTGCGCTCCTTTCCCTGGAAAACGAGATAACGCGCGCCATCCCCTGTGCCTACGAGGGGCGCCTCTACGAGCTTACCCTTGTCCTAGAGCTTTTTGTCCAGATCTACGGCCTCTTCCAGGGCGAGGAGCCGCCCAGGGCGTCATGGCCCGAGGCCGCCCTTGCCTCGCATGATTTTGACTATTGCCCGGAAAGAACGGAAAACCGCCTAAGGGAGACCCTGACCGCACAGGAGGGGCGCGCCCTAAGGCTCGCCCGGGAAAGCACTGAGGGCGGGAGGACATTTTTATACCGGTACGGCGTGCGCGTCACGGAAGCCGACGAGGCCCTCGCTGACGTTATCCAGGGCCTTTCGGAGCCGGAAGCCGAGGAGATGGCCCGAAAATATGTTCAGGGCTTTATATCGGCAAGCCCCCTTGAGGGGGAAAACGCGGGCGGCGGCCGGGAGGAAGGCGGGACCGTAGCCCTGTCCTATCCGATCGGGGCGGCAAGGATTGCCGGGCTTTCCCTTCCTCATTTTGTGAAAAACGGCCTGACGCCTTTGCTGCCGGGATGCCTCGGCAGAATGCGCCTTCCCTGGCAGGAAGACCTGGGCGGCTATTATCATCTGGAGCCGCAAAAAAACGGCGTGACAAAGTTGGTAACTCTCCCCTCCCTCTACCAGACGGAAAACTATCGCCGGATGTACCTGCGCTCCCTCCAGACCGCCTACGACGCCCTCTCCCCCTGGCCGGAGCGCTTTGCGGGAGTGGCCGCCATCACCTGCCGGGACCAGAAAGGACAGGAGGGGGGAGAAGGGCATCCGGATAAAAAAGAACATTTATCCGGCCCGTGGGCCGCAAAGGCTTACGAGGCTCTTTTCTCGGCCGAGAGGGAGATCGGCCGCCGCAGCCGTCCCCGGGACAGGGGATATGTAAACGCATGTGAGCTATGTTGAAGCTTTACCTGCATCAAAACGATAAAGGAGACATAATAAAATGGCAAAAGTATCTATTGTTATGGGCAGCGATTCCGATATGCCCGTCATGGCAAAGGCGGCGCAGACCCTTGAGGAGCTCGGCATTCCCTGCGAAATGCGCATCATCTCCGCCCACCGCGAGCCGGACATTTTCTTTGACTACGCCAAAACGGCGAAGGAGAGGGGCATTAAGGTCATCATCGCCGGCGCCGGCATGGCGGCCCATCTTCCCGGCATGTGCGCGGCCCTCTTCCCCCTGCCCGTCATCGGCATCCCGATGCATACCACCTCGCTTGGCGGCCGCGATTCGCTCTACTCCATCGTTCAGATGCCCTCCGGCATCCCCGTGGCGACCGTCGCCATCAACGGAGGGGTCAACGCAGCCCTCCTTGCCGCGAAGATCCTCGCCGTCTCCGACGACGCCCTTCTTTCCTGCCTGGAAGATTACAGCAAAAAGCTCATGGAGCAGGTGAAGGCCAAGGATGAGCGCCTTCAGGAAACCGGCTATGCCGGCTACGGAAAATAAGCCGGCCCGGCAGCGGAGCCTTGCACAAAGCGATCACGAGAGAGGAGACATCCTCTGGAAGCTGATCTGATAACCCTCGGGAAGGCTTGCGCCTTCCCGGCTAATATATCCCAATATATCGGAGGAAAATATGGATTATAAAAATTCTGGTGTCGATATCGAAGCCGGTTACCGCAGCGTAGAACTGATGAAAAAACATATTGCGGCCACCATGCGCCCCGAGGTCCTTGGCGGCATCGGCGGCTTTTCCGGCGCCTTCTCCATGAAAGGCTTCATGGGCATGGAGGAGCCCACCCTGGTGTCCGGCACCGATGGCGTCGGGACCAAGCTTAAGCTGGCCTTCCTCATGAACAAGCACGATACCGTCGGCATCGACTGCGTGGCTATGTGCGTCAACGACATTGCCTGCGCCGGCGGGGAGCCCCTGTTCTTCCTGGACTACATCGCCTGCGGCAAAAACTATCCCGAAAAGATCGCCGAGATCGTCAGCGGCGTCGCGGCCGGCTGCCAGATGTCCGGAGCGGCCCTGATCGGCGGCGAAACCGCCGAGATGCCTGGCTTCTACCCCGTCGATGAATATGACCTGGCCGGCTTTGCCGTCGGCATCGTCGACAAAAAGGAGATGATCACCGGAGAGGAGATCCGCGTCGGCGACACCCTCATCGGCCTCGCCTCTTCCGGCGTCCACAGCAACGGTTTCTCCCTGGTCCGCAAGGTTTTCACCATGACAGCCGACAGCCTGAACACCTACTACGACGACCTGGGCCAGACCCTGGGCGAGACGCTTATCGCCCCCACCCGCATCTATGTTAAGGCTCTCAGGAGCCTTAAGGAAGCCGGCATCCGCGTCCACGGCTGCAGCCACATCACCGGCGGCGGCTTTTACGAAAACGTTCCCCGCATGCTCCCGGAAGGAAAGCGGGCCGTCATCAAAAAGGACAGCTACGCCGTTCCCCCCATCTTCCACCTTTTGAAGGAAAAAGGCGAGATCGAGGAGAAGGTCATGTACAACACCTTCAACATGGGCATCGGCATGGTCCTGGCCATAAACAAAGACGAGGAAGCCAAAGCCCTGGCTGTCCTCCGGGAAGCCGGCGAGACCCCCTATATCATCGGAAATGTGACCGAAGGCCAAAAAGGAGTAGACTTATGCTAAAAACAGCCGTACTGGTATCCGGAGGCGGCACCAACCTGCAGGCCATCCTGGATGCCATCGACAGCGGAGATGTAACGGACGCCCGCGTACACGTTGTCATCAGCAACAATCCGGATGCCTATGCCTTGGAGCGGGCCAAAAACAAGGGGATCGAGGCCCTGTGCATCTCCCCGAAAAATTATGAAACCCGGGAAGAGTTCTACGATGTCCTCCTCGATGCGCTGAAGGAGCGGCAGACCGACCTCATCGTCCTTGCCGGCTACCTGGTGGCCATCCCGCCAAAGATCGTGCGGGCATACGAAAACCGCATCATCAACGTACACCCCTCCCTCATCCCCTCCTTCTGCGGAAAAGGCTATTACGGCCTTAAGGTCCACGAGGCCGCCCTGCAGAAGGGCGTAAAGGTCACCGGCGCCACCGTCCACTTTGTCGACGAGGGCACCGACACCGGCCCCATCATCCTGCAAAAAGCCGTTTACGTCCAGCCGGGCGATACCCCGGAGATCCTGCAAAAGCGCGTCATGGCCGAGGCCGAGCACCAGCTCCTCCCAAAAGCCATCCAGCTTATCGCCTCCGGGCATGTGCGCGTGGAAAACGGCCATGCGGTCATAGAGGAATGACGCCGAGGTCCTAAAGAAACCTTTGACTTTTGCGCTGCGGCGCATGCAAGTATATCAGGAGGAATATCCGTGAAAATATTGATCGTAGGCAGCGGCGGGCGCGAGCACGCCATCGCCCTTAGCATCTCCAAAAACCCCAGGGTCGAAAAAATCTACTGCGCCCCCGGAAACGCCGGCATAGCATCCCTTGCCGAATGCGTGCCCATAGGCCCCATGGAATTTGACCGTCTCTCCTCCTTTGCCCTGGAGATGGGCATTGACTTTACCATCATCGGCATGGACGACCCGCTGGTGGGCGGCATTGTCGACGCTTTCGAGGAGAAGGGCCTGCGCGTCTTCGGACCCCGCAAAAACGCCGCCATCCTCGAGGGCTCCAAGGCCTTCTCCAAGGACCTGATGAAAAAATACAACATCCCCACAGCCGGGTACGAAAACTTTGACGACCCGGAGGAAGCCCTCGCCTATCTTCGCACCAGGGCTTCCTTCCCCATCGTCCTGAAAGCCGACGGCCTGGCCCTCGGAAAGGGCGTCCTCATCTGCCAGAACCTCGCGGAAGCCGAGGAGGGCGTCCGGGAGATCATGCAGGACAAAAAGTTCGGCACCGCCGGCAACCGCATGGTCATCGAAGAATTTATGACCGGCCGCGAGGTCTCCGTCCTCTCCTTTGTGGACGGCAAGACCATCCGCATCATGTCCTCCGCCCAGGACCACAAGCGCGCCCAGGACGGCGACCAGGGCCTTAACACCGGCGGCATGGGCACCTTCTCCCCCAGCCCCTTCTATACGAAGGAGATAGACGACATCTGCATGAAGACCATCTTCCAGCCCACCGTGGATGCCATGGCAAAAGAAGGCCGCCCCTTTAAGGGCATCATCTTCTTCGGACTCATGCTGACCAAGGACGGCCCCAAGGTCCTGGAATACAACGCCCGCTTTGGCGACCCGGAGGCCCAGGTCGTCCTGCCCCGCATGAAAAACGACCTCCTCACCGTCATGGAAGCCTGCGTGGACGGCACGCTTGACACCATCGACCTCGCCTTCGAGGACAACGCCGCCGTATGCGTCATCCTCGCCAGCGACGGCTACCCCTTAAAATACGAAAAAGGCCTCCCCATCACCGGGCTTGAGGCCTTCACAGGCAAAACGGACTACTTCTGCTTCCACGCCGGCACCGCCTTTAAGGACGGCCGGATCGTCACAAACGGAGGCCGCGTTCTGGGCGTCACCGCCACCGGCAGCACCCTGAAAGAAGCCCGCCAGAAAGCCTACGAAGCCACTAACTGGGTCACCTTCGCCAACAAATACATGCGCCATGATATCGGAAAAGCCATCGACGAAGCCTGACATGTCAATATTTACAGGAAACGAATAAAACGCTTGCGTTTTCATTCGTTTCCCGCGCCGAATTTTCGCCGCTGCAAGCGGACATATTTCCACTGAAAATCCGTGCGCATACTATATGAAAAAGGAGTTATCATTTCCATGTCGATCAGTAAAGAAGAAGCCGTTAAAGCCCTGCAGACCCGCGACCACCTTTTCGTGGCCTTTTCCCAGGCAACCAAGCACCCCTACGTCACCTGCGACGAGGAAACCTACAACGACCAGGCCTGGATCTTCGCCACCGAAGCCCAGGTGAAGGCTTTCATCAGCAAAAAATCCGAGGAGAAGATTCCCCTCGGCTATGTAAATTTCGAGAAAAAAGACTTCCCCCGTCTCTACGGCAGCCTCTACTCCATCGGCGTGAACGCCGTTGTGTGGAACAGCGGGGACGAAAGCCGCGAGGTGGAGCTTAAGGACATCGCCCGCGAGGCCGACATGAGCAAGATAGAGCCCGCAAAACGCCCGCTCTACAATCCCGCCCTGCAGCTTTCCGCCATCTATTTTATGCAGGAGATGCGCCGCCCCATCCCCCAGGAGGAGAAAAAGGACCTTACCCCCCAGTGGGAGGAGGTCATCGCTAACCTCCTGAAATCGGAATATTATGTCGCCTTCCAGGTCGACCCGGAAAATAAAAACCGCCTGGGCTTCCCGTTCCTGAAAGCCAACGACGGGCGCATTGTGCAGCCCTTCTTTGCCGACCTTTCAGAGTTTTCGCGCTTCGCCGCCGGCAAGAACCTTCGGGCCGCCAAAATGCCGTTCGTTGCGCTGGCCGGCCTCCTGAACGAAAACTCCTCCGGCTTTGTCCTTAACCCCATGAGCATCAACCTGGTGCTCACCAAGGAGCAGGTCATGGCCCTGGTTCCCAAGGAAAAGCTGGAAGAAATGAAGCAGAGGGCCATCCAGCTGCAGATGGCCGCCAAACAGAACACTAACCCGGAGGGGAATTAACCATGCTATTCGAGATTGATTTCGCCAGCGAAGAAGCCATATACACCCAGGTGATGAACCAGGTGATCCTGGCCATCGCCACAAATCAGCTCCAGGAAGGCGACTCCCTGCCGTCCGTCCGCTCCCTCGCCGATGCCGTAGGCATTAACATGCACACCGTCAACAAAGCCTATGGCATCCTGCGCCAGGAAGGCTACATCACCATCGACCGCCGCAAAGGGGCCGTTATAGCCATTCAGGCTGACAGGCAGAAAAACCTGGCGGAAATGAAGGAGCTTCTGCGAATGGCCCTAGCCCGGGGCTGCTGCAAGCGGCTGTGCCGGGACGACATCCATAACCTGATCGATGAGATCCTGGATGAGTATAACGGGGAGTAAGGCCCTCATCTCATCGCAGTATACAGAAAGGAGAATCGGCAGGGCGTCTGCCCTGCCGCTACCATATATGCACGAAGAACAACTGACTTCCCAGGCCCAAAACGTTCTTTCGTCCGCCCGTGCGGCCGCCCTCGAACACGGCCACGCATACATCGGCACAGAGCATCTTCTGGTCGGGCTCGTCCGGGAGGCAGAAAGCACCGCAGGCAAGCTTCTGGCCGAAAACGGTGTCACCGAAGAAAAAGTATGGACCTTTATCGACAAGCTGGTCGCATCCCCCGGCGGCGGCCTGAAAACGGCTGACCGCAGCATCACCTACAGCCCCCGCGCCCAGGAGATCATTGAGGGCGCCATCGCCGCCAGCCGCCTTCTGAAAGAAGAAAAAGCCGGCTCCGAGCACATCCTGATCGCCATGCTCCAGGACGGCAACTGCGTCGGCACCCGCCTGCTCTACTCCATGGGGATGAACATTCCCAACCTCTATGCCCTGGCCTTCCAGGCCTGCGGCTACGAGGGCGAGGACATCGCGGAGGAATTTACGCTCCGCATGAATAACGGCAGTCCCCAGGGCAGCCGCACGCCCGTCCTCGACCAGTTCAGCCGCGACCTGACGGCCCTGGCCCGGGAAGGGAGCCTTGACCCTGTCGTCGGCCGTGAAAGGGAGATTGGCCGCGTCATTCAGATCTTAAGCCGCCGGACCAAAAACAATCCCTGCCTGGTGGGCGAGCCGGGCGTGGGCAAAACCGCCATCGCCGAGGGCATTGCCCAGCGCATCGCCTCCGGCGACGTGCCCGAGATCATGGCTGACAAGCGCCTGGTGGTCCTGGACCTTTCCGGCATGGTGGCCGGAACCAAGTACCGGGGCGAGTTTGAAGAGCGCATCCGCAGCCTTGTGGACGAAGTCCGCGCCAACAAAAACATCCTGCTCTTCATGGACGAGCTCCACACCCTCATCGGCGCCGGCGGGGCGGAGGGCGCCCTGGACGCGGCCAACATTTTAAAGCCCTCGCTCTCCCGGGGCGAGATCCAGCTTATCGGCGCCACGACCCAGGAGGAGTACCGAAAGTATATAGAAAAGGACGCGGCCCTGGAGCGCCGCTTCCAGCCCGTCACCGTGGAAGCCCCCAGCCGGGAGGAGACTCTGGAGATCTTAAAGGGCCTGTGCCCCTACTATGAGGACCACCACAAGGTCCACATCCTCCCGGAGGCCCTGGAGGCCGCCGTGCGCCTCTCCGACCGCTATATCAGCGGGAGGTTCCTTCCGGACAAGGCCATCGACCTCATCGACGAGGCCTGCTCCAAGGTCCGCATAGGCGCGTACCGCCTCCCCAGGGATGAGGAGGAGCTTGAGGAGAGCATAAAGACCCTCATCCAGGACAAGGAAGAGGCCATCCGCCGCGGCGACATAGAAAGCGCCAGGGCGGCCGCCTCCCGCCAGAAGGAGGCCGAGGAGAAGCTCTCCGCCCTGCAGAAAAAGAGGCTCGCCAAAACCGGCGGCAAGGGCCACACCGTCACCGAAAATGATGTGGCCGATGTGGTGGCCGAGTGGACCCGCATTCCCGTCAAGCGCCTGACCGAGAGCGAGGGCAAGCGCCTTTCCCGCTTGGAGCAGGTGCTGCAAAAGCGGGTCATCGGCCAGGACGAGGCCGTGAAAGCTGTTTCCCAGGCCGTTAAGCGCGGCCGCGTGGGCCTTAAGGACCCCCGCCGCCCCATCGGCTCCTTCCTCTTCCTCGGCCCCACGGGCGTGGGCAAGACGGAGCTCTCCAAGGCCCTGGCCGAGGCCGTGTTCGGCGACGAGCAGGCCATGATCCGGGTCGATATGTCCGAATATATGGAAAAGCACAGCGTCTCCAAGATCATCGGCTCCCCGCCCGGATATGTGGGGTACGATGAAGGCGGGCAGCTGAGCGAAAAGGTCCGCCACAATCCCTATTCCGTCATCCTTTTTGATGAGATCGAAAAGGCCCATCCCGACGTGTTCAACATCCTCCTGCAGATCCTGGATGACGGTCACGTGACCGACGCCCACGGGCGCAAGGTGGACTTTAAGGAGACCATCATCATCATGACCTCCAACGCCGGGGCCCAGAGCATCATTGAGCCCAAGAGGCTGGGGTTTGTGGGAGCGGAGAGCGCGGAGAAGGATTACGAGCGGATGAAGAACGGCGTCATGGAAGAGGTGCGCCGCATCTTCCGCCCCGAGTTCCTGAACCGCATCGACGAGATCATGGTCTTTCACACGCTGGGAAAACCCGAGATCCGAAGGATCGTCGACCTCCTTTCCGGCGAGCTGGAAAGACGGTGCCTCTCCCAGATGGCTATTACGCTGCGCCTCTCGCCGCAGGCTAAGGACCTCCTCTGCCAGGAAGGGTATAACGCCAAGTACGGCGCAAGGCCGCTGCGGCGCGCCCTACAGAACAAGGTGGAGGACGCCCTGGCAAACGAGATACTGGAAGGAAGGGTAAAGCGCGGCGATACGGTCCGGGTGGGCGTAGACGATAAGACGAAGACGATCACCTTCCGCGTTGTGCCGAAGAAGCCCGGCGAAGCAAAGGACGATAAAGAAAGTTTGGGTAAAAAGCCGAAGGCAGCAGGCGGGAACAAAGGGGCGGAAGGTCCTGACCATGCGCCGGGAAAGCCGCAGAAGCCATCCGGGCGGAAGAACAGAGCGGATAAGTCTGCCGGCTCTGCGCCGGAAAG
>CAMNNO010000105.1 GCA_946545475.1 uncultured Blautia sp.
CCCTCCCCTGGCACCTACCGGCAGGTAAGCGCAAAATAGAAAAGTTAAAGGAAGCATGGCGCACCCAGCCCCTTACCGGGAGGTAAACGTAAAATAGAAAAGATAACAGAAAACATGGCGCACCCAGCCCCTACCGGGAGGTAAACGTAAAATAGAAAAGTTAAAGGAAGCATGGCGCACCCAGCCCCTACCGGCAGGTAAACATAAACCAGAATGATCTACAGGGGGCGCCGGGGTCTCCCCGATAAACTTACGTTTGATATGGAAGGGGAAGCATGATATACTATAAGCCTGATATCTTATACCAAGGTGCCAGAAAAGTTTGAGCATTGAGAGAATTTATATTGAGAGGATTTAATTATGAATACAAAAAAGTTTTCTACTCGTGATATTGCCCACATTGCCCTGTTTGCGGTCGTGATCGCGGTTTGCTCCTGGATATCGATTCCTATGGCCGTGCCGTTTACCTTGCAGACCTTCGGTGCTTTCATGGCGGTAGCTGTTCTCGGCGGACGCAAGGGAACATTTTCCGTGCTGGTCTATATCCTGCTGGCGGCGGCTGGCGTGCCGGTGCTGGCGGGCTTCGGCGGCGGCTTGGGCCGGCTTCTCGGCAATACCGGCGGCTATGTTATGGGCTTCCTTCTGTCGGCGCTTATCATGTGGGGCATGGAGGCTATGTTCGGCAGGAGCCTTAAGGTGCTGGCTATTTCCATGGTACTGGGGCTTCTGGCCTGCTACGCGGCGGGAACGGTGTGGTTCATCCATGTCTACAGCCAGGCAAACGGCCCGGTGGGAATTATGACCGTGCTCTCCTGGTGCGTATTTCCCTTTATCGTGCCGGATCTGCTTAAGATATCCCTGGCCCTTGTTCTCGCCCCGCAGATCCGCCGCTATGCCGTAAATAGCCGTTGAGCCTGTACGATACGGCATATAGCGCGGCAAGGAATGGCATTATGCTCGCTTGCGGGTAAAGCGGTGGCTTATCAGGACTTGATCATCAGGGTTTGCTTATTGGGGTTTGCTTATTGGGTTTTGCTTATTTCGAAAGGATGCGGACGAATGGACAAAAGCGATAGGATAAGACATGTGTTATCAAGAGGACAGAAAGCTTTTGGCATATGGCTGGCCATCAGCCTGCTGGTATCTGGCCTTTGGCCGGTGCCGGGAGGTGCGGTCCTGGCATCGGAGGGAACGGATGCCTATGTGATGACGGATTCTCTGACAGGCTGGCCAAAGGGCCCGGATATCAGCGCGGGAGGAGCCGTGCTGATGGATGCGAAGACGGGCGCGGTGCTCTATGCCAAGAATGAGGATACGGCCTTCTACCCGGCCAGCATAACCAAGATCCTGACCGCCCTTGTCTGCTGCGAGCGCCTGGATATGGCGGACCAGCTTGTCATGTCCGAGGCGGCGGCCTACGGCATTGAAGCCGGCAGCTCATCCATCTATGCGGATACGGGGGAGAGATTTACCGTGGAGCAGGCCATGATGGCTCTTATGCTGGAGTCCGCCAACGAGATCGCCCTGGGCCTGGGGGAAAAGGTCAGCGGCAACACAAAGAAATTTACGGAGCTTATGAATGCCCGCGCCCGGGCCATCGGATGCACGCATTCCCATTTTAACAACCCCCACGGACTGACGGACCCCAACCATTATGTGACGGCCATGGATATGGCGCTGATCTCCAGGGCGGCCTGGCGGAACAGCCTTTTCCAGCATTTTACCACGACCGGATATTTTGAGCTTTTGCCGACCAATATCATGAAGGAGACCAGGTATTTCCTGAACCATCACGCCATGATGGAGGGAAGGGACTATGCCTATAACGGAGTCCTGGGCGGAAAGACGGGTTACACGGACGAGGCCGGCAATACCCTGGTCACCTATGCCCGGAGGGGAAACGTGACCCTGATCGCCGTGGTTTTAAGCTGCCCGGGTACCCACTATTCGGATACGAAAGCTCTTCTGGATTATGGCTTTGAAAATTTCAGGCGGCAGAATCTTCTGTACCGGACAAGGGATAGGGTGACTTTTCTTCCCAACCAGGCTTACATCCTCTCGGATGTCCAGGCCTTTGAATACCAGGGGAGCCTGCAGGTCATGCTGCCGACGGGCGTGTCGCGAAACAGGGTTGAGCGAAAAAGGACGACCCTTAAGAATACGCCGGGACGCATGCCGTGCGTGCTGAGCGAGTTCACCTATGAGGGAAACTATGTGGGCTATGCCATCCAGTATGAAAAAGATATCGGAGCGAGCCTTTTAAGGCCGAAGGCCCACGCGACCTACGACATTTTCAAATATCAGCCGTAAAGCAAGCCCCCTGGCTTTTTCGCTATGAAGAAGCCAGGGGGCTTATTATCGCAGGGGCGGCATAAGGAAATCATCGTCTAGCGGTGAACACCGCCCCGTCACAGCTTGGCGGCTTTCAGGCGGAAGGCCTGGCGGCGCTTGCGGATATCCGCGGCGGCGGCTTCGTCGCCGAGGCGAAGGGTCTTGACGGCAAAGTAGGTATCATCCTTTGTGTGGTGAAAGCGGATCTTGCCGGTGATGAGGCCATGGTTCGGGCAAAGGGAGATGCTGTAGTAAACCTTGGCATTCAGGCTGAACCAGCGCAGCTGGCGCCGGACGCTGGCGCGGCAGACGGGACAGCGGGTGCTGGTCACTTCCGGGTTCTTCATGGCTCTCTCGCGGGAAGGAAACGGATGGGAGACATATTTGGAACAGGAGGAAAGGTACAGGAACAGGTCCTCCTCCTCGCCCTCCGGGTGGCGGTAGATATCCAGGGAGGGATAGCGGGTGATGAGGTCCTTGGGCAGAAGCTGCAGGACCCTGGCCGTATAATAGGCGTCATTGAGGGCGCGGTGAAAGCTCTTCTGCTTCGACAGCCCCATCACATCCACGGCGTATTCCAGGGACCTGCGCTCGGAGGGCTCCCCGGAGCTGATGGCAAAGAGCTTCTGGACATCCGCGTACAGGATGGGAGCCGGAAGGAGATGGAGCAGATGATAGTAATCCATATTCCGCTCGAGCTCGAAAACATCCTGGTTGCCCCAGGAGCAGAGGCAGAAATCATCCCCGCACCAGGAGAGGAAACGGCACACAGCCTCGGGAAACGGAAGGCCCTTTAACAGATCCTTGATATCTATATGGATGACATTGTGAATGTTGTTGTTGATCTTCTGGTAGACCTTGGGCTTTATCAGGCAGTGAAAGGAAGACCGGTTCTTAAAATTTTCATCCAGGCGTATGGCCCCGATCTCGATAATCTCAAAGGGGAGGCGCTGGTCGGAGTGATTCTTGCCCTGGGGAGACTGGTTCCATTCCAGGTCAAATACGATATAGTTCATGAAAAACTCCTCGTGTTATATGAAAGGTCCCGGAAAGCTGCACAGGCAGACAGAGGGGACCTGGTCTGCAATAAATTTTTTCACCTTTAGTGTATCGTAAAAAGCCTGATGAATCAAGCCCCGAACCAAAATGATGGGAGAGGGAAAAGGAAAATTGTCATTTTTTTGATAATCTTAACCGGAAGAGAGCGAAAGTTGGCAAAAATCACGTTTTTTATTGAGAAGGAAAAGAAAAGCTTGAAAAAAATATTTCCTTTTTTTATTATACTAAGGATTATGTTAAAGGCTATCAGGCTTTTGATCATCCCATGAAGAGGTGTAAACAGTATGAAAAAAGTTGTTAAGTTTGGCGGAAGCTCCCTGGCGAACGCCACCCAGTTCCAGAAAGTCGGCGAGATCATAAAGAGCGATGTCTCCCGGTATTTTGTGGTCCCCTCGGCACCGGGAAAGCGCTATGACGGCGATACGAAAGTGACGGATATGCTCTACAGCTGCTACCGCACGGCGGAAAAGGGCGGCGATTTTGGCGGCCAGCTGGAGGCTATACAGGAGCGCTATAACGAGATCATCAGAGGGCTTTCGCTTTCACTGTCCCTGGATGGGGAATTTAAGGAGATCGAAAAAAACTTTCAGGCCAAGGCTGGCAAGGATTACGCCGCTTCCCGCGGGGAGTATCTGAACGGCAAGGTTATGGCGGCATATCTTGGCTATGACTTTGTCGATGCCGCAGAGGTTGTCCGCTTTTATCCTGACGGCAGCCTGGATGGGGAGACGACAAACCAGCTGCTTAAGGAGCGGCTGCAGGATGCGCCGCCATCGGTCATCCCGGGCTTTTACGGCGCCGAGGAGGACGGGACCGTGCGCACGTTTTCCCGCGGTGGCTCGGATATCACGGGATCGCTGGTCGCCCGGGCCATCCTGGCGGATATGTATGAAAACTGGACAGATGTGTCGGGCTTCCTGGTGGCGGACCCCAGGATCGTGAAAAACCCGGAGACCATTGAGACCATTACCTACCGGGAGCTGCGCGAGCTGGCCTATATGGGAGCCACGGTCCTCCACGAGGACGCCATCTTTCCCGTGCGAAAGGAAGGCATTCCCATCAACATCCGCAACACCAACCGCCCGCAGGATGCCGGAACCCTCATTGTAGAGAGCACATGCCGCAAGCCGCGCTATACCATTACCGGCATTGCGGGCAAGAAGGGCTTCTGCTCCATCAATATCGAGAAGTCCATGATGAACAGCGAGATCGGCTTCGGCCGCCGTGTGCTCCAGGTTTTTGAGGACCAGGGGATCAGCTTCGAACATATGCCCTCCGGCATCGACACCATGACGATCTACGTCCACCAGGATGAGTTTGAGGATAAGGAGCAGCAGGTCATTGCCGGCATCCACAGGCTGGTGCAGCCCGACTTTGTGGAGCTGGAATCGGACCTGGCCCTGATCGCCGTAGTGGGCCGAGGCATGCGCTCCACCCGCGGCACCGCCGGACGGATCTTCTCCGCCCTGGCCCACGCCAGCGTCAACGTAAAAATGATCGACCAGGGCTCCAGTGAGCTGAACATCATCATCGGCGTAGCCAACCGCGACTTTGAAGCGGCCGTCAAAGCCATCTACAGCATTTTCGTAGAAACTCAGATCTAATAACAGGGTAGAGGGAGGACACACCTCCCTCTACCCTGTTATAGCAGTAAATAAAAGCCGAGTAAACATAAATCTTTAACTATAAATTTCCTACCCTCACAATCAATCGGCGTGCCCCTGGGGGGAGGGGTGCAGGGGAGGGGGATGCGGGCTTCGCAACTCTGAGCGGCCCCCCCTCCCCTGCGCCTACCGGCAGGTAAGCGTAGAATGCAAGCTAAGAGGAACCATAGCGCACATAGCCCCTACCGCCAGGTAAGCATAAAATAGAACTCACCAAAATCGAAATATTCCCACCATTCTTGACATAAAAGTGAAAACCGCTATACTAAAAGAATAAGCCTGTTGTTGACTTCAGGACATGTACAAGTTGTTTGCCCGCAGCTCCTAAGCTGCCGTGACCGTTGTCTGTTTCGAAAGTCGGTGCAAAAAATGCTTATAAAAAGAGAACGCCCGGATGGCTTCCTGCGGCGCCTTTGCCTGGTCACTGCCGCAATCCTAAGCCTCTCATCGGGAAACATCCGGGCAGAGGCTTCCCTGCCCTTTGAGTCGGTGACGGAGGAATCTCAGATCGTGCCTGTCGGGGACGGAAGCGGCTGCTATCTGCTCAAGAGCAGCGGCTACTATATCCTTAAAAAGGACGGAAGCCTTGAGAGCGAGGCAGCCGTTCACTACTTTGACCATGTCACGATCGACGGCGCCACCCTTGACGGCTATTATTATCACGACGAGACCGGCCGCATGCGGCCGGGCGACGGAAGGCTCGTCCATCTGGACACCAGTGCCGGCGCCAGGGTATTTAACGGATATTATCTGGCCGGGAACCTGGGAAAGCTGAATGCGGCCCCGCGTATCCGCTATATCCGGAACGCTCAGGAACAGGGCTTTTCGGATGGCTATTACTATTTTGACGCGGACGGACGCCTGGTACAGGAAAAAGGCATCCACTATGTGGAGATGATCTGCGAGGGACGCCTGTTTTCCGGTTATTATTATTTTGGCGGCGAAAACGCCTCTCTTCCCGGAGCAGCCGGACAGACTCCGGAAGGCTTTTCCTACGATTCGGACGGCTACATCGGGCAGGAGATATCCCTGGATCTGCCGGAGCTCTCCGCCGCCCTGGAAGAGGAGATCGCTCGGGCCGAAGGGGATTGGAGCGTCTACGTGAAAGAGCTGAACATGGGCCGGACACTTCTCATCAACGACAGGCCCATGGTGTCGGCCTCCCTGATCAAGGCCTTTACCATGGCCGGCGCCTTCCATAACATGCCCGCGATGAGGCAGAACGTAGGGACCCTGTACGGCCAGGACAGCGCTTCCCAGAGCGTCCTTGACCATATTGACAGCCTGATCTGGGATATGATCGCGGCCAGCGATAACGAGTCCTTCAACGAAGTGGTCCGGCTCCAGTCGCCGTCCCATGACTTCCTGGAAGGGGCCGCCCTGATCAACGCCTACCTGGCTGAACAGGGCTATGCCGATACGGCCGTTATGGGAACGCTTCACCCCAGCAGCTCCGAGCACATCGATGCCGGAGGCGCTAACCGGACATCCGCCAAGGACTGCGGGCTTCTCCTTGAGCGCATATACCTTGGCCGCTGCGTCAGCAAAGGGGCCTCGGATGAGATGCTGCGCTTCCTGCTTGAGCAGGAAGAGACCTGGAAGATCCCGGACGCCCTGCCCTCCGGCATACGGACTGCCAATAAGACCGGAGAAAACGACCACTCCCAGCACGATATCGCCATTGTCTACGGCACCCGCTGTACCTATGTGGTCTGCATCCTTTCGGAAAACTGCATGAGCGAAGAGGCCGCCATAGACGAGGTGCAGATACTGGCCAAGATCATCCACCAGTACCTTGACGGCTGATCCCATTTTGCTGAGAGCTTGTGTGGGTTTTATAAAAGTGAACAGGAAATCATTACCATGAATACATGTGATATCAGAATTGGCACGGGATACGACGTGCACCGCCTGACAGAAGGGCGTCCCCTTATTATCGGGGGCGTTCACATTCCCTGGGAAAAGGGCCTTCTCGGCCATTCGGACGCCGATGTGCTTTCCCACGCCATCATGGATGCCCTGCTGGGCGCGGCGGCCCTCGGCGATATCGGCCATCTGTTCCCGGATACGGACGAGGCGTTCGCCGGCGCCGACAGCCTGGAGCTGATGCGGCAGGTGGCCGCGCTTCTTTTCGAGAAGGGCTGGCAGACGGTAAATGTGGATGCCATCATCATCGCTCAGAAGCCGAAGATGGCGCCCCATATCGAGACAATGAGAAACAATATCGCCTCTGTCCTTGGCATTGACAGCGCGTGCGTCGGCATAAAGGCCACCACAGAGGAAGGCCTTGGCTTTACCGGCCGGGGCGAAGGCATCGCGTCGCAGGCGGTATGCCTGCTTTCGCGCATATCCCCGGAGGCCTGAGGCCTTTGGCATCTATGGCAGGGGCGCCAATCGGAAATAGTCACCTGACGGTGACGGGCGCCCCGCCGGGTTTAGAGGGAGAATAGATCTCCTTCTGACCTATCATCAAGTAAGGAGGTACGATCCATGCGTATTTTTAATACACTGACCCGCCGCAAGGAAGAATTTATCCCCATCGAAGAAGGAAAGGTCCGGATGTATGTCTGCGGCCCCACCGTCTACAATCTGATCCATGTCGGCAATGCCCGCCCCATGATCATCTTCGACACCGTCCGCCGCTACATGGAATATAAGGGCTATCAGGTCAATTATGTGTCCAATTTTACGGATGTTGACGACAAGATCATAAAAAAAGCCATCGAAGAAGGGGTATCGGCCGACGAGATTTCCGTCCGCTATATCGCCGAGTGCAAAAAGGACATGGCGGATATGAACGTTAAGCCGGCCACCACCCATCCCCAGGCCACGCAGGAGATCGAGGGCATGGTGGACATGATCCAGAGCCTGATCGACAAGGGCTATGCCTACGCGGCAGCCGACGGGACCGTATACTTCCGCGTAAAGGCTTTTAAGGCCTACGGCAAGCTGTCCCACAAAAACCTGGACGACCTGCAGTCCGGCTTCCGCGCCATCGCGGTTTCCGGCGAGGAGCAGAAGGAGGACCCGCTGGACTTTGTCCTCTGGAAGCCGAAAAAAGAAGGCGAGCCCTCATGGCCCTCGCCCTGGTGCGACGGGCGCCCCGGCTGGCATATCGAGTGCTCGGTCATGTCCCGGAAATATCTCGGCGAGGAGATCGATATCCACGCGGGAGGCGAGGACCTTATTTTCCCGCACCATGAAAATGAGATCGCCCAGAGCGAGGCCTGCAACGGAAAAGTGTTTGCCCATTACTGGATGCACAACGCGTTTTTGAATATTGACAATCACAAGATGTCAAAATCCCTTGGGAACTTCCGCACCGTGCGGGAGATCACCGCTCAGTACGACCCCCAGGTCCTGCGCTTCTTTATGCTGAACGCCCATTACCGCAGTCCGCTTAATTTCAGCGCGGAGCTGATGGAAAGCGCTGCCTCTTCCCTGGAGAGGATAAGGGAATGCGCCCGCCGGCTCTCGGACCGCAAAGGAAGCGGAGAAGGCTCGCCGATCAGCGAGGCGGAGGAAGCGCTCCTGGCCGAGGCAAAGGGCTTTACCGCCAAATTCGAAGAAGCCATGGACGATGATTTTAACACGGCAGATGCCCTGGCGGCCGTTTTTGAGCTGGTCAAATTCGCCAACTCCCATGTTACCGAGGAGAGCAGCCCCGCGTTTGCCGCAGCCCTGCTTTCCCTGCTGTCCACCCTGACGGATGTTCTGGGGCTTATCCTAGATAAGCCGGAGGAGAGCCTGGATAAGGAGATCGAGGAGCTGATCGCGGCCAGGCAGGCAGCCAGAAAGGCTAAGGACTTTGCGAAAGCGGACGCCATCCGTGATGAGCTGCTGGCGAAGGGGATCATTTTAAAGGACACCAGAGAGGGTGTGAAATGGCAGAGAGCGTAATGGGACTTAAGGCGATACGGGAGACCTTTGACCTGGAAAAGAGGGATCTGAGGACATACAGTCCCCTGGCGCTGGCCTATATCGGAGATGGGATATTTGACCTTATTGTCCGCTCCGTCCTGGTCCTCAAGGGGAGCTGCCCGGTAAAAAAGCTGCACAAGGAAGCCATCCATATGGTGAGCGCTACGGCCCAGTCTGCCATGATAAACAGCCTTCTGCCGCTTCTCACCGAGGAGGAGGAAGCCGTATACCGCCGGGGACGCAATGCCCATCCGGGAACCATGGCCAAAAACGCGCCCATGTCGGATTACCGGAGGGCGACAGGCTTTGAGGCTCTTATCGGGTATCTGTACCTTAAGGAGGAGGATGAGCGCCTGCTCTTTCTGGTCAGGCAGGGTCTATCCCTTCTGGAAACGGGGCAGGGGGTATCCCCTCTGGAAACAGAAGAAAAGGAGAACGGGATTGAAGAATCCGAATAAGCGTATCGAAGACGACGGAAAAAGCACAGGGAGAGACTATAAAAAAAGAGCGGAGGGTGAGGCATACGAAAGCCCCCGCGAGGATGATATGGAAGATAATACCCCAAGGGACCAGATCGAGGGACGAAATCCCGTGATCGAGGCGCTGAGGGCCGGGCGGGAGATCGACCGCCTTTATATCCAGGACGGCTGCAAGGATGGCCCGATACTGACCATCCTCCGGGAAGCCAGAAAGAAAAATCTTTATATCAATTACATGCCGAAGGAGCGGATGGACCACCTCAGCCTGACGGGCAGCCATCAGGGCGTTATCGCCAGGGCGGCGGCCTTTGCCTACGCGTCGGTGGACGACATCCTGAACAAGGCCAGGGAGAAGGGGGAGCCACCGTTTATCCTTCTTCTGGATGGCATTGAGGACCCCCATAATCTGGGGGCCATTATCCGGACGGCGAACCTGGCCGGATGCCACGGGGTCATTATCCCTTCCCACAGGGCGGTTGGCCTGACATCGGTCGTCGCCAAGACATCGGCAGGAGCGCTGGCCTATACGCCGGTGGCCAAGGTGTCCAATCTCGGAAAAACGATGGACAGCTTAAAGGAAGAGGGGCTCTGGTTTGCCTGCTCGGCCATGGACGGCGAGGTGATGTACCGGTGCAATCTGACAGGTCCTCTGGGGCTGGTCATCGGCAGCGAGGGGGACGGCGTATCCCGCCTGGTGCGGGAAAAGTGCGATTTTTCCGTCTCCATTCCCATGAAGGGAGACATCGATTCCCTGAACGCTTCCGTGGCCGCGGGGGTTCTCTGTTACGAAGCCTTCCGCCAGAGGATGGGATGAAATAATGAACACGGCTATATGCAGAGGCATAGGCCAGAGGCTATCACGGACATGGGATCAGGAATGGATCAGAAAATGTTAGAGAGCCTTGACGATGAGGCGCTTATCCGCCTTATGCGCCAGGGAGAAAAAGGGATTTCAGATTATCTGCTGGAAAAATATAAGGGCCTGGTGCTGAAAAAGGCCAGAAAGCTTTTCCTGGCCGGAGGCGAGACCGATGACCTCATCCAGGAAGGGATGATCGGCCTCTTCCAGGCCATACGGGATTACCAGGAAGGGCGGGAGGCATCATTCCAGACCTTTGCGGGGCTGTGCATTGACCGGCAGATGTATAAGGCGATAAAAAATTCCAACCGGCAGAAAAATATGCCCCTGAATGCCTATGTCTCGCTCTCGGCAGAGGAAGAGGAGGCGCTTCTGGGGCAGTCCCAGGACAGCCCGGAGACTATCCTGATCGACCAGGAGATGGCAAAAGAAGAGACATCCCGCCTGTTCGAGGGCTTAAGCCGCCTGGAGGAAGAGGTACTTGCCCTCTTCCTCCAGGGTGAAAGCTATGAGGATATCGCAAAGGCTCTGGGCCGGACGACGAAATCCGTCGACAACGCTCTGCGGCGGATACGGGAAAAAAAGAAGCGGGGGAGCCTGCTTTAGCAGATCGTGAACTACCACAGACCATAAAGGTCTGTGGCTTCTGAGAGCCTGACGGCTCTG
>CAMNNO010000106.1 GCA_946545475.1 uncultured Blautia sp.
GCTTTGCGACAACGAATGATAGCTATTTACTGACAAAGCGTCAGGTCATTAACATGTAATTTTTGGCCGCAGTATATGCAGTTACACTAAAATAATTGCCTACGGCAATTATTAAGTGTAACTAGTATGACGACGGCTCCGCGGCATTACCGCAGAGCCGTCGTTGTTTACGCACAGGGCTGCCGCAAGGAAGATGTCACCCAAAGGTGACCGGCTGCACGCGGCGGCAAACGTATCTGTCTGGTCAGTCGTTTACGGCAAAAAGCTTGACATAGCCGCTCTCATTCTTAATGACGCCAAAAGCTCTTGCCCTGTTATAAACTTTTTTCGCCCAGTTAGTGTGGGGCTTGATCTCATTCATTTTATTTCCGCCGGAGCCCTTGACCACACCGCCGCCGGTTCCCAAGATCTGGCAGGCATCGTCATATTCTTCCTTTGTCACGGCCATCAGGGCGTTGACAAACTTGACATGGGTCGGATGAATGACCGTGCGGCCGACAAAGCCATTGGCCTTGTCGAGCAGCACCTCACGGAGCAGGCCGTCGATCTCGCCATTCACCAGGGGCTGGCGCCTCATCAGGTAATCCTCGATGCCGTAGTGCTGAAGCTCTTCAAACATCAGCTCCTTGGGAGCGCGGAAATATTCCCACACGGGACCGGAGATCACATAGTCGTTATTGCGGCCGCAGACATTGATGATATCGCTCAGGCATTCGCGGACGGTCATAATGTCATAAAGGCTATAGTCAACGCCGCGGCGCACGCCGAACACAGAGCTGAAATCCGTACCGCCGACGCGGACCTGAAGCACCAGATCCTTATATTTATCCAGGATCTTTTTGATGCCCATCAGCTGCGAAATGCGGCTCTCCTTATAGGCCACTTCGGGATCTTCAATGATCGGCATGCCATAGATGATCTCGTCAAAGCGCTTATTCAGATCCTTTAAGTAAGCGTAATATTCATATCCGTTTTCGGCGTTGAATTTCGGGAAGTTAACGCCGCACAGGGACCGCACCTCCTGCTTGGTCAGCTTATCGCCAAATTCCTTGAACTGCTCAAGGTTACGGATACGCACAAAGATCAGTGGAACATAGTCCGGGTCAAGCTTCCCGCTGTCCACAGCCTCCGTAACCGTGGCAAGAAGATGATGGACATTCTCCATCGCCTCCGGGACACGCTCTTCCGGGCAGGCATCCTCAAAACAGAGGACCATCGTCGTCAGGCCAGGCATAGCATGCTCCAGGATCTTGGGCGTGAAATCCTTAAAGCCGGGCATGTACATCGTCGCGCCCAGGCAGTACTGCAACAGCTCACGGTCCGTATATTTGTTAAAATGCTCCGGCTCTACCAGAAATTTAAAATCCGGATTATACATATGGTGTCTCATGTCTATCTCTTCCTTTCTAACTATATATCTATATATCTGTTTTAAATTGTTTCCTGTGTCAAGGATCCCCTCGGGCTCCAGACGGCTTCCGGATAATACTCATCGATCATCCTCTTGACCAGGCTGCACTGCTTTGCCCTCTTCCTGGCATCATCTTCCGTGCTGTCCCAGGAGTGCGTCGCGGCCACGCTTCCGCCGGTCTTCAAATAGATAGGCGCGGCAATGCGGATCATCTCGGGCACTTCATAATGGCGGATAAAGCCGCCTGTGGACTTCGGGTTCTCGGTATGGATATCGATGGGGCAGGAGATGGCCTGCCTCATGGCAGCGAGCATCTGAAGCTGAATGTCGCGCACAGGATTGATGGAATCCGCGCCGATCATCTCCAGAAGGCGGGCCGAGCAGGGGTTGCCGTGGCCGGCATGGGCCGAGACCTTAAAGTGGCAGTCTGCCGGCAGCTCACCGGCTTTACGCATCTCATTCAGCGCGTAAAGGCAGCCTTCATCGTATACCAGGAAGCCCCGGCAGCCCAGGCGGGCAGCTCTCTTGACATCCTCAATAGCTCTCACGACCTGTTCCTGCCCGCGAAGACGGTACCCCATACGCACGCCCTCCTCCGTGTGGACCGATGCCGAGGTATCCGTGGTCGCGCGGGGACCGATAGCCAGGATAAGGTCAGTCTGGTACTGATGAGCCAGCTCGACCATCTTGCCGATCTCCTCATCCGTCAGGCGCATGATGCCCTGGGTCTGGGTGACCCGGTGAAGATACAGCCCATAAGAGTCCATAGCCTCAAGAAGGGCCTTCATGACTTTCGGCCCCTGAATGCCCGGCACCTCAAAGCGGTACTGCCCACCATCGGCAAAGCGTTTTTCCGAGGTCGGCAGATCATAGGCGTCGCCGCCGGGAAGGCCTATGCTTTTCAGAAATTCTCTTGTTTTTTCCATGCTGTTCATAATGGTTATATATTTCCTTTCTTGGATTTTCCGATTATTCAGCTGTTCAGGTCATCAATCAGGGCGTCTATCGCTTCCCTGTGGTCAAAAATGATCGGAGGGAGCTTCCTGGTCAGTCCTTTATGTATGCGGCAATCGATAAAGGAGGCCTTTTTACAGTCCTTAAGCTGCCCGATCGCCTCAATGAGTTCCTCCTCCGTGGTCACGGGATGTCCCACCGTCGCATAGCCGCAGGCCTCCGCGATCTTCGTGAAATCGATCCGGTGCCCGGCAGACGGCTGCCCGCCGACCGATTCATGCGCTCCGTTATTGAGGACAACATGCATGAAGTTCGGCGCTGCCACCTTGCTGACCATCGTCATGGCGCCCATGTGCATCATGGCCGCCGAATCCCCGTCCAGGGCAACGACAGGCCTTTCTGGCCTTGCCAGGGCGATCCCGAGAGCAACGGAGCTGGCATGCCCCATCGATCCGACGTTCAAAAAGTCGTGGGCTTTCGTCTCCCCTCTCTTCTCCCGCAGGAAAAACAGCTCACGTGTGGCACGCCCCGTAGTCGCGCTGTAGATGGTATCCTCCGGCATATGCGACAGGATGACCTCAATAGCCTCTTCCCGGCTCATGGGATAAGATCCGTCCGTGTTGTTCGGCTTATCCGGATCGGCCATGACACCCTTGGGCGCAATGAGGGCAAAAACGCCCCTCGTTTCTTTACAGTAAGAAGTCGCCTCCGCCGCCGCGAGGGTGAAATCCTCATCAGAATCCGTCAGAATGCGATACGGAATATGCATGACCTTAAGGAGCTCTGTCGTGATCTCTCCCTGAAGCTTATGCTGGGGATGATTGGGCTCTGTGTTTCCCTGCCCCCGCCAGCCGATAAGCAGGAGCATAGGGACCGCGTAGACATCTCTGTCCACAAGGCTGGCCAGCGGGTTGACGGCATTCCCTTCTCCGCTGTTCTGCATATAGACCAGGGGAATCTCCTTAGTCGCAAGATAATGCCCGGCCGCCAGGGCTACAGCATTCCCTTCATTCGCTGTAATGATATTCCTGTCCTTCGCATGTGTCAATGCGTAATTGCAGAAACCGTTCAGGTAAGAATCCGGCACACCGGCAAAAAATGACACGCCGTTCTGAGAGAGTGTGTCAAATACTTTCTTCTGGTCTAACATTTACTTTTTCTCGCCTCCCACGCTTCCCTTGCCTTTATACAGGGTGAAATATTCCGGGCTGTCTGCCTTTGTGATCTGCCATGCCCTTTCAAAAACCTCCAGCATATCCTCCGGAAGGGGCCCCCTCTTTACCGCCTCCATGTTCTGTTGAAGATGGGAAAGTTTAGACGCGCCAATGATGATGGCATCCCCCCGGTCGTGATCCAGCATGGAGTGATAGGCAAGATAGCGGTAAGTCGCCTCCACGATCGTGATCCCGTGCTTTTCTGCCGCCGTTTTAAGCAGCTCTACGGCATCAAAAAAGCTTTTTTTCCAGTAGCGCCCCTGATAGTTCGGGCGATGGGTAAAGCGCCCATCCGTCGGAGCATCGCTGTAGGAACCGTACCTTCCGGTCAGGAGCCCTCCGCACATGGGATTATAGGCGTAAAAGCGCATGCCGAAATGGTTCAGGCAGTCGTTGAGCTCCGTTTCCGCTTTTCTCGTCAGGGGATTATAGATTCCCTCAAATATCGTCGGCTTGACCCAGCCATTTCTTTCACAGATATAAAAGACCTCCGCGACCATCCATGCCGGAAAATTTGACAGGCCAAGCTCTTTATATTTTCCTTCTTTGTGGAGAGCCGCCATCGCCTCCAGGACAGAGGCTACGGGCGTAGCCGGGTCGGGAAAATGCAGAAATACCGTATCTGCGCTTTTCAGATTCATCCTCTCCAGGGATTCATTCACTTGCTTGTAAGCCGCCTCGGCATCCAGTCTTCCGGTTATCCTCGGGTTTACCTTTGTCGCGATTTTAAAGGGACGGTCCAGCTTCGGCAGCACCTCGCCAAGAAGGCGCTCACAGTTGCCGTCATTGTAGACGTACGCAGTATCCAGTTCCTCATAGCCCTCATCCAGGAAAGCCGTGATGAACTGCGAGACTTCCGGGCTGAACACCGATTCTCCAAAAGTCATCGTGCCAAGGATCAGGTTAACAGGTTCTTTATTCATTCTGATGCTCCTTAATGTTTTCATCCATCTGCTTTAAGCAGACAGACAAAGCGCTTGCTTTTTGATTCGTTTTCCACGCTTAATTTTCAGCGGACATATTTCCGCCGAACATTCGTGCGCAATACTATAATCGGTCCACAAGTTCACTGACTTTAGCGTTTTTACGGTATACCGTATCAAAGACAGCGCTGCTGACCGATTTTTCCACACCGCCATAATCCATCAGGCCATCATATCGGCTACGGAACTCTGCATCCGTCAGTGGATTTTCCGGTTCTCCTTTTGGAAAGTCCACGCGTTCGTTAAAGACAGCGTCTTTTGTCTTTATGGTAACGATAGCCGCCTGAATACCGGGAAAGATCCGGCTTAGTTCCTCATCTGCGACTACTTTTATTTTCTTTGTCAGGCTCAGGATCTCAGGATCCTTAACCACCTGTTCCGAGAACTCCTGCAAACCGGCTTTTCCATAAAGCAGCCCTGCCGCTGTTGCATAAGGGATACTCATTTTGGCACTGTAGCTGCCCGGAATGTCCGTATGGTCGTGGCCGGATACAGCCAGATCGTAAGTGCGGATACGGATTTCTTCGACATCTTCTGCCGTCACCTTATCTCTCATGTGGATCGCCGCTTCCACAGCCGGGTGCGTGTAGCGGCAGGAGGCGTAAGGCTTGGTGTAGCTTTTCATGATCGCATAGGTGCCGTTAAGAAGCACCGGCTTAAGCGCTACGTCTTCTTTCCCGGTCATCATCTTAAGGAAGCCGCGCCCGCCAAGCGGGTCCGCATGGCCCTTAAAACCGGCCTTCGCCATCTGCAGGGCGGTAAGGGCAAGGAGAGCCGTCTTTGCCACATTATAGGGCTTAAGCTCGCTCCCGTCATCCAGGACCTTAAGCATTCCGCTGGCTGCCACGCATGCGCTGGCAAAGGCCTGGAACCTCTCCTCATCGGAAAAGCCCAGCATATAGCTCGCCGCCAGGGTCGCGCCCAGCGTTCCGCAGGTGCCGGTCGCATGGTATCCCATCGCCTTATGCCCCGGCTGAATGGATACGGCCATGGTATAAGAAGCCTCATAGCCGACAATGGCGGCTTTCAGCATATCATCAATGCCAATGCCATAGCGCTGGGACAGCGGGATGAGAAGGCTGAAGATGGGGGAGCCAAGGTGAATGATGCCGGAATTGGTGCCGTCATCAAAATCCAGGGCATGACCGTTAAGGCCGTTTAAGAAAACCGTCTCCTTGAGGACCAGGTTCCGCCCTGTCCCGATCGCCTTAAATTTTCCCTCCTCAGGCATGGCAAAGGCATAGTATTTTTCCAGCTTTTCCCTCTGGAAAGCCGCTCCCGCGCATGTCACAGCCAGATAGTCCAGAAGACTCTGCCTGGCCCTGTTAAGAACCGGGACGGGAATGGGCGTCCGCCATACGCTGTCGATAGCTGCCAGAAAGTTCAATGATTGATTCACGGGAAATCCTCCTGCCTATAAAATTCATAATCATTTGCTTATAAGTCCGGCAATAAACAGGAGGGGAATCTCCCCTCCTGCCCGAAACGGCCCATGGTGACCGCTTCAGGAAATTTTCCCTGCAAGGGTTTGTTTCAATCCACAGTCGATAATTTCACGGAGCCTGACATGTCAGTATATCACTGACTGTAGCTTGCCTCATGTCAGTGGGGGATACCGATCTCTCTCCGCCCACCACTGCCGTTAAATTTCCTTTTTTGCAATTCCTCTCACTGCCTATAGAGGCAGGAGAATCCTTGCTGGTAAATGTTGAAATTACTTTTCCCCTTCCTCGTGCATGTTTTTCTTTCCGGGCGTCAGAGCCTTCTCGCCGCCCAGATACATGGTCACCAGGCCAAACAGGATAAGGATGGTCGTTGCCCGGATCAGAACCGGGATAAAGGACTTGTAGATCCAGGTACACATATTCGTCGCGGTTTCCCCGCCGATAAACAGGGCCGCCAGGTAACCGAAGAATGTCAGGCCTCCCAGGAAGAGGACGATCATGATGCCATAGCCAAAGATAAGCTTAAAGACATCGGAAATCTTTTTCAGTTTTTCTCTCATGCCATTCCCTCCTTTACAGCCCAAGGATCGGCAGCCATCCCATCAGAACGATGACTTCCATGACAAACTGCGCAGCCACCCACCAGAGGTTATTCCGGAAGGTTTTGCCAAAATCGGAGTTGGCCAGGCTCATGCCCGCGTACATGCCAAGCCCCAGGGGCGGCGTGATGCCGCACATAACGCCGCAGATGCAGGGGAGCATGGCGGCCGCCAGCACAGGATTCACGCCCTTGGCGACCAGGATCGTGATAAACACCGGTCCAAAGATAACGACAAGGGAGCTTCCCGGGATAACCATGCCAAGAAGGCAGGTGATCAGGCAGATAAAGACAACCAGGCCAAACTTGCCCATGTTCATGCCTTCCATGAAGGTCAGCATCTCATCCGTCACGCCGAGATCCGTGAACATGGCACCGATCATGTAGCCAAACACGCACACGCCGATGGCCGGGGCAATAACCTTAATGCCATCCGCAAACATCCTGGCAATGCCGTTAGGCGTTACCTGCTTTTTATCCTTTGCAATGATGACCGCGTAAATGGATGCCAGGCCTCCGATAAAGATCAGAAGGCTGCTTGACATCGCCGAAGCGCCGCTCTTGCCCAGCCTTTCCGTGAAGAAGGTGGACTTGAAGAAATAGTCAAGGACAAAGGGAAGAAGGATGATCACCGGGAGCAGAAGCCCCTGCCAGCCTTCCTTCAGCGTTGTTTTCAGATCCGGCAGATCCTCCTTTGCCATAGGCGCTACCTTATAGTACTTGCAGAAGGCAAATACCATGATGATCCTCTGCAGGATAAACCAGAGGGAACATCCCCACAGCACGATCCAGAACTCCGCCTGGCTGATATAGCCTTCGCCATAAGCCGCCATCCCAGTAAGGGCGCCAAGGGCTGCCGTAATGTTACCGCTGGGCGGGATCATATTGCCCAGGTAGCTGGCATTACTCTCAATGTTAGCCGCCAGCTCGGCCGGAAAGCCGGACTTTTTCATGGCCGGGATCGTGATGGAACCGGTCGCCATAACGTTTCCGGGGCCGGAGCCTGACAGGGCGCCCATGAACGCACTCGCCACAACCGACACATATCCCGCACCGCCAGTCACCCGACCGAGGAGGGCAAGGATAACAGCGATGGCGCTGTCAATGACTTTTGTCCTTGTCAGGAGAATGGACATGGCGCAGAAAGCCGTCATCGAATACAAAAGTGATGTCTTAAGGCCTGTGTCGATGTACTTTCCAACACGGCCCCAGGTGCCGGTGATCGTTAAAAGAATGATGAAGCTGATAAGAACGGCCTCGTAGACAGGGCGCTTAAGCAGCAGGAACCAGACGATGATCACCACAAGCATGATCGCCAGATAAGTTAATGCGGCTGGCATGGGTTTGTGTCCTCCTCTTTATTTAACCTGAATTCCCGGGTTATTTTTAGTCTACATTCCAGAATACTTGTATTTAACGGTATTTCAGCAAACTGAACTATATGTAGACTAAGACTTTTTTAGTCTACATTTTTTCGAAAAATGCAGATATCATGCTTGTTTGAAGATGTAGACTAAAAAACATCCGGGAATTCAGGTTTAATTGATCGTATGATACATATAGCCTTTTGGTTATGCCAACGATAACACTACCACACAATAGAGTGAATGATATCTTTAAGCTCTTCGGCTACTCGCGGGAGCTTTCGATCACGTCGCCACATAACGACAACTTCCCGCCTCGGAAGAGGATCCTTGAAGGAATAAAAGACCACCGATGAATCCGTACAGAAACGTTCAATTCCCGAAGGAACGAGTGCCATCCCGACACCAGCCTTGACCATTTCTATCTGGGCTTCGAGGGATTTCACAACGGCCGCCGGTTGAATGGCTATTTTCTTTTCCAGCAGAATGTTTGACAACTGTCTCTGCATATGCTGCATTTCCGTAAGTGTCACCAGTTTTCCGCCATCAATGATCCTGGCATCTATAGCCGGGTATTTACGTTCTTCCAGAATGTTTGCCGTAAAGGTTGGATACGACACTGGAACAGCCAATATAAGCTCCTCTTCCACAACCTTTTCCCATTTAAACATGCGTGTATCAACAGGAAGGAGAGTAATGGTCAGATCAAATTCACCATGCTCCATGCCTTCGACAAGCTCGGCTGTTGTCCCCTCGCGGATAATAAGGTGCATACCGGGATGAACTTTCTGAAACACCATCGCAATCTGCGGCATCATGGAAGCCGCCCGGTAAGGAGCCGCGCCGATGATCAGGGACCCCGCCCGGTTTCCGGCAATATCCGTCAGAGACGTTTCCATCTGATGCTCCAGGTCAAGGATCTTACGTGCTGTCTCGATATAGACCCTTCCTGCATCGGTAATGCGCACATCTCCATTCGTCCTGTCAAACAGGTCGAGACCTGCCTCCTTCTCAATCTTCTTTATGTACTGAGAAAGCGAAGGCTGCGAGATATTTAATATGTCAGCGGCTCTTGAGAAAGAGCCTTCATGGGCAAGAGTCAGGACATATCGGAATTGTTTTGTATTCACACGTTATCACCCAAAAACAGTATTACATAACTTCTAAATATTTTCGGTCTTCTGTATTTCTGGTCGATGGGTCCATACAGGGTTTACATGGGGAGGGCGATGTGGTAGCCCGACCGGCTTCCAGCCAAGCCTCTTTTCAGGCGCCGACGGCAGCAAAGCTGGCTTACCACATCAGCCGGAGGCCACCACGTCAACCCTGTATGGATTCCCATCGACCCATACTATCTCCAAACATTGAAAGCACAGTAGGTTCAATAGTTTGAGCATCGACCGAAGATACAGAAGAGCCAGTATTTTTTACTAAAAACTCCACCGGAGAGTACGCTATTACGGCTTTTCTGACATTTTGATGGGTGATTTCTGAGAGGTTTGCACGGAAAAAGCTGGCAGATCACGCCGCCGGAGGTTCCATGTCAACCGCTCAGAAGTATACTCATCCAAATGCCTGTATTCACTGATATTTAACGTGTCAGCGATTAGTCTTAAGCACCCAAGCTATAGAAGCACCTGAAGGAATGGCTCTCTCCTGCTCAAATCATTTTTTTACTGCATGCTTGCCAAATTTACACAGTTCTTGAAGGCGCGAGCACGAATGATTTCAATAGTGTCAGGCAAATCAATGGAAACCAGATAACTATTGTTCATGAATGCTTCTTCGCCAATCTCCGTAACTATATAGTTTTCAACAGTCTCAGGGATAACCAAAGATGACTCTGTTCCAGAATAAGAGGCAACTCTGCAAGTGGTATCCGTGACAGGTTCATAAGTAATGCCATTGATAATAATCGTTGTATCGATTCTTAACGTAACAATATTTGTCTCCAAACTATTTCCATAACTATCTGACACCACACAATAATACTGATATCCATTGTGCACATTTCTCACGACAGTACTATAAGTTTCCGTCGTACTTGAAGACTTTTTAAAACCACTTCCTGTAGCTGTCTTATAGTACCATTGATAAGTCAAGCCGTCGCCTGTTGCACCTACCGTAAAGGTAGCGGTATCACCCACAGCATATGTGCCGTCCACAGGCTGCTCAATAATCTTTACTTTTGCACCCAATGTCAGCGTCACAGTGTCACTTTCTAAGCTATTTCCATAACTGTCTGTCACTACACAATAATACTGATACCCGTTATGGGCATTATATACGGTAAAGCTATAAGTCGCGGATGTACTTGAAGCTGCTTTAAAGCTACTCGACGCCGGTTTCTTATAGTACCACTGATAGTTCAGACCATCACCTGATGCTCCTATTGTGAATGTAGCTGTTTCACCTACAGCATACATTTCATCCACGGGCTGCTCTGTAATCGCAACTTTTTCTCCAACCGTCAGTGTGACAATATCTGTTTCCAAACTGTTTCCATGGCTGTCTGTCACCACACAATAATACTGATATCCATTATGTACACTTCTCACGGTAGTACTATAAGTCGTGGATGTGGCCGAAGACTTTTTAAAGCTGCTTCCTGTGGCTGTCTTATAATACCACTGATATGTCAGTCCATCTCCGGTCGCTTCTACCGTAAACGTGGCAGTCTCACCTACAGCAAACATTCCATTTACAGGCTGCTCAACAATCGCTACTTTTTTTCCTACCGTCAGTGTGACAATATCTGTTTCCAAACTATTTCCATAGCTGTCTGTTACCACACAGTAATACTGATATCCATTATGTACATCTCTCACGATAGTGCTGTACGTAGCAGATGTACTCGAGGATTTTTTAAAACTGCTTCCGGTAGCTGTCTTATAATACCACTGATATGTCAGTCCATCGCCAGTTGCTTCTACCGTAAAGATGGCAGTCTCACCTACAGCAAACATTCCATTTACAGGCTGCTCAACAATCGCTAC
>CAMNNO010000107.1 GCA_946545475.1 uncultured Blautia sp.
AACTCTGAGCGGCCCCCCCTCCCCTGCGCCTACCGCCAGGTAAGAGAAAAATAAAAAAGGTATAAAGAAACATGGCGCACCCGGAAAACCCGCCGGCAGGCAAGCGAAAAATAGAAAAACTATAATGAAACATGCCTCACCCGGAAAACCCGCCGGCAGGCAAGCGAAAAACAGAAAAACTATAATGAAACATGCCTCACCCGGAAAACCCGCCGGCAGGCAAGCGAAAAACAGAAAAACTATAAAGAAGCATAACTCACCCTGGGAACCTACCAGCAGAGAAAAGAAAAAAATAGACATTATTAGAGTGAGATTCAGTGAAAAGAAATGAGAAGAAATGGGGACAGTTCTCTTTTCTTGAAATTATAAGAAAAGAGAACCGTCCCCATTTCTTCTCGTGCGCACGTCTGCGAAAGACGAATAAATTTTACCATCCGATATAGCTGGCATCGATATACCCATAGGTGCCGTCACGGTAAGCGATGGCATACCCCTGGGATCTCCAGTTCAGATTAACGTAGAGCCAGTCACCATCACCAAAGGAGTACCCGTTCAGGAACGAACCCCCGGGCGAGGTCTGAAAGACCACGTTTCCTCTCCCCAAAGTCGTTACGGGCCGATAAGCGAAGTTTGACAGGTTGAAGGGGTCATAATAAGTATTTTTGGAGCTTCCACTGTACCAGTCGATGTAGCCGGCGTCTACATATCCATAAGTCCCGTTATCGTAGGCCAGGGCATAGCCCTGGGATCTCCAGGTGAGGTTGACATAGATGTAGCTTCCATCCCCGAAAGAATGACTGTTCATAAACGAACCGCCGGGCGAGGTCTGGAAGACCAGGTTCCCCTGGCCACCGGTGGCTACGGCTCGATACCCGAAGTTTGACAGGCTGTAGGGGTCGGAGGAGCTGCCGCCGCTGTAAGCTCCGGAGGTCCAGTCGATGTAGGCGGCATCCACGTAGCCGTAAGTTCCATTATCGTAAGCCATGGCGTAGCCGCTCGACCGCCAGGAGGTATTGACATAGATCCAACTGCCGTCCCCGAAGGAATGGCTGTTCAGGAACGAGCCGCCGGGCGAGGTCTGGAAGACCAGGTTTCCGCGTCCGCCGGTGGCTACGGCCCGGTAGGCAAAGTTGGACAGGTTGTAGGGATCGTTTATGGCGCTGCTGCTGGTGCTGCCGCTGTACCAGTTGATGTAGCCGGCATCCACATAGCCATAGGTGCCGTTGTCATAGGCCATGGTATATCCGGAGGAGCTGTAGGAAAGGTTGACATAGATCCAGTCCCCGTCATTATAAGAATGACCCAGGATAGCCGCGCCGCCCGGCTCTGTCTGGAAGACCAGCGATCCCCGGCCGCCGGTTACGACCTGGCGGTAGCCGTAGTTGGACAGGTTATAGGGGTTGGCCGCGTTCGCGTGGCCTGACCACGAAGTGTTTCCGTACCACTCAATATAGCTGGCATCCACAAAGCCGTAAACGCCGGCCTGGTAGGCCAGGGCGTATCCCTTTTCGCGCCAGTTGAGGTTGACATAGATGCTGTCCCCATCGTTATAGGAATAGCCGCTGATGGCCGCGCCGCCCGGCTCGTACTGGAAGACCAGCGACCCCCGGCCGCCGGTGCGCACCGTCCGGTAGCCGAAATCGGCCAGATTGTGGGGATCGTAGCTGTAGGAATAGCCATAGCTATCCGCCAGGCATTCCGTCGCCATACTCCCCGAAGCCGCCAGAAGAGCGGCCGATAACATGATAGCCATAAATTTTTTCATCTTCTCTTCCTCCTTTATATATCCCCGGCAAGGGAATAGAGTTTTAAGCATGACTATAGTATAGCAAAGGATGAGACGTGAACTGTTATTTTCATTTCCTATCGATCAGAGACTATAGCAGTATTCAAAAATGATAGTAAAGCTAGGCTAAGCATCCCCAAGACTTTTTTGAGAAAGAAAACTATAGATTATGGCGCTGACATCTTATATGTGCTATAATGTTCATGTCAAGCAGCGTGGGGCTATTATGAGGGAATCTCCCCCCTGCGGTAGCCTTCCATAATAACAGGAGATGATTTTCGTGAACGACCCTCGCTTATATACCCGCGGGTTTTTGCTGACGCCGGACATGGCTTCTCCCCTGCCCGGCTGGGAGAGCGTTTCCCTTCCCCGCGAGGGGAAAGCTCTTTATTTTCATCATGCGCCCAACGCACCGGCCGCTTTTTGCCAAATGCAGGATCTTTATCTCCTGCTCTGCGGCACGGCTATGGATACCCGGACGGGCGAGATGGGGCTCTCCGTTCTGGCCCGCTCCCTGCTCGCCAGCGCTGCCGGCGAAGGGGCAGATGGCCCGGAGGGCAGCAGACGGCCGGAAGCTTTTGCCGGCAGCTGCCCGGCAGCCTCCTATCTGTCCGTTTTCCCGGGAGCCGGGGCGTTTCTTGATGCCGTGGACCATCTGTCCGGGCGCCATCTTATCCTCCTTGGCCGCGCAGACCTTCCCTCCCTCTTCCTCTTCCAGGACGCAACCGGCATGCGGGCCGTCTATTACTCTGAGGAGAGGGAATGCTGCGCTTCGCACGCCGACCTCCTGGCCAGCCATCTTAATTGCCCGGAGCACCCCTTTTTCCCGGAATACGAACGCCTCTTTAAAAACGGCGAAAATAACAGCATCTGCTTTCCCGGGCATCAGAGCCGCTACAGGGGCATTCTCCAGCTTACCCCCAACCATGTCCTGTGCCTGCCCAACATGGCCATGACGCGTTTCTGGCCCCGCGCCCCCCTCGCCCCGCAGACCGCGGATGAAGCCCTGGAAAAGGCCCTTGACATCTTTAACGTCCAGGCCCGCGCCCTGGCCGCCTGCCCCAAAAAGCTCTGCCTCTCCGCCACGGCCGGCAACGATTCCCGCATTACCCTGGCCGTTTTCCGCCCCTTTAAGGACAGGATCACCCTCTACACCTACCGCGATCCCCAAAATGCCCTTTACGGTGCGGATACCGACATGGATGCCGGGTATGTCCGCGCCTTTGCCACCGAGTTTTCGGTTCCCTTTAAGGAGCTTGTCCTGGAGGAAGCTCCCGCCCCGGATATCCTCGCCCTTTGCCAGGCAAACGCCTACCAGCGCCATATTCCACGGGCCGTCACAAAAGAGTGCGAGGCCTTCCCCGGCGATGAGTACCTTCACATCCGCTCCAACCTTCTGGAGATCGTGCGCGGCCGGAAGACCTACCGGGAGGATCACCTGCCGGACAGCGCGCCGGAAACCTTCATGCGCTACCGATTCCGCCGCGCCGCCGGCCCCTGGCGGGAGGAGGATGTCCTTCCCCTCTACCGCAGGTTCTGGGAGGATTCCGATTTCGAACATCTCTGCGGGCTAAAGTTTACGGACATTCTGTACTGGGAGGAGAGGTGCGGCCTCTGGCACGGCGGCTCGGTGCTGCCGGAGAGCGACCTGGCCTTCGATACCTGGTGCCTGTATAACTGCCGGGACTTTTTAGCCTCCCAGCTGGCCGTCCCCGCGGAGTTCCAGCGGACAAACTATATCGTCAATGCCATTGTTGCGAGGGCCTGGCCTGAGATTGCCTTCCGGCTTCCCAACAGCCGGCACACCCTGGCCGAGGAAGTCTCCTGGTTCCGGGAGGGCGCCCCTCTTCCCCTTCCCCAGCCGGAATGGGGCAATGCGTCCGGCAGCTCCATTCTCCCGGAAGACCCTTCCATCCCGGCTTTCTTCCGGATAGAGAGCCAGCACGTGTGGTCTTTTGGTTTCTCCTCCTGCCAGGCCGCCCCGGAAGATTATGCCGCCCTTAAGATCCGCACATCCATGACGGACGGCAAGCCTTACGACATCTGCTTTTCCCTCCTGTATGTCTGCGACTGCCCGGGCCAGTTTGAGCTTTCCCTCCGGGACAGCGGAAACCACCTGCTGTTTAAACACACGCTCGATGTCCTGCAAAACGGAAGGGCTCTCCAGTTTCCCTGCACCTGCTGCCGGGAGGCCGACACCTTAAAGCTCCGCCTTAAGCGCCTCCCTCCCCAAAGCGGAGAAGCCCTCTCCCCGTCATCGGCCATCGTCACCATCCTGGAATGGCACATCCTCCCCGTCCCGGAAGAGGCCCTGTCCGCGGTTGAAAAGCCGGACGCCTGCCCCTCCCGCTCCGTATCCTCAAGGGCCATAACCACCCTGACGACAGATGTGAAGAGCCTAAAAGAGCGGCGCAATGCGCTCATCGCCGAGAAAAAAGCCTTAAACGAGCGCCGCCGCCAGCTCCTGGAACGCGTAGATGAGCTTAAACACGCCAACCGCGCCCTGGAACACTCAAACCATGCCCTGGAAAAGGAAAGATCCGTTCTGTCCCGGGAAAAAGACGCCCTCACCCAACAAAATGCCCAGCTAAGCGAAAATTTTAAATCTCTCCAAAGCCGCCATGACGACCTTCTCACAAAAAGCCAGGCCGCAGCCCAACAAGCCGCAGCCCTGGAAGAAGAACTATCCTCCCTGCGCCACTCCTTCTCCTACCGCCTAAGCCGCCTCCTCACCGCCCCCGCCCGCTATGCCGCTTCCATACTGAGTTTCAGGCGCAAAAACAACTAAAACCCAAAAATTCCTGAACCATCAAAGACATAAAAGAGAGCCCGCTGTCGTGAACGAAAAACAGCAGGCTCTCTTTTATGTCAATATCTGCAAATTAGAAGAACCACTAAAGCAAACATAAATTTTCAACTATAAATCCCCGACCCTCGCAACCAATTGGCGTGCCCCTGGGGGGAGGGGTGCAGGGGAAGGGGACGCGGGAAACGCAACTCTGAGCGGCTCCCCCTCCCCTGCGCCTACCGGCCGGTAAGCGTAAAATAAAAGTCACCAGGTCGAATATACCAATATCTTCTGCAAACCGTGTCCGGTTTCCTTTTTTTAAAAACCTTCATCAGAAAGCTCCAGCAGCCGCTTAGTAATACGGATGTAATCGCAGATATCCTTTTCCCCGATCTCCTGCACCAGCCGGCGATGGATGCGCTCGGCATCCTCATAGATCGCGGTCACATACTGGCAGCCCGATGAGGTTAACGACACCATTATCCTTCGCCGGTCGCCCTTATCCTTTTCGCGGACGATATGCCCTTCCTTCTCCAGGACCCGCAGCACATTGGCCACCCTTCCCGGCGTAAGGCCAAGGACCTCCGCCAGGCACCCCGCCGAGCAGGGCGCCCCCTTCTGATACAGGATATGAAGGGCGCCATACTTTCCCCGGGCCGATAAAAAATCCGCCAGCTTCGCGATCTGCCCGGAATACTTGATATTCATCCGCAAAAGATCCCGGGAAAGCTCTTCCAGGTGGTTGTCCTCGATCTTCCGCATCTCTCCCCCGCATGGCATTCTTTTATCCCCCGGCGTGTCCTTGAGAGCATCATCTCCAGCCATATCTTCAGCCCTGCTCCCTTTCTGCCTGTCCGGCTCCTCACTGTGCGCGCTTTTCATAATTGGTATAGGCCGGCTTCTTGTGGGTCTCGCTTGCCCAGATCGCGTCTGCCTCCGGCTTCCATTCGGCAGCATAGTTCTCGCATTTTGCGCACAGGTGCTCTACAGTCTCCGGAGATTCCAGGTCCGTGCTGTGGGCGCCGGTCTCGTGGACCATCTTCTTTAAGATCTCCGGATTTTCCAGCATGGGGCAGGGGCGCAGATGGTTTTCGTTAAAGGGCTGGCCGTGATGATAGGCCATAAACAGCGGACTCTGCAGGATCTCCAGGATCGAGTGGTCGTGGATGTTGCAGTTGGAATAGTGGATAAATACGCAGGGCTCCGCATCGCCCGCGGAATTAATGTGGAAGTAGTTCCGCCCGCCGGCAATGCAGCCGCCGACGAACTCGCCGTCGTTCTGGAAATCCATGGGATAGAAGGGGATGTCGCAGTCGCTGGAGCGGTAGGAGCGGATCTTTTCGATCATGTACTTTCTCTGCTCCAGGGTGGGCAGAAGCTCCGGAGCGGCGTTGTTGCCGACCGGCATGTAGTGGAAGTAGAAGCCGAAGCGGGCGCCCTTGTCCGCAAGCATGCGGATAAAGGCCTCGTCCGTGACCGCCTCAATGTTGGCCCGGGTGTAGCAGATGGAGGTGCCGAAGATGATACCGTACTTCTTCATCAGATCCATGGCCTTCATAACCGCCTCATAGTGGCCCTCGCCGCGGCGGGAGTCGTTGGTCTCCGGCGTTCCTTCGATGGACAGCTGGAAGGTGATGTTGCCCAGGCGCACCACTTCCTTGCAGAAGTCGTCGTCGATGAGGGTGGAATTGGTGTAGATGGAAAATTCCACGTCATTATGCTTCTCCGCCAGCTTAAGGACATCCGCCTTGCGGACCAGGGGCTCGCCGCCGGTCAGCATGTAAAGATGCGCGCCCAGCTCCTTGCCCTGGGTGACGATCTTGTCCATGTCCTCAAAGGAGAGGTTGTGCTTGTGCCCATAGGTGCCCGACCAGCAGCCTACGCAGTGCATGTTGCAGGCGGAGGTGGGGTCAAAGAGAATGAGCCAGGGGATATTGCAGTTGTAGATTTCCCTGTTTTTGCGGATGGTCTTGGTGCCGTTTAAAAAGGCTTCAAACCCCAGGTTGAGAAGAGCCATCTTGGCCACGTGGGGATCGCTCTCGTCCAGGACCTTGTCGATAAAGCGGATCCAGCGGTTGTTGGGGTCTTTAATCCCTTTGGCTGCTTTTTCATAGGCCTCGTCCGAGATGCCTTTGCCGTAGAAACGCTTGGCCAGGTCGAGGATCTTTTCGTAGGTCTTCTCCCGGTCTTTGCTTCTTTCCTTCAGTAGTGTGTCGATCAACGCGCTGACCGCTGCCCGCTCTGCTTTGTGAGAAATCTCCTTTACAATATTAGCCATAACTTATTCTCCAATCTCGTACAATACTTTCTCCCACCTGCCAGCCTCCGCAAAATCCCCCGGATCAAAGAAGGGCAATGGGAATATTATTTTTTAATGGAAAGTATTATAATACTCTTATTAGTATTTGTCAACACATGGTTTTAAATACTATGTTACATTGTTTTAAAAGCCTGGACAAAAAAAAAGAAAAGGAGAAGAAAAGGGGGATCTTTCTGCTCCCCCTTTTCTTCTCCTTTTCTTCTCCTTTTCTCCCTTTTTCTTCCTCTTCAATAATACGGATCGGCTCGCCATCCTTGCCCAGTTTGGGCTCGCCGTTTTCATCAAGCTCATATGAGATGCCGAGCATTGCCGCCTTGCACAGACCGATCACGTCCCGATATACGCCATCGGGGAAACGCTCGGTCAGCCAGTCGATCTGGGCCTGCCAGTAGGCCTTTGTCTTGGTTTCCTTGTCCTCGGCAGTTTCCGGGGCGGTGGCCAGTGCCTCCCGATACTCCGTGATCAGTGCGGCAAACGCTTCCGTGTCCCCGTGATACAGGCGGGTAATGACGCCCAGATTCTTGATCTGCTCATCGCTGAACTTGCGGTGGGCGCGATCCACCTGCGTGAAAACGTTGCGGGCATCGATGAACAAAATCTCATTTTTCTTGTCCGTCTGGGGCTTGTGCTTGTCGAAGAACCAGAGCGTGGCCGGCAGGGTAACGGAGGAGAACATATTGGAAGGCAGCGTCACCATCTGGCTGATGATGCCCTCTTTGATCATCTTTTTGCGGATCTCGTACTCGCTCTTGCCCGCGTCGGAGGCGGAATTTGCCATGACCAGCGCCGCCTTGCCGTGCTCATTTAGGGCCGTGGCAAAGTAACCGATCCACAGATAGTTTGCGTTAGGCACGGTTTCTTTCTTGTCGGAAGTCTTCTTCGCGGATTTGGTAGCGTTGCGCGGCACGCCGTAGGTATTGAAGCGCGCATCGCCGCTGACCCGGTCGAAAGAGACCTCGTCCACGTTGAAAGGCGGGTTTGCCATGACGTAATCGAAGGCGCCGAAAGCGTTGTACGGATCGGAATAATAGGAGTTTGCCTCCGTGATGTCGCCGCGCACATTGTTGAGCATCAGATTCATCTTGGCCAGCTTCACAGTGTCAGGCTCTTTTTCTACGCCGTAGCAGCGGAACTTCATCTGCTCCGCTTCGTTGGCATTGTGGGCGTGCATATACCGCGCCGCCTGGACAAACATGCCGCCGGAACCGCAGGCAGGATCGAGGAACTTCTTGTCGCCGGGCTGCGGGTCCAGAACCTCCACCATGTAGCGCACAACCGTGGCGGGCGTATAGAAGGTTCCGCCGTCCTTGCCCTCCGCCAGGGCGAAGTTGCCGAGGAAGTATTCGTAGATCTCGCCGAAAATGTCTACTGTGCAGTTTTCCGGGATGTCCTTGAAGATGCGCACAATGTTGGACAGCAGCTCCGGCTCTTCTTCCGGCACCAGCTGGGCGTAGACCTCCTTGGGGAGAACGCCGTCCATTTTCGGGTTTTCTTTCTCAATGGCCTCCATGGCCTTCTTCACCAGATCGGCCTTTTCCGCCGTGTCCGGTGCATCGTTGATTAAGTCGTAATAGGCGCACTCAGGGAGGAAGAAGCCGCACTTTTCAACTGCGATTTCCTTACGGGTTTTCTCCATGCGGGTGCCGAGACGCTTTGTACATCCTTGTGCTGCTTGAACAGGATGTCCGCATAGCGAAGGAAGATCAGGCCGAGGATCGGCTGACCGTATTTGTTCGCCGCCAAATGCGCACCGGAACGCAGCACGTCCGCCGCATGCCAAAGGTTGTCCTTTAAGGTTTTCAGTTCTCTATCTGTCATATGATTCACCTTCGTTAATTGGACGTTTCTATGTCATCCACCGTTGATTAATTCAGTCCATCCAGATTTAGCTTATAAATCTGCGGTGTCGAAATATCTTCCTTTTGCAAGAACATGAGCATGTAGATCGGAAGATACACAATCCTGCCATTGACGCTTACATTGTCATTCTGGAACACAAAGGCTGTGGGGATCGCGTAATCTTTGTTACCAAGTACGTTATCCAGAGCCGCGTGACGCTGGTAGTCCTTGCCGGATTTGATCTCGATGGGCAGCACGTCCCCGCCACGCTCAATTACGAAATCCAGTTCACCCTGTTTCTTGCTGTTAAAATAATAGAGGTCGTAGCCGTGCGCCTTCAGCTCCTGCGCGGCTGCATTTTCATATACGGACCCAAAGTTGATATCCTTCTCCCGATTCAGCAGCTTGAGCTGAATCCCGTCCATGTACATGGAGGCCAGCAGGCCAACATCGGAGAGGAATAATTTAAAAAGATTGGCGCTCTTATTCAGCATCAGCGGAACAGTCGGCTCCGTTACACAGAAGGTCGGCAGCGCAACGCCTGCGTTTTTCAGCCAAAGAAAGCTGTTCTGATAACGGGAGAATTTAAAATTCTCATTCAAGTTCTTCAGGATAAAGCGCTTGTTTTTACTGTTCAGTTCGCTGGGAATCAACGCGAAAATATCTTCCAGATAAAGCTTGTTGTTCGGATCGTATTTTGCGATATCCTGCCGGTACAGCGCCAGGATCGCGCGCTGCTCCTGCGCAACCTCCTGAAGATTGTTGGTGGCAAGATAGCGTGCAACAACAGACGGCATCCCGCCGACGATCAAGTACAACCGGAAAAGATCCATCATTTTTTCATGCACGATAGCGTCAATAGGCGTCTGCGTTTCATACGCTTTCCGCAGGCTGTCGATCACACGCTGGGACACGCCGTTGGCCATGGAAAACTCCTCGAAGTCCAGCGGGAACATTTCGAATACGTCCATGTATCCAACAGGTGCAGATCGAATATCTTTCAGATCAACGCCGAGAAGGGAGCCACTGAGAATATACCGATAGCTTCCCTCGTCTACGAGGAATTTGATGGCAGTGACGAGCTCTTTGCACTCTTGTACTTCGTCAAAAAAGATCAGCGTCTTACCGGGGACTAAAGGCTGATCTGTGATCGCAGAAATACGCAGCAAGATATCTGCGCTGCTTTTTGCGTTTTCAAACAGCGATTGTGCCGTGCGATTTTCCAGAAAGTTGATTTCAATGAAAGATTCAAAATCAGCTTTGCCAACTTCCCGGATAATGTATGTCTTGCCGACCTGACGTGCGCCAGTGATCAGCAGGGCCTTTTTGTCCTTTTTATAAAACTCGCGAATGCGGTTTTCGATTTTTCTATTGATCATATGGCACCTCCACATGAAATGCTAAGGATAGCATAGCACAAGTCGTCCGTTTTTACAACATAGAGTTCTATCAATTTGTCCGCTTTTTCCGTCAAAAGAGGCGAGCAATTGTCCGAAAATGCGCGGCAGGCAGTTGGCTGGTAGATTACAGGCGGATGGTAAACCCGGAGGATGCCAGTTGGGAGCCGCATGACTTAGCAGAACTGAACAAAGGGAGGTTTATGGGACAGCAACTATGATAAACTTCTTGTAAATAGTTCAGAGAGAAAGCTAATAAAACCGCGGCAAAAAAGATGCTCACAATTCAAGAGCAAGATTCGCCTTGTGCTACATAAATGCAAAAAGGCATTTATCCGCCAAGTCACTTGTTGGGGATTTCCTATCTCCCCCCTTTTGTCCGCTGCGCGGACATTTCCCCCGCCGGGGGAATCATCCCCAATCCCTCGAATACTTTGGCAACATTCGTTGCGGTGTCTGCTTTGAAGCATACACAGTTTTGATTATGCTGCGCAAATCAAAAGGAGCCAACTGAACCGACACCGGAAGAATTCATCGATCCCGGTGATCGGGAGCCTACACTCGCGGATACCGCGTTCTATTTAATAGATGAAAACGGGATCGAGTACTATTGCTGCGGAAATACCAAGATCAAGATCACTGAGCATTTCGCAGAAGACGGAAAAAGCATGGGCGCGCTTTTGGAAGACCTCATCATCCGCGAAGCTAAGAAAGCAGCCAAAGATTAACGCTTTAAATCGTTAAATTTCGCAATTGAATCTGACCCTCGCTTATAGTATAATTTCATCAGGAAGTATTGTAAGCGTGGGTTGTTTCAC
>CAMNNO010000108.1 GCA_946545475.1 uncultured Blautia sp.
GCGACCTCACGGCCCCCAGCCGTGCGCGCTACCAAGCTACGCCATACCCCGTGACGAATGTTATGATACCACGCGTTCCAAATAAAATCAAGCCCTTTTTTTCATTTTTTCTTCGAACTTTTTAATTATTTGCCGTGCAATTTTTCAGCACATAGGCTTATACCATGTTATTATCTGTCTATTCTGACAATTTCAGCAAAAAAAGAGCGAGCAGGAGGGGAATTTTCCCTCCTGCTCGCCCGCGGGGCGGCGTTCGCTGTAAGACGATAATTTCCTCACGCCGCCCCTGCCATGGAAAGAAGAATCGTTCCCCTCTTCTCCCCTTTTCTTCTCTCCCCGTCCCCTATGACATGGTATAAACGTATGTGGGGCTCCAGTAGGAGAAGTAATTCTTTCCGTTAGAAGTCATGTGCGAGCGTATTCTTAAGTAGTAAGTCTCGCCTGCGCCAAGGCCGCCCTTGCTGTAGGTGGTCTTGCTGTCCATGTTTACCGTCAGGGTCGTGTGCTCCTTGAAGGCGGGGTCTTTGGAATACTGGATCTGGTAGGTGCAGCCGCGGCACATGTTCCAGGCCATCTTGAGCACGCCCTTCGTGTTTGTCACGGACGTGAAATTTACCTTCTCCGGGCGGACGAACACATAGACCTTGGCGTTTGCGTACTTATAGTTCTTGCTTCCGGGATAATAGGCCACGACCGTGGCGCCTCCGACGCCCCTGGGCGTAACATTTCCCGCCTCGTCCACCGTGACGATATTCTCGTTATTCGTCGTGTAGCCGATCTTTGTGCCCTCGTCTCCCTTCGATGCGCTTACCGACACCTTGAGGGCTATCCCGTCGTTCAGGGAGGGCAGCAGCTTTTTGGCACTGTTCAGGGTTAGCTTTACCGAGGCTTTATCGATATAATAATAAGCCGAAAGCTCGCCCTCATACCTGCCTTTAAGCTTGACCCGAACCTTGTAGGCCGAAGCGCGGACATCCGTGCAGGCCGTGGGATAGATGACCGTGTACTGGCTTTTGTCCAGGGCATTTCCCTCTTTGTCCCATACGGTGACAGCCGGCTTTACAGGCTGCCCGTTATAGGTATAGCGCTCTTTTTCGAGCGTTATGCGCTCCGGCATGGGAAGGACCGTCTCGTCGTCGAGGACATTGCCGCACTTTTCGCAGATCCTGCGGATCAGCCCGTCGTATCCGGGAGAGGCCTTGATGACCTGGTACTTGTACACATGGACGCATTCCCGGTTATAGTCGACCGGGGACATGGGATACAGGTCGTCAAAGGAGAGCATGTCGTACAGCTCATCCCGCTCATGGTTCGGGAAATGCTCGTTGCAGCGCAGGAAAAAGGTATCATTTCCCACCTCGGAATCCCACGTGACATCCACGTTATAATAGTAATCCCCGATCTTGACAATGTTCCAGGCATGGGGATTGCCGTTTCCGATACCGGTCACGATGCGGCAGTCAATGCCCGCCTCCAGCATCAGCCGGTAGAGCAGGAGCGAGTAGCCCTGGCAGACCGCCTTGCCGTTTATGAGGGCGCCATAGGCGGAATACTGGGCCAGGTAGGTTTCGTCATTGAGATGGTCATAATCATACGTCACATGCCCCGCGACATAGTGGTAGATCTTCTCGATCTTCTCGTATTCGCTGAGGCCGTCCAGGGCGAGGGAATCCAGGATCTGGCGGACGCGCATCTCCACGACATCCTCCTCGGCCTTCGTCGTGGAATAGTCGACCATGTAATACATGGCCACGTACCAGTCGTCCCCGGCCTGGCTGTCCACCCAGCAGCTGCTGCCGAAGCCCAGGATATTGTAGTCCAGGTAATCCCCTTCGTCGGGAACACCCGTATGGTTCGTTGAATTGGTGAAGAGGACCATCTGCATCAGGGAGTAGTAATCCTCCTCCTCATTGGAGGGGAGCCTCAGCATGAGAAGGATCTCCTTTTCCCGCTGCTTAAGCTGTCCGGTCAGGTAGTTCGAGGCAGTTTCAAACTCCTCAAAGTACGGATTATCCTCCCCTACGGCGGGAACATCCCTTCCGGGAAGGGGAGAGGGCTTCTGGTACGCGCCCAGGCGCTCTCTTAAAGCCTCCTCATTAATGACATTTTCGTACAGCGGATTGACGCGGATCTGCTCCTCCACAAGTGGAGTGCCGGAGCTCATCAGCCCGTCTTCCGGATGGGCGCCGCCGTCCAGGACTTCGGCCAGCCCGCCGTCAACAAGGGCAGACGCCTTTTCCTCTCCCTCGGACAGGATGTCCTCCTCCAAAGACAGGATATCCGCCGATCCGTCGTCCAAAAGCTCCTCCTCCGGAAAGCCGATGCCCGCCGCCGGACCCGGGCTATAGACGGCGGCATTTCCTTCCCCGGCGCGAATGCCCTCCTGTTCTCCTGGGATGGGGTCTTCCAGAGACAGGCCGTCAGAATATGCCTCTCCCGCGCCCAGCGCCTCATCAAATCCGGCTTCCTCCGAATAGAAAACCGCCAGCGGATCTCCATATAAAGCTTCGGGAAGCTCGCCATAGAAGGTTTTTAGGTAAATGCCATAGAAAGCATCCTCGGAAGGAGCTTCGTAAAAAATCTCGGAGGGATCGCCATAGGAAGCCTCCTCATAGAAGACTTCAAGGGGATTGCCATAGGAAGCCTCCTCGGAAAGAGCTTCAAGGGGATTGCCATAGAAAGACTCTCCATATGTCCCTTCTCCCGGAACATTTCCCTCTTCAAGGCTGATACCGCCCCCCTCGCCGACATCAGCCCCGACCGGCGAGGCGTTTGCAAGCGCGCATAACAGCCCCAGACAGAGAAGTGCCGCTACAAACATTTTTATCAGCTGCGATTGTATGTGGTATCTTTTTTCCATAATCTACCTCTCTCATTTCGACGTTGACGCGTTGCCGGTACCCATAATATCCTTGTAGTCGTCTTCCGTGTAGCGATGGTAAATGACATGGCCGCCTTCATCGGTCAGGCAGTAGCGGAAAGCATCCGGCACGCCGTCCTCGAAATAGGCCAGCATGTCAAAGTCTTCGCCTTCCATTTTCTCAACGTGCAGCCTGCCGTGGCGCCGGAAAATATCGAGAACATCCTGGATCGAGGTTCCGTGAGACGCCACAGCGCCCACGAGCTCCACAATAAAGGCATCCGGCGCCAGGTGGGCATGGACATAATCGGCGCCTTCCGGAGGGATGTCGAAGCAGAAGCGCTTTCCCTCGCAGGAAATGTCCACATCCCCAAGGATGGGCCTTTTCTCCCGGCGAAAGCCCTCCAGGGCCGAGAGCATCTCCTCCGCGTGAAGGCGGCTGCCCAGGAAGCGGTTTAAGGATCTCAGGGGATAGTAAAGCCTTATCCGCTCGCTCCGGTAGCCTAACTTCACCTGCTCTTCCTCGATAACATCCAGGATATTTTTTAACAGACGATCGTAGTCCATATCCGTGTACCTTCTTTCCGTAAAATATATCTGTAAAATATATATAGTCAAAGGTAAACCGCAATCCGCTTTGCCACTTGCGGCTAACCCAATGGTCCGCTTCGCGGACTGTCAGGCGAGGCCTCCCCCCGCCTGACACAGGTAAGTCCCCCCTGCCTGCGCCTTGTCGGCTTAAAGGCGGAGGACTTACTTGTTGGGTCAAATAAGGGGAGCATCCTCTGCTCCCCCGCCTGGATCTCATGGAGGTCTGTCATTGGCAGAACGCCTGCCTGACGCTGTCTTTTCTGACAGTTTTTGGCCTTCTTCTTCGTTTTTAGTATAACAATTTGACAAAAAAAGTCAATAATCAAATAAGGCCAGCCCCTTTTGCGGGAAGCTGGCCTTATCGTTTTGGCGGGGCGGAGTGAGGATGCGCCTCCTTATGCCCTGCTGGTAAATTTTTCCACCTGTACGGTCACAGCAGATACCGGTCTCTCAGGCTGTCGATCGCCTTGGGGGTCAGGTATAGGGCTTTGGTCAGGAAGGTGTCCATATTTCCGTACACCGTATCTATCGTATAAAACATCCGGTTCAGGGCGCTCTCCTCCACCAGATACAGGGGGCGGATCTTATCCTCGCTCAAGGAGGCGCTTCCCGGGGAGGAGGTGACGTACCTCTTCATATACCGAAGGTCCTCCTCCAGATAGGCGTTGGAGCGCAGGAAATCCTCACGGATCGTCTTCCTTGGGATGCCAAGGGCGCCCATAAGCAGGGCGGTCGCCACGCCGGTGCGGTCCTTGCCTATGCCGCCGTGCCACAGGACCGCCCCCTTATCCGCCTCCAGAAGGATATCCAGGAAGCGGGCATACTGGCGGATGGAAAAGAAATCCGTCAGAAGCTTTTCATAAACCGCCTCCCTCTCCTCCGCGGTCATGGCCGGCATGCGGGAAGCCTCTTCAATATTATAGGGGAAATATTTCTCCCGGGCCTCATCGTCCAGGATCGGCACATGGTAGACCGTCACGCCGGGAAGGGGCGTGTCGGGGCGCTCGTTTCGCTCCTTTCCCGTGCGAAGGTCGATGATGGTCTTAAGATGGTAGGTATCGGTCAGCACTTTCTGGTCGGCTGCGGAAAGATGGTAAAGGTCCCCGCTCCTAAGAAGCCTTCCCGGCGTGATGCGCCTCTCGTCAAGAGCCGAAAGGCCGCCGATGTCCCGGGTGTTCCAAAGCCCCTGGGAGGAGATGCGGCTTCCTCTGGGATAGCCTATGGCAACCTCCGGATTCTGGGAGGACAGAAGCGCAAGGCACTCCTCCCCTTCTTTTTTGGACATTTTGAAGGTATAAGTCTTATGCTGCGCCGTCAGCACAGTTAAGGCATGATACAGCACCTGCGGCTTGCCCGGCGAGTTTTTTTCTTCTTCCACCTGGGCCGTATAAGCCCATAAAATGTCCTGGATGGGAAATGAATTTTTTACCATATGGCGATAATAAATGAACTCCCCATCTTCAATACGTACTTTGCCAAATTTCATAAATAAAATCCTTCCGGTTGTCTTAGGCAGAAACCCACTGCCCTTGGGCAGTGTGAGGAGCCTTGTAACTTATCATCTAAAAACATAAATATAGTCAACAGCAGCCGCCCCTGTGCCATCGGGCAGGAGGGGAAAAGCCGTCCCTGCGATAATAACATACAGACAAAGGGGCGGCTTTAGAAACGCCTCCCCCTTGTCTAAACCGTTTTTCAACCTTTTATACTCGCTGGCATAATCTTTTGCCACAGAATAGCCATGCCACAGTATATGCAGAAGTACTATAGCAATGTTCAAAAATGCTGTTAAAAGATACGCTTACCCTGGCTTTATTATTATTTTTGAATACTGCTATAAGAAAAATGCCGGCGGCATTTTCAGGTACTTTCATTATAACACTTTACCATTTTCTTTTTCAACTGTTTTTCAGACTGCCGCCGCGAACTTTGCCAGGACCCTGTTAAATTCCGGACTCTCGCCGTGAACCTGAACGGTCAGGGCACGGGAAAGATCCATGCTCAAAACTCCGAGGATCGATTTGGCATCCACAATTATGCGGCCGTGGCAGACATCAATGTCAAAATCACACTTACATGCGGCGGCGACAAACTCTTTTACTTCTTCCGTTACGCGAAAACGAACCTTCAGTGATGTCATGACAACCTCCTGCTCTGATATGTTGGGGTTATTATGCACGAGATTGCCAATCCTGTCAAGGAAATTTTAGAGAACCGTCCCCTTTTCTTCCGTCAGAGCGTCAGCCCTTCACGCTTCCGGCAGCCACGCCGCCGACAATGAAGCGGGACAAAAGCAGGTACACCACCACGACGGGCGCGATGGAGAAAAGGATCATGGCATAGACCTTGCCCATGTCAAATTTCAGCCAGTCGGCGCTTCTGAGCCTGGCCAGCAGAATGGGCAGCGTCATCTTTTTGGTGTCGTGGATGATCAGGGCCGGAATGAAGTAATTGTTCCAGCTGCCGACAAAGGTAAAGATCATCTGCACCGCGATAGCCGGCTTCATCAGAGGCAGGACGATGGAATTGAAGGTCCGGAACTCGCCGGAGCCATCAATGCGGGCGGCTTCCACCAGGGAAAGCGGCAGGTTGCTCTCCATGTACTGCTTCATATAATAGAAAGTGACCGGCGCCGCTATGGACGGCACGATAAGCGGGATATAGGAATCCTCCAGGTTCATCTTAAGGACCAGACGGAAAAAGCCGAGGGCCGTCACCTGGCTCGGGATCATCATGATCATCAGGATGAAGGTAAAGATGAACTTTTTCAGCTTAAAATCGTAGGCATGGATGGCGTAGGCCGTCATCGTGGAAAAATAGGTCGAGAGAACCGCTGTCAGGGTAGCCACCAGGAGGCTGTTGAACATACCCTTCACCATGGGCAGGGAATCCGCCAGCAGGCTCTTCCAGTTATCGATGAAATGCGTGCTGGGAAACGGCGTAAAGCCCGCCGCCAGCTCGCCGGTATTTCGGGTCGTATTAATGACCAGGACATAAAACCAGAAAAGGCACATGACCACAACAATGGTCAGCACGACATAGGCAATGGCCCGACGCGCTTTGATGGGAAGGCCCTTCTGCCTGGCCGGTTTTGCTAAGGAAGCATCTTGATTTGCCATATCTTTTCCCCTCCCCTTACTTATTTGTCCTGCTGTTGATCCTGAAAATAATAATGCTGAGGATGGCAGTAACTATGAACATCAGGACGGAAACCGCGCCGGCCATGCCATAGTTCTTGTTCTTCAAATATTCGTTCAGGAACATGACCAGGGTTTTGGTGGAATTCATGGGCGCCCCGCTGCCGTTCGTCAGGATCTGAGGCACATCGAACATCTGCAGGCCGCCGATGAGGGATGTAATGACCACATACAGCAGGATAGGCCTGAGCAGAGGAAGCGTGATCATGCGGAAGATCTGGCTGGAGGTTGCGCCGTCCACCTGTGCCGCCTCGAAAAGAGACGGGTCAATGCCCAGCATGCCGGCCATCAGGAGGATCGTGGTATTGCCGAACCACATGAGGAAATTCATGAAGGCGATCAGCCACCGGGCGCTCCAGACATTGGCGAGGAACTTGAACGGCTCCTTAAAGATCCCCAGGCTCACCAGGATGGAGTTGATGGGGCCTGAATCCGCAAACAGAGCGAAAAACAGCATGCCAAAGGCTGCTGCCATGATAAGGTTCGGCAGATAGATGACGGTCTTGAAAAAGTTCTGGAATTTCAGCCGCAGCTGCGGGTCCGAAAACCAGGCGCCCAGGAGCAGGGAAAGCAGTATCTGCGGGACAAAGCCCATGATCCACATGATCATGGTATTCTTAAGGTAGACAAAAATATCCCCGTCCTGCAGAAGCTTAACATAGCGGCCCAGCCCGTCAAAGGTGGGGCCCACCTGCTTCATCCTGGCCAGATAGTTGATAAAAAAGCTGTTATAGATCGTGGTGCAGAGCGGGATAAACGAAAAGATAAGATAGACGACAATAAAGGGGATCAGGAAATAGTAGCCCCATCTATTATAGCTGACCGCTTTTTTGTTCTTCCGGGCAGCCGCCTTGCCGTCCGGCGCGCTCGCGCCGCTTTTGCCCTGCATAAGTGCGGAAGCCTGGGCCTGCTCCGCCGGCTTGCCGTTATTCTGATCGGACACGGTAAAAAAGCACCTCCTCGCTATACTAATTACACGGAATAATTGCCGCAGGCAATTATTCCGGTGTAACTGCATGTACCGCGGCGAAACATTACCGTCGGCAATCCATTCGCTCGCGGGTATAAAGATCGGGTAGGGAAGAAAAGCGCGGGGCGGCGTTCGGCGTAAGCCGAAATATTTCCTCACGCCGCCCCTGCCATAAAAACAGGGGCCACGCCTCCCCTTCCCGGCAGGCGTGGCCCCTGCTATGTTGTTATCCCAGGGGCGAGCAGGAGAGGGCGTTTCCCCTCCTACTCGATTCTCACAGTGGACGCATAGTCATCAGTCAAGTTCCGGATAGATAACCTTGACATTCTTGTAGAACAGATCCAGAGCTTCTTCATAGGTGGCAACGCCATCGAAGTAGTTCTTCATGGCTCTCTGGAAGTTCTCGTTGCAGCCCTGATCATATTCGGACAGGTTGGACAGGTCGATGGTCTCGATGCCGGCCAGGAACTTGCCGATGGGGTTCTGTCCGCCAAGGATGGCATCGCCAAAGCTCTCATCTTCGGCCAGGGCAGCCATAGCGCCGGCGTTGTTGACAAAGTCGCCGTCCTTAACAGCGATACCGGTCATAACCTCGGCATCGGCGGTCATGGAAAGGATGATGTCCTTGATGAGGGAGGCGTTATCGGTGCCGGCAGCGGCGCAGATCCAGGTGCCGCCCCAGTAGAAGCCCTGCGGGCCTTCGGTAACAGCCCAGCCGCCTTCACCGGCTACGCTGCCGGGAGCATCGGCTGCCATGCTGAAATCATAGAACCAGGCCGGTCCAAAGTAGCAGAATACGTTGCCGTCATTGTAGAAGCCCTTGCCCCAGTCTTCACTCCACAGATCGTAGGTGTTGGTCTGGCCGGCGTCAACCATGGCCTTGGAAAGCTCAACCCAGGCGACAATGCTGTCGTCGATATTGATCTCGCCGTCTTCTACCCATTTGCTGGTGACGTTGTTGGAGAATACACGGTAAGTATCATTGACAGTAGAGGTCATGAGATAGCCGTTTTCCTTCATAAGGGCGGCAGTTTCCTTAAAGGTATCCCAATCCTTAACATATTCCTGAACCTCTGCCGGATCGGAGGTGCCAAGAACCTTCTCGGCGATCTCTCTTCTGTAGATAAGAAGGCCAGGGCAGCCCTGCCATGTGGAGCCTTTCAGGTTTCCTTCGGAATCTCTGACAATATCCTGGGTATAGGCAAACTGCTCGGACAGCTGGTCCTCGGTAATGCCAAGGCTCTCAAGGGTCAGAGTATAGGGCGTATCGACATAGTTGAGGGCATAGTCGGCTTCCACGAGGAAGAGGTCGACCTTGTCGTCAGCAGCGGCGCTTTCCTGCCTGTTGAGCAGGTAATCGGTCAGGTAATCCTGATAAGCGTTGTCCGTATTGGGGGTGACGATCCACTTAACAGCGACATCGCCGATCTTGCCGTTCTCATCGTCAATATACTCGTATCCCGGGAAGTGATCCCTCATGCGGCGCATAAACTCGTCGTTCCAGCAGAATACGTTAAGGACCTTGCCTTCTTCCTCCGCCGCCGGAACATTCACGGCCGCGATGCCGGCCAGCATGGAAACTGCCAGTAAAACGCTCATGATCTGTTTCTTCATTTTTTAGACCTCCTGTCAAAATTTTCTTTTGATCATACTCGCGGGCGTATCAATTAATAAACGCATTAATTTTTTCGTGCCGCGGTATATGCAGAAACACTAAATATGTCCGGCTCCCCCGCAAGCGCCGGGAAGCAGTAACATCACACATCACTCTGACTGTCCCTCTGTCAGATCCCGGACGGAAGCCCCATTGAAAAGTATTCCGTCGACGGTAAACTTATCAATGACTGTCGTTCTGGGATTTTCGATAAGGTCGATCAGCTTTTCGGCCGCCACTCTTCCGATCGTATTGGTGTCCTGGCACATGGTCGTCAGCTTCGGCTCCAGTATCCTGGCAGCCAGAATGCCGTCGTACCCGGCTATGGACACATCCTCCGGAAGCCGGAGGCCCATCTCGCGTATCTCGTTAACGCCGCCAAGGGCCGCGTAGTCGTCCGGATAAATGATGCAGGTGGGGGGCTCCTTCAAACTGAGAAGACGCCTTGTCTCGATGGCCGCCAGATCCGAATCCCTGTAGGGGACCATGGAAATGTACTCATCCGGAACGCTGATGCCGTTTTGCTGGCAGGTACGGAAGAAAGCCGTCAGCCGGGCTCGGGTAACGGAAGTGTTGTCCCCGTGCAGATAGGCGATCCGCCTGTGGCCCTTCCCGATAACGTATTCCACAAGGCTTTCCATTCCCTTGCTGTTGTTGGAGACCACGGCGATGCGCCCGTCGAAAACGTGGTCGATCGTCACCACCGGAAGGCTTGAGCGGATAAGCTCCAGGATCTCGTCGGTATAGAAGTCCACGCAGGCCACCACCACGCCGTCAACGCCCCGGTAGCGGCAATGCTCGTAAAAATTCATCTGCCGCCCGGCGTCCTTGCCTACGGCAAAGGTGATATCGTACCCCCGCTCCTGGGCCGTTTTCCGAAAACCTTCCAGGACATGGTTGAAATAGTCATGCGTCAGCCCACTGTTCGCTTCGTCGAAAAACAGAACGCCCAGATTATAGCTGCGCCTGGTTTTCAGCGTCCTGGCCGAAGAATTGGGCATATAGCCCATCTCCGCAGCCGTTTGGGTGATCAGATTCCTGGTTTCTTCCCCGATATCCGAGTAACCGTTCAGGGCTTTACTGACTGTGGCAACCGAAACATTGCATCTTGCTGCGATTTCTTTTAGTGAAACCATGTATTTGCCTCAATCAATATGTGTGAGCTCCGGCCGACCCCGCCCGATTCCCGTTCTCGGGGGACCTGGCAGCATCGGGTTCCGGTCCGATAAGTTGCTAAATCGTTTTCGTGAGTTTATGATATAACGCATCCGTCAAAAAATCAAGGGGTTTTTTAATTTTTTTGGGCTTTTTAGATATTTTGGGCTATTTGCACAATTGTGTTCTTCCACAAAAGTGATAATTTTCCATCAAAATGGGGGTTTTGCGAAAATGCTGAAAGATATTTTCGTAATTCATATCTTGTGTTTCGGTGGGTTTTCGCCTATACTTTATATGATAGAGGCGTTCTAAATGGGGGTGTATTTCTTAAATCGTTTTCGCAATATTTGA
>CAMNNO010000109.1 GCA_946545475.1 uncultured Blautia sp.
TGCAGAAGTACTAAGAAAATTACCGGTGGTAATTTTCAAGTACTTCTAGTATATACTCGCGAGCGCAGAAAATCCGTGCGCATACTATGATTTTTTCCAAACGGCCCCGTTGACCGTTTCAAACAGGTTCCTGGCCCAGGCTGAGCGGTCTTTTTTCTGGTAAAAGCGCCAGAACACCTCCACCAGGACGACAGCCGCCACCGCGTCCACCAGGTAGTGCTGCTTCAAAACCTGGGTGGAAATGATGATCAGCACGGCGAAGATCCCGGCAAAGCGCTGATAGGCGCGCGGGATCTCCTTTGCCCCCTTAAGGCCCCTGTAGCAGAGCCAGCTGACATAGCAGTGGATGGAGGGGAACAGGTTTGAGGGCTGGCTCCCCCCGTCCAGCTCGTAGATCAGCCCGAGGAGGCGGTTACTCAGGCCCTCATCGGGGATCACCGGCCGCACGTTTGTCGTGGGAAGGATGATAAAAATAATAAAGCACAAAGCATGAATGGTCAGGTCTGTAGCTACAAAACGGTAGAATATGTCCTTTCCGCGCCTGGCGCTCAGGATATAGGACAGCCCCCAGAACGGAAACGCCAGGACATAGATCCAGCTGAAAGAGCTGATGAGGGGCACCATCCTGTCGATGGCGGTAGTCAGGTCATAGTGAAAACGATCCTGTGTCAGGAAAGCGCTTCCGCCGTAGATAAACAGATTAAGCACAAAGATCGTGACCAGGGGTATGATCTCCCAGGGCTGCACAAGCTGCCCCAGGAAAGATAAAAATTTGTCCTTTTTCTTCATTAGCCTTTATCGGGGCCCCTTATTTCGGGCCTTAGCGCATTGTCAGTCTTCCAGGGTCTCTTTTATCTTTTCCAGAATGTTTTTCTTCTTTTTGCCCTTCTTCTCATCCCCATCGGCCTCCGGCGTTACCCCTGTGAAGCGCCCGGTCTGGATCTCGTCAAAGCGGCGCAGGGCTTCCCTGGCCTCGGGGCTTAAGCTGGTGGGGACCTGCACGATGAGGGTCACATAGTGGTCGCCGCGGATATTCTTGTTCCGCAGGGACGGGACGCCATGGCCCTTGAGGCAGATGCGGGTGTCGGTCTGCGTGCCGGGCTTGACCTTATAGGTTTCCTTGCCGTCCACGGTGTTCAGCGTGATCTCGCCGCCAAGAGCCGCGTCCGCGAAGGAGATCGGGGCCGTGGAATAGATGTCCATGTCCTGCCTCTGGAAGATGGGATGGCGCATAACGCCGACCTCCACCAGAAGATCCCCTCTCGGGCCGCCGTTAAGGCCGGGCTCGCCCTTTTCCCTTATGCGGATGCTCTGGCCGTCGTCAATGCCCGCCGGTATGGCAACCTGGATCTTCTTGCGGGAGGAGGTGTAGCCTGTGCCGTGGCAGGCGGTACATTTATCCTTGATGATGGTTCCCTTGCCCTGGCAGTCCGGGCAGGGCTGCACGTTGCGCACCATGCCGAACATGGACTGCTGGGTGTAAACGACCTGGCCGCTCCCCTTACATTTCGGGCAGGTCACCGGGCTGGTCCCCGGCTTGGCCCCGGTGCCGTGACAGGTGGTGCACTCATCTTTCAGCGTGATCTCCAGATCCTTTTCCGTGCCGAAAACGGCATCCTCAAAGGTGATATTCACTCTGGCTCTTAAGTTGGCGCCCCTCATGGGCCCGTTCGGGGTCCTTGTCCTGCGGCTGCCTCCGCCGCCGAACAGGTCGCCAAAGATATCGCCGAAGATATCGCCCATATTCCCTGAAAAATCGAAACCGCCAAAGCCGCCGGCGCCGCCGCCGTTTGTAAAGGCGTCATGGCCGAACTGGTCATACTGGCGTCTCTTGTCCGGATCCGACAGGACAGTATAGGCTTCCGTCGCTTCCTTAAATTTCGCTTCTGCTTCCTTGTCTCCCGGGTTCACATCGGGATGATACTTCTTGGCCAGCTTACGGTAAGCGCTCTTAAGGGCATTTTCATCCGCATTCCTGTCTACGCCAAGCACTTCATAATAATCTCTTTTATCTGCCATAACGTCTCTTCCTAAAATAATATCTTTATAATGTCTTTACTGTTTTATACTCGCCCCGGAGCAAAAAGTCAACATTTTGTGTGCTTACGATACAATTCCTTAGACACAACATTGCCCGGGACAGGGGCTTTTGCCCGGACCGGGGGCTGAAACCGTCTGCCTCCGGCCCGGACAAGAACCGCTTTCCCGGGTCTGTCGCTTCATGATCATTTATTAAGTGTAACTGCATATACCGCGGCGTAAAACCGCAATCAGCAGTTAAATTCGTTCGCGAGTATAGTAAGCTTTAAAACTTATTTCAGTAAGCTTTACACTTCTTTATAGTCCGCGTCCACGACATCGTCGCCATAGCCGGCTTCACTGCCGGAGCCGCTGCCCATGTTGCTGCTGCCGCCGCCCATGTTGCCGGTGCCGCCGCCCTGGTTCTGGGCATACATCTTTTCAAACAACTTCTGGGCGCTGTTCATCATCTTTTCCTGGGCTGCCTTGATGTCCGTGACCTGGGCATCGGTGAGCTCCGTGTTCGCGGTCTGCTCCAGCAGGCTCTTAAGGGAGGCCAGGTCGGCTTCCACGGCGGCCTTGTCGCTGCTGTCCAGCTTGTCGCCCACCTCTTTCAGGGCGTTCTCAACCTGGAAGACCATAGCGTCGGCGTTGTTCCTGGCATCGATGGCTTCCTTGCGCTTCTTATCCTGGGCCTCGAACTCGGCGGCTTCCTTAACAGCCTTGTCGATCTCGGCCTCGGACATGTTGGAGCCGGCGGTGATGGTGATGTGCTGCTCCTTGCCGGTGCCCAGGTCCTTGGCGGAAACATTGACGATACCGTTGGCATCGATGTCGAAGGTTACCTCGATCTGCGGAACGCCGCGGCGTGCGGGCGGGATGCCGTCCAGGCGGAACTGGCCGAGGGACTTGTTATCCCTTGCGAACTGACGCTCGCCCTGGACAACATTGATATCAACAGCGGTCTGGTTGTCGGCCGCGGTCGAGAAGATCTGGCTCTTCTTGGTGGGGATGGTGGTGTTGCGCTCGATAAGGCGGGTCGCAATGCCGCCCATCGTCTCGATGGACAGGGAAAGGGGCGTGACATCCAGAAGGAGGATGTCGCCGGCACCGGAATCGCCGGCCAGCTTGCCGCCCTGTACGGAAGCGCCGAGGGCCACGCACTCATCCGGGTTAAGGCTCTTGCTGGGCTCCTTGCCGGTCAGCTGGCGGACCTTATCCTGAACAGCGGGGATACGGGTGGAACCGCCGACCAGAAGCACCTGGCCAAGCTCGGAAGCCGTAATGCCGGCATCCGACAGGGCCCGGCGGACAGGCTCGGCTGTCTTTTCTACCAGGTCATGAGTCAGCTCATCAAACTTCGCCCTGGTCAGGTCCATATCGAAGTGCTTCGGGCCCTCGCTGGTCGCGGTGATGAACGGCAGGTTGATATTGGTGGTCGTGGCGGTGGAAAGCTCCTTCTTCGCCTTCTCGGCGGCTTCTTTCAGCCTCTGCAGAGCCATCTTATCATTGGAGAGGTCCACGCCCTCTTTCTTCTTAAATTCAGAGAGCATGTAATCCGTGATCTTCTGGTCAAAGTCATCGCCGCCCAGGCGGTTGTTGCCGGCGGTAGCCAGAACCTCGATAACGCCGTCGCCGATCTCGATGATGGACACATCGAAGGTGCCGCCGCCAAGGTCGTAGACCATGATCTTCTGCTCTTTTTCGTTGTCAAGGCCATAGGCCAGGGCCGCCGCTGTGGGCTCGTTGATGATACGCTTGACATCAAGGCCTGCGATCTTGCCGGCATCCTTGGTGGCCTGGCGCTGGGCATCGTTGAAATAGGCCGGAACCGTGATGACCGCCTCGGTCACCTTCTCGCCCAGGTAATCCTCGGCGTCCTTTTTCAGCTTCTGAAGGATCATGGCTGAAATTTCCTGCGGGGAATATTTCTTGCCGTCGATGGTCACGCGGTAGTCGGAACCCATCTCCCTCTTGATCGAAGAAATGGTCTTCTCGGCATTTGTCACGGCCTGCCTCTTGGCCGGCTCGCCGACCAGCCTTTCGCCGGTCTTTGTAAAAGCGACAACAGAGGGTGTTGTCCTGGCGCCTTCGGTATTGGCGATAACGGTGGGCTGTCCGCCCTCCATAACAGCTACGCAGCTATTGGTTGTTCCAAGGTCGATTCCGATTATTTTACTCATAATGATTTCCTCCTGTCAAGTCTTTTTAGTTGGCTACCTTTACCATACTGTGGCGCACCACGGTGTCCTTGTAGGTGTAGCCCTTCTGAAATTCTTCAACGATAATATTCTCACCGGCATTTTCATCCTCCACGTGCATCACGGCATTGTGGAAATCCGGGTTAAATTCTTTTCCGACAGCCTCGATGGCTTTAACGCCCATATCCTCCAGGGCGGCCATCAGCTGCTTGTAAATGAGGCGCATGCCGTCCGCAAAGGAATCGCCTTCCGGCGCGGAGGAAAGGCCCCGCTCAAAGCTGTCCACCACGGGCAGGATCCTTTCGACCACGTCCCGGGCGCCTATCACGTACATGCTCGACTTTTCCTTTTCCGTCCGCTTGCGGTAATTGTCAAATTCCGCAAGGGAGCGTTTCAGGCGGTCGGTCAGGTCGTCGATCTGCTGCTGGTATTTTTCCGTTTCTTTTTTCTTCTTGCCGAAGAAGGAATGCTTCTGGGCTTTGCCGTCCGGTGAGGCCTCTTCTTTTGCCTCCTCGTCGCCGGCATTCTCCGGCTCCTCCTCGGTTTTGGCGTCCGCTTTCTCCTCGCCGGAGGTTTCCTCCGGTTCCGGGGAAGCGGCCTTGCCCTCTTCGTTTTCGGTATCTATGGTCTCTATATCCTTTTCCGCTGCCCCGCTGCCTGTCTCCGGACGGTTGCCCTGTCCGCCGACATCCGGCGTTTCATCGGTTTCTATATTAATGTTTCCCATGAAAAGCTGTTGCCTCCTTGTTATGATCTGTCACTCTATTCCCTGCCCTTGCAGGTTTTTTATGCGCCGCCGGGCGGCACATTCTGATTTTCTAGGGCTTGTCCCCCACCAGGCTGTCCAGCTGGATCTTTAAGGCTTTCAGGCTCTTCACCACGTTTTCGTAATCCATCCTCTTGGGACCGATGATGCCTATGGTGCCCTTCATTCCGGCGCCGAGCTCGTATGTGGCGGTCACCACGCTGCAGTCCTTCATGGTCTGTATGGGCATCTCATCCCCGATGTAAACGCTGATGCCCGTCTCGTTGTCCACGGCCATGTGCTCCTTCACCAGGCTCTTAAGATCCTGCTTTTCCTCAAGCGTGGAGATCAGGCCGCTGGCTTTTTCCGTATCGGCCAGCTCGGGGTACTTAAAGATGTTGGTGGCGCCGGAAGTGTAGATCTGCATATCCTCCTCGTCCACATGTATGGTGGCGGCCAGGGCGTCCAGCACGGTGCCGATGACCTGGCTGTGCATGCCGGCCTGCTCCTTGAGCCTGGCGATCATGCCCAGGTTGATGTCCTGGATGAGGACGCCGTTCAGGCTGGTGTTCAAAAGCAGGTTGAGCTTCAGGATGGTCTCGTCATCCATCTCCTCCGGGATATCGATGATCTGGTTGCGGATGTTGTTGTGGTCGCTGACCACCACGAGCACCAGCTGGAGGGGATTGACGCGCGAAAGCTGGATGAATTTCAGGCGGCTTCCGCTGACCTGCGGGACGCTGATCATGGTGGCGTAATTGGTATTCGAGGCCAGGACCTTGACGACCTGCTTCAATACCTTTTCCATCTTGTCGGTCTTCTGGATCATGAGGTCGCGGATCTCGGCGATCTCGCTCTCCTTTTCCTGCATCAGCTCGTCCACATACAGGCGGTAGCCTTTGTCCGAGGGAATGCGGCCGGCGGAGGTATGGGGCTGGATGATGTAGCCCATGTCCGTCAGGTCCGACATCTCGTTGCGGATGGTGGCTGAGGATACGTTCAGGTCCGCGTACTTGGAAATGGTGCGGCTCCCGACCGGCTCGCCGGTTTCCAGATAGGTCTTGATGATGGCCTTCAGGATCTTCTTTTTTCGCTCGTCCAGTTCGTCTTTGATATCTGCCATAAGGGAACCTCCACTCCTTTCTGCGGGGAATTTTTTTAAGCCTGTTAGCACTCGAATTAATGGAGTGCTAACATCTACGATTTATAAGATAACACCGGGATATTTGTTTGTCAATACGTAATTTAAAAATTTTTTATAAAATGTCAATCGAGCAGGAGGGGAACCTTCCCCTCCTGCTCGCCCGCGGGGCGGCGTTCGCCGCTAGGCGATAATTTCGATAATTTCCTTACGCCGCCCCTGCGATAAAAAATAGGGCCGAACCCTTTGCCAAAGGTCCGGCCCCATGCCGCTCACTCTTTCAGATATTTTTTCAGCTCCAGCATCTGGTCGCGCAGCAGCGCGGCCTGCTCAAAGTTAAGGTCGGCCGCGGCCTGGCGCATCTGCTTTTCGACCTTGGCGATAAGGGCTGAGAGTTCTTTATCGCTCATCGATTCGGGGTCCTTTTCCAGCTTGGCCCGGCCTTCGGCCACGGCACGCGAGACCGCGATCAGGTCCCGGACGGCCTTTTTGATGGTGGTCGGCGTGATGTTGTGGGCTTTGTTATAGGCCTCCTGGAGGGCGCGGCGGCGGTTCGTCTCGTCGATGGCCCTCTGCATGGAGTCGGTCATGGTGTCCGCATACATAAGGACATGGCCCTCGCTGTTGCGGGCGGCCCGGCCGATGGTCTGGATGAGCGAGGTCTCCGAGCGGAGGAACCCTTCCTTGTCGGCATCCAGGATGGCTACCAGGCTGATCTCCGGGATGTCCAGGCCTTCCCGTAGGAGGTTTATGCCCACCAGCACGTCAAACACATCCAGGCGCATGTCGCGGATGATCTCGGCGCGCTCCAGGGTGTCGATGTCGGAGTGCAGGTAGCGGACCCTTATCCCCGCCTCCTTCATGTAGGCGGTCAGGTCCTCGGCCATGCGCTTGGTCAGGGTGGTGACCAGGACCTTGTTCTTTTTCTGCGTTTCTTTATTGACCTCGCTGATGAGGTCGTCGATCTGGCCGGCCACCGGGCGGACCTCCACATAGGGGTCAAGAAGGCCTGTCGGCCTTATGATCTGCTCGGCCCGGAGGAGCTCATGCTCCGCCTCGTATCTGCCCGGCGTAGCCGAAACGAAAAGCACCTGGTCCAGCTTTCCCTCAAATTCTTCAAAGGAGAGCGGGCGGTTGTCCAGGGCGGAGGGCAGGCGGAAGCCGTACTCCACCAGCGTCTGCTTGCGGTTCAGGTTGCCGGCATACATGGCGCCCACCTGGGGGATGGTCATGTGGGATTCGTCGATGATCAGGAGGAAGTCGTCCCCGAAATAGTCCATAAGCGTATAGGGCGGCTCCCCGGGCTTAAGGTTTGACAGATACCGGGTATAGTTCTCGATCCCGGAGCAGAAGCCCGTCTCCTTCATCATCTCGATGTCAAAGTTCGTCCTCTCGGCTATCCTCTGGGCTTCCAGGAGCTTGTCCTCGCCCTTGAAATAATCCACCTGGGCTTTCAGCTCTTCCTCGATCATGGCGGCGGCCTTCTGGATCTGCTCCTGCGGCACCACATAGTGGGATGCCGGGAAAATGCCCACATGGGAGTTCTCGCATTTGACCTCGCCGGTCAGGACATCGATGTCCGTGATGCGCTCGATCTCGTCGCCGAAAAATTCCACGCGGACGGCCCTGTCGCCGTAGTTGGCCGGAAAGATCTCCAGCACGTCCCCCCTCACCCGGAAGGTCCCCCGCTTAAAATCCATCTCGTTTCTCTCGTACTGGATGTCGATGAGGGCGCGGATCACCTCGTCCCGGTCCCGCGTCATGCCCGGGCGGAGCGATATCATCATCTCCTGGAAGTCCTTGGGCGAGCCGATGCCGTAGATGCAGGACACGGACGAGACGATGATCACGTCCCGACGCTCGGAGAGCGCGGCTGTGGCGGAAAGGCGCAGCTTGTCTATCTCGTCGTTGATCGAGGAGTCCTTGGCGATGTAGGTATCCGTGGAGGGCACATAGGCCTCCGGCTGGTAATAGTCATAATAAGAAACAAAATATTCCACGGCATTGTCCGGGAAGATCTCCTTAAATTCGCTGTAGAGCTGGGCGGCAAGGGTTTTGTTGTGCGCCAGCACAAGCGTCGGCTTCTGGAGGCGCTCAATGATGTTAGCCATGGTAAAAGTCTTGCCGGAGCCCGTCACGCCGAGGAGCGTCTGGAACTGGTTGCCCTCCTGAAAGCCTTTGGCCAAAAGGTCGATGGCCTGCGGCTGGTCGCCGGAGGGGGCGTATTCGGAGTGGATCTTAAATGGTTTGCTCATATATCATTTCTCCATATAGTAAACGGATGCCTGCGTTTTTATTCGTTTCCTGCGCCGGATCTTCACCGTTTTAGCGGCATTATTCCGCTGAAGATCCGTGCGCATACTATAAATACTGCTATAGGATAATATCCTCAGCTAAACTGTTGATAGAAAAGAAGGCCGGCCTTCTGGATGGCCATGCGCGCCTCATAGGGCATCTGCAGGTTTTCGGACATGATGACCAGGATAAACGTGCGGCCGCTTTCGGTGACGATGATGGCCGCATCGTTTTCGACATCGGACAGCTCGCCGGTCTTGTTGGCAACCGTGGCGCTGTCGGGCAGCAGGGCCGGGAGCTTGTGGCGCCTGGTCTGGGCCTTCAAAAGCTCCAGGGCCGCTTTTCCCTTCTCCCCGCCTTCGCCTTCTGCTAAGGCGCTCTGATAGACGTTCCAGAGGGCACGGGCCACATCCTGCGCGGTCGTTATGTTATCGCCGTTTTCCCGGCTTGAGAGGAGGTAACGCCCCATAACGGTATCGGCGTAGCCGTGGGAGGAGGCGTATGATGTCACGGCCTTAAGGCCCCGCTCCCGGGTGCCGCCCAGCCAGATAGCCAGCGTATTGGCGCTGTCGTTATCGCTCACCGTGATCATTTCCTTAAGATGGCCGTCCACCTCGCCTTTGCCGTGTTCCTGGCACAGGCGGTCATAGCTTCTGTACACGCCCTCCATGATGAACAGCTTGATCAGGCTGGCCGCCTGCATGGGATGGTTGTTCACGGAAAAGAGGCATCCGCCCGTCACATCGTAAAGGCACAGGGACCAGTCCCCGTTTCCTTCCGGCAGGACCTCGAGGATTTTTTCCACGGCCTCAAGGGCTTTTTCGCGGCCTTCTTCTGTGGCGGCAGCGATGCGGATATCTCCCCCATTCATCGCGTCGTCCGGCTCCGGCAGCTCCGGGAAGGAGAGGACCGCGCTTTCAGGGCCAAAATAGCCGTACTGCTTAAGGCCCGGAAGATAGGCCCAGCCGTCCTGGCAGGAGGCCCGCTGTCCCTGAGCCGTCAGGTAGATCAGCTCCCCCTTCACCGATATCACGGTGTCCGAGAGCACCCGCCCGTCCCCGCCCGAGCAGTAGGCGTTTCCATCCTCCGCCTGCAAAAATATGCGGTCCGGCAGGCTGTAGCCGTTTTTGTTGAGGAGATACCGGGCGCCGTCTTCCGGCGATATCGCGATATGATAGCCGGAGTGCTTCACAGCCCGTCCTCTTTCTTCCCCCTCCTCTTTTCCCCGGAAATACAGCCATCGGCTCTGTCCCTTGCTGGCCGGGAAGCTCACATATGTTCCCAGGGCCATCTGCCCGGGGATGGGGCTCTCCGGTGAAAAATAGTAGGTCTCGCCGTGGATGGCCCGAAGGCCCGTCCGCGGCGTTCCGCTGTCCATCAGGCAGTAAAAGGCGCCGTCAATATAAAAATACCCCCTGTCCTCATACTGGGCATTCAGGCTGGCGATCGGGTAACGGTTTCCGTCATTGTCAAAATACTGGAACCTGCCGGTCTGGCTATCATAGTACCAGAAATCCGCCCGCCTCTGCCCCAGATCGCTGTTCAGAGGCGAAAGCGTCACATGCTTTCCCTGGTACTCCTCGTAAAGGACAGCGCTGCTCCTCGGCGTGAAAAAAGAGAGCTTGCTGCTGTCATAGGCATAGCGCTGCCCGGGGACGGATGGCGAGAGGGTCTTGCGCCCCGTCACCATCCGCCCGTCCTCCAAAAACAGATAGGTGCCGGTGTGGCTTTTTCCCAGCGCGTTCGTGGTCGTCACGGTGAGAAGGCCATCCGAAAGATTATAATAGGGAGATTCCCCTTCCCCCGCATTCTGCCGGGCCAGGTAATAATTTCCCCCGGTCTTTACCCAGTCCTCCGCCTTCACCTCTATAAACAGAGGGACGCCGACGGCCCGGGATATCGTCTCCTCTCCCTCCCAGTCCCGGCCTGGGATCATCTCCCCGGAGCCCACCTCATCGCCGACGCCGGAGCCATCATCCAGAAAGTCATTGTTTTCAGAGGAGAAAACGTTCTCCTCTGTCCCATCGTCCATAAAAACGCTTTCTTCAAAGCCGGAAAGAAGTTCTTCTGCCTCGATCGCTATTTCTGCCTCAAGACCGACTTCCTCTATTGATAGAGGGGGTTCTTCCAGCCCTTCTCCCCAGACGGCCGATGGCAAGGGGAAAATCCAAAGGAACAGGCATGAGGCTGCTATTCTGATAGATGTTATTTTTTCTTTCATTCCTGGACCTTTCCAGCGGCATATTTCCGCTTAAAACTCTTGTGGGTCCCTGACGGGAGGTTTGAGGTGCGCTATGTTTCTTAGTGCTTCGTCCATTTTACTCTTACCTGCCGGTAGGTGCAGGGGAGGGGGGGCCGCTCAGAGTTGCGGGGCCCGC
>CAMNNO010000110.1 GCA_946545475.1 uncultured Blautia sp.
ACTCTGAGCGGCCCCCCCTCCCCTGCGCCTACCGGCAGGTAAGCGTAAAATAGAAGGCAATAAGAAACATGGCGCACCCCCAAATCCTACCATCAAGTAATCATAAGCCCACAGAAATAAGGAGTGATAGAATTGAACTTGAAGCAGAAAACCGTTGTCATCGTATTTGCCATCTACGTCGTCATGAATATCATTTCCTTCGCCCTGATGGCCTACGATAAGCGCTGCGCCAGGCAGGGACGGCGCAGAGTCCCTGAAAAACGCCTCTTCCAGGCTGCCGCATGCTTCGGCGCCCTCGGCGGCATTATAGGCATGCACCTGCTCCGCCATAAAACCAAGCACTGGACATTCCGCGTATTCTTTCCCCTTATGTTCCTCTGCCAGGTAGGACTGCTGGTTCTGGGAGCCTGGAAAATGAATACCTTTTAAAGAGAGGTAAATGTATGGAACTGAAAATGCCTTTTGGAAAAAAGACAGCTGGTGATTCTGCTTCATCCAGGGAACTTCTTCAAAAGGAAGAAGCCATCACAAGCAAAAAAATCGCCATACTGGAAAAAAGGATAGATGAACTGACAAAAAACCTGACATCGCTGTCGCAGCAGTACGAGGCCAAAGCCGGGAAATGCGCCCTCCTTCGGGAGGACAGCCCGGAATACCGTGCGGTAAGGACGCAGGCGTTATCCCTGGAACCCCGGATACGGAGCCTTGATCAGCAGCTGACCCTTTTAAACCGGGCCCTGGAAGAAAATATCCACTACCAGACGCTTTTGCAGGAAGGCATTGTGACACAGGAGCTCAAGGAGCTGGTGCCGGATATTTCCCGCTCGGAGGCCCTGATGAGCTGGATCTCGGATGAAAGCCGCAGCGTGACCGGCGATGTCACGGCTTTTGACTCCAGCGTGCGCGCCTATTCCGGGAGCATAGAGGAAGGCAGGATAGCGGAAAGATCCGACCAGGAGAGCAGCTTTGACGCCCGGGTGGCGAATCGCCGGAAAAATTCCTCTCCTGTCCCGAAGACGGAAGAAGAGGCTCAGATAGAAGGGGCTCAGGTAGAAGGGGCTCAGATAGAAGGGGCTCAGATAGAAGAGGCCCAGATAGAAGGGGCTCGGATAAAAGGGGCTCAGATAGAAGAGCCGCCTCTTACGGCACAGGATACAGTCGCCGATGCCTGGAAATACGCAAAAGCCCTGGTCGATGCCAGAGTCCGGAGCCAGAAGGAAGCGGCCGTCATGCCGGCCTCCGGATCAGAAACATCCGGACAAAAAAGCGTTGGACCAGAAATCGTCGGTTCAGAAGCAGCCGGACCGGAAAAAAGCCGGGCAGAAGCAAACACCCGGCAGCCGGAAGCGGGCGCTCCCGCCGAAAACAGAAGCTGGCCATCGGCAAGAAGAGGGGCGGCGCCCATCTTTGCGCGGAAAGACGGCGGCTTTACGGCAAAAAATGAGAGGCAGCCAGGAGAAGGCACAATGCCTCCCGGGGAAAATGAGGCGCCTTCCGCCAAAAGAACCGCCCCCATCATTTCCCTTAAAGGCATAAACAGATCGGCCTCGGACAGGGAAAAAAGCGGATCTCCGGAAACCGCAGGCGAAAAAGCGGAGACGGCGAAAGAAGCCGGCCGTCCTTTGAACACAGAAAAGAACCCGGAACCTGAAGAATCCGAGAAGGAAAGGGTCGCCCGGATCTTTGGCGTAAAGCTGGTGCAGGAAACAGAGTGAACACGCAGGCATTTTGATGCAGAGGTGATGACGCGGAATGATGTTTTTTAAGACGAAGGAAGAGAAGGCACTGGAAGCCCGCATGGTGATCCGGCGGGGGATCAATGACCTGAAAAAGTGCGACCGCTCTCTGGAAAAAAAGAAGAATGAGATGATCGCCCACGCCCAGTCCGCCAAGGCCCAGGGCATCTCCCAGCAGTATAACGTGGCGGTCAGCGGCCTTAAGATGATACTCAGCTACCAGAAACGGTGCAAGGCCATGATATTGCAGATCCAGATGGCGGAGTCCATGCGCGACCTGACAATCATGAATGCCCGTTTTGTCAAGCTGATGGGAAACGTGGGCAAGGAAGTCAGCAAAGTGACCCAGGCGACCAACTTTACCCGCAACCAGCTGGCCTTTGAAAAAGGCATGGTCTCGGCGGAAGCGGCCATGGAGCAGCTGGAAGGCTTTATGGAAGAAACGGGAATGGCCTTTGAAAGCGACATGGAAACGGATCTTGACAAGGAGATCGAAAACATGATCGACGCCACCGGCGCGGCCGCCATTGACGAGCTGGACGCCGAAATCGACCGGAAGCTTAAGGAAAGCGAGAAGAAGCTGGCCTCTCTCAAGGAGTCCTAGGATAATGCTGAGCGCAGAGTATTCGTACCAGATTTTTGAAACCTACTATAAAAAAGCCCAGGAGGCCGAGAGAAAAGAACGATTTGAAGAAGCCGCGCGCCTTTACCTTCTGGCCGGCGAGGCCATGCTGAAAACGGCGAAAAAGGCCACGGGGGAAACCAAGGCGGCGCTGGTCCGCCGCTCCGACAAGCTGAGGAGGATGTCCGAGCTTATGGAGGAGGGCCGGCAGGCAAAAGAGCGGAAGGAAAAAGAAAAGGAAGCGGCCATAAGCCGGGCCGATGCGCCCGCCGGTGAGGAGAGCGGCCGCCTGTGGCAGAGCGTCAGAAAACCGGCCATCGGTTTTGACGATATTGCCGGGCTGCTGGACGTGAAGGACAGCATCCGAAGGCGGGTCATCCTGCCGAGGCTCCACCCGGAGGTCTACAAAACCTTCCGCCGCTCCGTCAACGGCGGCATTCTGCTTTACGGCCCGCCGGGAACGGGAAAGACCATGATGGCCATGGCCATCGCCCGGGAGGTGGATGCCGAGTTTTACTCGATCCGCTGCTCGGATGTGGTAAGCAAGTATTTTGGCGAGGCGGAAAAAAATATCAGGAGCCTGTTTGAGACGGCGAGGAGTGCGAAGGGCGCCGTCATTTTTTTTGATGAATTTGAAGCCCTGGGCGCCCAGAGAGGGAGCGATTCGCCGGTCATGAACCGCCTGGTGCCGGAGCTCTTAAGCCAGATGGACGGCTTTGGGGCGGCAGAGGGAAGCGGACTTCTCTTCCTGGCGGCCACAAACCGGCCGTGGGACCTGGACAATGCTTTTCTGAGGCCCCCAAGGCTTACGGAAAAGATATATGTGGGCCTGCCGGACTACCAGGCCAGGCTCTATATGGCCGAGCAGGCCTTTGAGGGAGTGCCCTGCCAGGAGGGGATGTCTCCCGAGGTGATCGCCAGCCGGACCGAAGGGTATAACGGGGCGGACATTGTGGAGCTTTGCGGCGTGGTCAAGGACCTGGCCATCGGCCGGACGATAGACGAAGGCGCGACCAGCCAGGCCACGCAGGAAGACATGAATGAAGCGTTGAGACGGGTGCATTCTTCGGTGCAGAAAGAAGACCTGGAGAGAATCAAAGCCTGGGAAAGAGGACAGGGCATCCGCTAAAAGTGCAGGGAGGGGATTGTTATGGGTAAAGCACAGGAAATTGCCGGCCAGCTGGGATCGGCGCTGGGGCTTAAGGTCGATAAGGAGACCGGTATCATTTACGGACATTATGAGGGGTATTCGACCCTCCTTTTGCCGATCAGCGGCGGGGAAAGGCCTCCGGTCATCCATGTTTCGGTGGCCTCGCCGGAGCATGGCACAGATGTGCGGCATCTCAAAATGGCCGTTAAAGAGGGCAGGGCCCTGGAGGGGTGCCACACCAGGGGCACCCGGGTCCAGTTCGAAATTCCGGAGCATTCCGATAAGACCCTGATCGCGGATGTGGAAAAAGGCCTTAACCAGGCAACCGGCTTTTTAAAGAAGAACGGATATAAAAACTGCTGCGAGATCTGCGGGCGCATCCGCCCGACCGGCGCTGTCCGGGTGGAAAACGCTACGGCCATCCTCTGCAAGGAATGCTATCCGGTCTTCCGGGACACGGTCCTCGATGAAGGCTCGGAGAAGGTCGTAAGGGCGAAGGCGCCCGTCCTGGAAGAGGACAGGCCAAAGGCCGGGGAAAAGCAGCCGGAAGTATCGAGAGAAGTCCCGGACAGCAGGGAGACATCTTCCGCCGACAGGGCGGATGCCACGCCGCAGGAGGCCCGCCCTTCCGCTGAGAGCCCCGAAGCGCCCAGGATCATGCCTTCGGAGAACCGGAAGGAGGAGACGCGGAGCAAAGCGCTCTTCCGCGATGAGCGCGAGGCTTCTTCCGAAAGTACGTCTTCCGAGAAAAAGAGAAAGAAAAAGGAACACTTTTTTGCCGGGATATTCGGCGCCCTGCTGGGGTCGCTTCTGGGCGCCTGCGTGATCGTCCTGATGGGACGGCTCGACTATGTGGCCGCCATTTCGGGCGTTGTCATGGCCGTGGCTACCTTAAAGGGATATGAGCTGCTTGCCGGCAGGCTCTCTATTAAGGGCATTGTCGTCAGTATCCTTCTGATGGTGGGCATGACGTATCTGGGCAATCGCCTGGACTGGACCATTACGGTCATGAGAGTGACGGCAAACGCCGGCGAGGGCTGGGGATGGGGGATCAAGGAAAGCTTCCTTAAGATCCCGGAGCTCATTAAAGAAGGCACGATCCCGAAGGACAACTATCTGTTAAATCTGCTGATGGTATACGGTTTCAGCGTGATCGGCGCTATCCCGACCATCATTCTGGCCGTCCGGAAACTGCGCCGGAGATGATCGGCCATCCATTATCACGAAAGGACTTTTATGTCTGAACAAAAGGCACTGTTTTTTGACATTGACGGAACCATCTGGAACGAAAAAAATGTCATACCGGACAGCTGCCGGGAGGCTTTCCGGCAGCTGCATAAAAGAGGGCACCTCACGTTTATCTGCAGCGGCCGGGCGAGAGGGTATATCCAGAACGAGGATCTTCTTTCCCTGGGCTTTGACGGGATCATTTCCGGATGCGGGACCATGGTGGAGTACCGCGGCGAGACGATCCTTTACCGGAAGCTTGACACGGCTCTTGTGGAAAAGACCATAAATACTGTCCGCTCATATGGCTTCCGCCCGATCCTTGAAGGAAAGGATTTTCTCTATCTGGACGATGAAGATTTTGGCAGCGACCGCTACGGGATCAAGCTGAAACACGAGCTTGGCAGCCGCAGGAGGACCATAGCCGGAGAGTGGGGAAAATGGGAATGCCAGAAGCTCTCCTGCGCGACAGAAAACGCCGATACCAGGGGGTGCTACGAGGCCCTATCATCGGACTATGACTATATCATTCACGACGCTCCCGTTGTGGAAATGGTTCCCAAAGGCTTCCACAAGGGGATGGGGATACACTATATCTGCCGGCATCTGGGCCTTGACATCCGGGATACTTTTGCCTTCGGTGACAGCGCCAACGACCTGGAGATGCTGGAGACCGCGGGCACGGGCGTCGCCATGGGCAACGGCCAGGCGAAGGCCAAGGAGAAGGCGGACTATGTGACAAGGAGCATGATGGACGACGGCATTTACCATGCCTGCGCTCATTTTGGGCTGATCGGATATTGAGGCTGATCGGATAGAAAATGGGCTGCTCTGCCGTGGGCAGACGGCCCTTGCGGCTGATCGGATAGAAAATGGGCTGCTCTGCCGTGGGCAGGCGGTCCTTGCGGCTGATCGGGCAGGAGGGAGCTTGCCCTCCTGCGCCGGATCTTCGGTGTGTTCGCGAGTATAAAAGGATATCTATATGCTGTATCAGATTAAGAATGGGACAGTTTCTGTCGGAGGACGGCAGATCTTGTCCCATATTGATTTTGAAATAAAGGGAAAAGAAAAAGTCGGCGTCGTCGGAAAAAACGGCGCCGGAAAAACGACATTGCTCCGCCTCATCCATGGCGAGATAGAGCTTGACCGCGACGATAAAAGGCAGGGAAAGGGCATTGTGATGTCGCAGAAAATGTCCATTGGCATGCTGCGGCAATTTCTTTACGAGGAACAGGAGAAGACCGTTGAAGAGCTGATCGGGGATGTCGCCCGGGAGCTTTTGGGACAGAGTATGCAGGAGGAGGCCTATTCCCCTGAAATGGCCGCGTTTATGGCGGAATTTGACCGGATATTTACGGGCTTTGGTTTTTCAATGGAGGATAAGAAGCGGATGCTGTCGTGCTTTTCGGGCGGTGAGCAAAAGCGCATATGCCTGACCCGGCTTTTCCTCCAAAAGCCGGATATCCTGCTCCTGGACGAGCCGGATAACCACCTGGATCTTAAAGCCATCGAGTGGCTGGAAGAGTGCCTTATCCATTATCCCGGACAGGCGGTTATTGTCTCCCATGACAGGTTCTTTCTTGATAAGACGGTGAATGTCATCTATGACCTGATGAATGGGCGCCTCTACCGCTATCCGGGCAATTATAGCCATTTCCGGGAGGAAAAAGCGCGCCGTATCCTGGCAAAGAAGAAGGCCTGGGAGCGGCAGCAGGAGGAGGTGCGCCGGCTGGAGGCATTGGTGGAGCGCTTTAAAGGGCGCCCAAGGAAGGCCGCCTTTGCGCGCTCCCGAAGGAGCATCCTGGAGCGGATGGAAAAAGCAGAAAAGCCCTGGGAGGAAGAGGCTCACATGTTCACCGGGGATATGGAGCCGGCCGTTCCGGGCAACAAGTGGGTGATGGAGCTTGAGGATACGCTTGTGGGCTATACATCTCCTCTTTACACGCTTTCTCTGAGGGTCCGGCGGGGGCAGAAGATCGCCATTATCGGAGAAAACGGAGTGGGAAAGACGGCTCTTCTAAAAACCCTGGCAGGAGAGATACCTCCCCTGGGGGGAAAGCTCCTCTTTGGCGATAAAAATGTCTGCGGATATTTTAGCCAGCAGGGAGAAGGCAAAAAGGATCCGGACAATGCGGGGCAGGCGGAGGAAAAAGCGCCCGGCTCTCTCAGTGTGCTTGACCATTTCAGGGCCCTGTTTCCGGCCCTGAATGAAAAGGAAGCCAGGAAAGCCCTCAATGATTACCTGTTCCGGGGAACGGATGCCCACAAAAGAGTGGACAGCCTTTCCGGCGGCGAGAGGTCCCGCCTTTACCTGGCGGAGATGCTTTTTGCCAGGCCAAACCTTCTGCTCCTTGACGAGCCGACCAGCCATATGGATATCCCGGCGAAGGAGACGCTGGAATCGGCCTTCCGCTCCTATACGGGAACGATCCTTTTTGTCTCCCACGACCGCTATTTTATCCGGCAGGTGTCGGACGCGGTGCTTCTTATTAGAGATAAAAAGGCCTTTTATTATCCCTTTGGCTATCTCCACTATCTGAACCATGTGAAGAACCATCCGGAAAACGAATCGCCGGCCCTTGTGGAGGCAAAGAACGAGGCCTTCCTTGAGAGCTTTCGCGCGGTGCCGAAAAAAGAGAGAATGCAGTCGCATCAGCCCACCACAGAGGAGGCTTCGGGCGAATGGCGCCTGGAACGCATGGCGGAGGATATGGAGGAGGCGGAGGAAACCTTTGCTTTCTGGCATGAAAAGAAAAAAGAGGCCGAGATGCTCTCCTGGCTGTCTTCCGGCAAAGAAGACACCTTGCCTTTAGAGAAAAAAGAAAACAGGGCCATAGAAGCCTGGACAAAGGCCTGCATCGACTGGCTGGAGGCTTATGACGAGGCTCGCCATCGCGATAGCTGGGAGGATTAACAGGAAAGGAGACGAATATGGCGAATGTTTTTGATTACCTGAAATGGCGGGGCGACCTTAGCTTTTCGGCCGATCCGTTTAATGAGATCGACAACCTGCTCTTATCCTACGTTTCCTATGTAGACCTGGACGGGGCGGCGCCGGGCCCGGGCGAAGAGGGCGTCCCCCTGCACGAGGTTTCCCGCCGCTTTTTTCAGACCCACAGCAAGGAAGACCTGGAAAAGGATAAGTCCTTTTTCCGGATGGCGCCCTATATTATGCGCGACATGGCCGGGACCGAACGCTTTCGGGACTGCCGACTGGGCAATTATGTCAACCTGATCGACGAGGTGAAAAATCTGCAGATGTCGGCCGTGACGGCCGACCTTTCGGACGGCTCCTGCTATGTGGCTTACCGGGGGACCGACGACCGGATCATGGGCTGGAAAGAGGATTTCCTGATATCGACCCGGAAGGTGGCGGCGCAGAGGGAAGCCGTGAACTATATCAATGCCCTGCCCCTAAAGCCGGGAGGGGTCCTGCGGACAGGCGGGCATTCCAAGGGCGGGCATCTGGCTATCTACGCCTCCGCCATGGCCAGGCCGGAGGTGAAGGAGCGGATCGTTACCGTCTACAATAACGACGGGCCGGGATTCCGGGATGAATTTTTAAAGGACCCCGCCCTTCAAAGCCTGCTGCCGAGGATCGTCCGCATCATTCCGGAAGGAAGCGTGATCGGGCTCCTTCTGGGGCATGTGGCAGAGCCGGTCATCATTAAGAGTACGGGCTTTGGCGTCTTCCAGCACGATGCCCTGACATGGGAGGTCATGGGGAGCCGCTTTGTCCGCGAAGAAAAGCTGGCCGCATCCTCCCTGGTCTTCCAGGACAGCATGACAGAGTGGCTTTCGGGCATAGATAATGAGGGAAGGATCTCCTTTATCAATGATGTCTTCGATGTGCTGGAAGCTCCCGGCGCGGAAACGCTGACAGAGCTTCAGAACGGCGGCCTGAAAAGCGTTTTCCTGATGATGAAAAAGAGGGATACCCTGCCGGAGGACACCCGGGATAAGATCGACAGGCTGCTTAAGATCCTGCTGAGCCGCTGGGGCGATTATCTGACCATGCCGCTTAGGGATATCACCGCAAGACTGACGGGGAAAGACGCCGAGTAAAAAGCCCCTTGACAAATCGCGAAGTTCTGATACAATGTCCTTAAAGCATACAGAAATAATAGGAATAAAATTTCTGCGATAGCTGAAGACTGCCCAACGAAGAAGCGAGATGTCAAGGAGGCATAATTATGGCTAAGATCTATAACAGTGTTCTGGAACTTATCGGACATACCCCTATTATGGAGATCCACAGGCTGGCCGGGGAGGAAGGCCTTGAAGCCCGCCTCCTGGTAAAACTTGAATATTTTAATCCTGCCGGAAGCGTTAAGGACAGGATAGGCAAGGCCATGATCGAGGATGCGGAAGAGAGAGGCCTCTTAAAGGAAGGCTCCACGATCATCGAGCCGACCTCCGGCAATACCGGCATCGGCCTGGCGGCGATCGCGGCGGCGAAGGGCTACCGCGTTATCCTGACCATGCCGGAAACGATGAGCGTTGAGCGCAGGAACATCCTCAAGGCTTATGGCGCGGAAGTGGTCCTGACGGATGGGGCGCTTGGCATGAAGGGGGCTATCGCCAAGGCGGAGGAGCTGTCAAAGGAGATCCCGGGGAGCTTTATCCCGGCCCAGTTTGACAATCCGGCCAATCCCAGGGTGCATCGGGAGACGACCGGCCCGGAGATCTTCGAGGATACCGATGGCGAGGTGGACATCTTTGTCGCCGGTGTGGGCACCGGCGGGACCATCACGGGCATCGGAGAGTACCTTAAGGAGAAAAAGCCGGGCGTCAAGGTCGTCGCGGTCGAGCCGGCCACCTCTCCGGTCCTGTCCGAGGGAAAGTCCGGTCCGCATAAGATCCAGGGGATCGGCGCCGGCTTTGTGCCCTCGATCCTGAATACAGATATTTATGATGAAGTCATAGCCGTGGACAATGAGGACGCCTTTGAGACATCCCGCCGCCTGACAAAGGCCGAGGGGATACTGACGGGCATTTCCTCCGGCGCGGCGCTCTATGCGGCGATCCAGCTGGCAAAACGCCCGGAGAACAAGGGAAAGACGATCGTGGCGCTTCTTCCGGACAGCGGGGACCGCTATTATTCGACGCCGCTGTTTACAAAGTGATCATAGCGAGACTTCCCTGCGCCCCTCCCCAGGGGCACGCCGATTGGCTGCGAGGGTAAGGAACTTATAGTTGAAAATTATTCACACAGGGAGGTGGATGGATGCGGATTTCAACAAAGGGACGCTATGCCGTGAGACTTATGCTGGAATTGGCTTTAAAGTCCACGGGAGAACCGATACGCCTGAAAGATGTAGCCAGCAGCCAGGATATTTCCGAGAAATATCTGGAACAGATCATTGCAGTCCTTAATAAAGCCGGGTTTGTCAGGAGCGTGAGGGGACGCGAGGGCGGCTATATTCTGGCCAGGCGTCCCGAGGAGTACACTGTGGGAATGATCCTGCGCCTGACGGAGGGAGACCTGTCGCCCGTGGAGTGCGTGGAAAACACTACGGGGTGTGACCGGGCCGAGAGCTGCGTGACAAGGATGCTCTGGAAGAAGCTGGGAGCGGCCATTAATGAGGTGGTGGATGCTATCACGCTGGAGGATCTGATTAGCTGGGAAAAAGAAAAGATTAGTGATTATGTCATCTGAGGCGAGCTCACTAATACCCACGGGCAAGCCCGTGGGGTTGCATAGCAACCCGGAGTGAG
>CAMNNO010000111.1 GCA_946545475.1 uncultured Blautia sp.
TGCAGAATGCCGGCATCCAGGTCGTCATGGTGACCGGCGACCGCAAGGAGACCGCTGTAGCCATTGCCAAGGAAAGCGGTCTGCTTAAGGGCGACGGCGAAGTGGCGCTCACATCGGCCGAGCTGGCGGAAAAGAGCGACGACGAGGTGAAGGCCATCCTGCCCAAGCTCCGCGTAGTCTCCCGCGCCCTTCCCACCGATAAGAGCCGCCTGGTGCGCCTGGCCCAGGATCTTGACTACGTGGTCGGCATGACCGGCGACGGCGTCAACGATTCCCCGGCCCTAAAGAAGGCGGATGTCGGCTTTGCCATGGGCTCCGGCACGGAGGTAGCCAAGGAAGCCGGCGATATCACGATCCTGGACGACAACTTCTCCTCCATCGAGAAGGCTATCCTCTATGGCCGCACCATGTTCAAGAGCATCCGCAAGTTCCTCATCTTCCAGCTGACGGTCAACGTGGCCGCCGTGCTGACCTGCTTTATCGGGCCGCTCCTGGGCGAGAACGTCATCCTGACGGTCATCCAGCTTCTGCTTATCAACCTGGCCATGGATACCCTGGCCGCCATCGCGTTCGGCAGTGAGCCGGCGCTTAAGGAATATATGAAGGAAAAGCCCATCCCGCGCTCGGCCAGCATCGTCAGCAAGGAGATGCTCATCCAGATCATCATCAGCGCGCTTTACATTACCTTCATCTGCCTCTCCATCCTGTTCCTGCCTCCGGTCAGGAACCTGTTCGGCGACGTGGATGTGACATACCTTAAGTCCGCGGTGTTCGCCACCTTCATGATGGCCATCACCTTCAACGGCTTCAACGCCAGGACCAGCCACCTGAACCCCTTCGAGAACCTGGGGCGCAACCGGAACTTCATCCTGGTCATGGCCGCCATCTTTGCCATGCAGTTTATTTTTGTCACCTTCGGCGGAAAGGCCCTCTCCGTGGAGAGCCTGACGCCCGCGTCCTGGATCATCTGCCTTGTGCTGGCCTTCCTGGTCATCCCGATCGACATGATCCGGAAAGCCATCATGCAGAAAAAGTAATCAGGGAAGGGGGAAGGAGCCATGTTAAAACGCGTCAGGGCGGAAAGCCTTGCGGATTACTTTACGCCTCTTGGCAGCCGGAAGGAGAAGGGCGTCTATTTTTGCCGCCTTGCCGGGGAGGGAGAGGAAACCCGCTCCTTCCTTGCCCGCTATTATGAAGCGGCGAGGCGCTCCGGCGTGGTCCAGGAGGGGCGCCTTCCCAATCCCGACAACCGCCAGCTGTCCTACTTCCAGGAAATGATGGGCATGGACTTTACGCTCAGCATGGGCTTTCTGTCCGAGCGCCTGTCAAAATGGCTGCCCCGGATGTCGCCCTCCGCGAGGGAGAGCGTCTCGGGCGCCATATACGATACCCTTGCCGGCCTTCAAAAGGCCGGCAAGACCGAAAACATCCTGAAAAATGCCTATGTCAAGTTCATGTGCTGGCTGTACTACAAGTTCGAGCGCATGGTCAACCGCCTGGGGGACAACGACCTTCCCAAGATCCTCTATGAGGGGGAAGTAGGCATTTATGAGCTCCTGCTGCTGTCGGTCCTCTCCGGGGCAGGGTGCGATATCCTGCTGCTGGAGACAGAAGGGGACGGCCCGTACCTTAAGGCCGACCCGGAGGAGGCCTATTCCGAAAGGATGGCGCTTCCGGGCGAAAAGCCGTTCCCGCCTGGCTTTTCGCTGAAAACCCTGCGGCAGGATATGGATGAGGCGGAGGAAAAGAGCCGCCTCTACGGGGAGACGAGCGCCTTTCGGCCCTGCACCAACGCCTGGATGAAGGGGCATATGCTGGAAGACATCCTTGTCCCTCCGGCATCCCGGGGGAGCGAGGGCGGCTTTTTCTATAATGCCTTCTGCCGGATGAACGGCGTCCAGGACCGCCTGACCTATCAGAATGAGCTCTACCAGCTGAAACAGAACATCCAAAGCGCCGGGCGCCGCCTGGTGATCATAGATGCCCCTCTTCCCCCGCCTTCTCCGGAGGAGATCGCTGGTGTGCGGCGGGGAAGGGCCGAGGACGCCACAGCGCTTATCCGGGAGCTTTCGGCCAACATCAATTACCCCCTGGGGAAAGATGTGATCCGGCTGATGCACAAGGCCTTTGTGGACATCCTTCTGGAAGAAGCCCAAAAAGAAGGCAACAACATCAACCGCCTGACCAACCGGGCCGTGTACCTTCTGTGCTACCTCCGCCGCTATGCCCTTCTGCTTTTCGGAAACGGGGCCCTGCCGGGGGAGGTGGGGGGATTCTTCCTGATGGGGGGCTGCCGGAATGAGAACGAGGCCCTGTTCCTGCGCTTCCTTTCCCGCCTGCCGGTGGATGTCCTGATCTTCTGCCCGAATCTTAGCGCGCCCTGCTGCCTTAAGGACCCTCTTCTCTACGAGGAAACCTATTCCGAGACCCTGGCGCTTACCCGCTATCCCCAGGAGAACGCGCCCCTGCGGGCGGGGACGGCGGCTTACCACGCGGAGAGGGACCTGGATACGCTCATGTACCAGGATTCCGGCATTTACCGCAACCAGCAGTATGAAAAGGCCAACAGCCTTACGCTCCAGACCATGTATGAGGAGATCCCTCTTCTGTGGGATCAGGAGCTGAAATACCGGCCGAACTTCGGGACCGCCGGATCTGTGGTCACGCTGCCGGTGATCTTTGCCAAGGTCTCCGGGGTGAAAAACGGGAACGTGGCCGCGTATTTTAACGGCATAAAAGCCCTCATAACACCGGAGACAAAGGTTTACAAAAAGGTGCCCGTCATACCGCCGGGAGCGCCAAATCCCATGAAAGCCCTGGCGGTCGAATGCCTGCGGGGCGGGCGTCTTAACAAGGCAAAGCTCATGGAAAACCGCGCCTACCCTTACGGCATCCTGCGCGAGGGCATGCAGCACCACATGCTGGACAAGATCCAGCTTCTCATTGACCAGAAGCTTATCAAGGGAACCTTTGAGAACGGGACGGAATATACCATAGTGGCTACGGCCCTGAACCTTGATAAGGAGCTGGTGCGCCTGATCCAGAGCTTTGACTTTACCAGGAAAAATCCGAAGCTTGTTTTTATCATCACCGGGGAGGATGTGCTGTCGCTGGAAGACACCATCCTGGCGGCGTACCTGAACCTGGTGGGGTTTGACATTATCTTTTACGTGCCGACGGGATATCAGTGCATTGAGAGGCATTTTAACGCCTCCGCCATCGAGGAACACCAGATCGGAGAGTATCTTTACGACCTTAACATTCCGGACTTTTCGCCCGCGCCGGCCGGAGGCCAGAGGATGAGCCTGATGGACCGGATATTCCACAGAGGGTGAGCGGGGCGGAAGAAAAATGCAAAAAACAGATGTCCGGAGTGATATTATATAATAAGAGTATGAGTTTTTGCCGGAAGGGGGAGATACATTTTGCCGCTCGATTTTAAGAAAGCAGGAGTACAGACACCTGTCCAGACGAGTACGCCCGGACCCAGGGACGAGCTGACGGTTCAGCCCTATGACATCGTGGAGGACCGCACGGCCATGAACCAGCAGCTGGTGGGCTCCCCGGAGGTGGATGCCCTGGTGAGCACCATCGAGATCAACAACCTGGAAACCATTGTGACCTTCGGCGCCCAGGCGGCCGAGGAGATATCCAAGGCCTCCGATGTGGTCTTAAACAGCCTTAACATGTCCCAGCTGGACGATTCCAGCGAGATGCTCAAGACCCTGGGAAGCATCATGTCAAAATTTGACATCGAGGAGATAAAGGCGGAGCCCGGCTTCTTCGGCAAGCTTTTCAACAAGGCCCAGAAGCAGGTGGAGAAGATGCTGGCCAAGTACCACACCATGGGGGACGAGGTGGACAAGATCTATGTCCAGCTGCGCCAGTACGAGGGCGAGATCAAGCAGGCCAACCGGAAGCTTGAGACGATGTTCGACGCCAATGTCAGCTATTACCACGAGCTGGTCAAGTATATCCTGGCCGGCGAGCAGGGCTGCCGGGAGCTGCAGGACTACATCGACAAGCGCCAGGCGGACATGGATGCCACGGGCGATAGCTCCATCCAGTTCGAGCTCACCAGCCTGAACCAGGCCCTTATGATGCTGGAGCAGCGCACCCAGGACCTTCGCACCGCCGAGAGCGTGGCCATGCAGTCCATCCCCATGATCAAGACGATGGCCTACAGCAACATGAACCTGGTGCGCAAGATCAATTCCGCCTTTATCATCACCCTGCCGGTATTTAAGCAGGCCCTGGCCCAGGCCATCATGCTCAAGCGCCAGAAGATCCAGGCGGAAGCCATGGCCGAGCTGGATGCCAAGACAAACGAGATGCTGATCAAAAATGCCAAAAATACGGTGGAGCAGTCCAAGATGACCGCCCGCCTTTCCTCCGGCAGTTCCATTAAGATCGAGACGCTGGAGACCACATGGCGCACCATTGTCAGCGGCATCGACGAGACCCGCGCCATTCAGGAAAACGCCCGCAAGCAGCGCCTGGAGGACCAGAAGCGCCTGGATGCCATAAAGGAGCAGTTTAAGGCGCAGTACCATATGCCGAACAAGAAATACTGATATCGCAATATTTGAACGATGGTATAGTAAGCGAACAAAATGCTTGCATTTTGATCCGTTTGCTGCGCCGGATCTTCGCTGCGCGATCGGCATTATTCCGCAGAAGATCCGTGCGCATACTATAATTGACGGTAAAGGAGGAAAGACCATGCCTATCAACTTAGCTAAAGGACAAAAAGTCAGCCTGACAAAAGGAAACCCCGGCCTTAAGAGAATTTTTGTCGGCCTGGGATGGGATGTTAACGCTTTCGACTCCGGCGCGGATTTCGACCTGGATGCCTCCGCCTTCCTGGTCGGCGCCAACGGCAAATGCCCCACGGAGAAGGAGTTTATTTTCTACGGTAACTTAGAGCATGCCAGCGGCGCTGTCAAGCACATGGGCGATAACCTGACCGGCAGCGGCGACGGCGACGACGAGCAGATCGAGGTGGACCTTTCCAAGATCCCGTCCAACATCGAGAAGATCGCCTTCACGGTCACGATCTATGACGCGGATGTGCGCCGCCAGAACTTCGGCCAGGTATCCAACGCCTTCTGCCGCATCGTGGACGAGGACACCAACACCGAGCTTATCCGCTTTGACCTGGGCGAGGACTTTTCCATCGAGACCGCGGTGGTGGTCGGCGAGCTCTACAAGCACGACGGCGAGTGGAAGTTCAACGCCATCGGCAGCGGCTTCCAGGGCGGCCTTGCGGCCCTGTGCGCCCACTACGGCATCGACGCGGAGTAAACAGTGACAAGGCTTTGAAAAGACTTCGAGAAGACTTTAATCCGAGAAGACTTTGGTCAAAAAAGACTTTGGTTCGAAAAGACTTTGATCCGAAAAGACTTTGATTCGAAAAGACTTTGATTCGAAAAGACTTTGAAAAGAAGACATTAAGGAGGTGCCTCTTATGGCTGTAAGCCTGAAAAAGGGACAGAAGATCAGCCTGACCAAGGAAAAGCCCGGCCTGTCCCATGTGGTCGTCGGCATCGGCTGGGATGTCAGCCGCTATAAATCCGGCGGCGCGTTCGACCTGGATACCGAAGCTTTCCTTCTGGGGGAATCCGGCATGGTGACACGCCAGGAAGACTTTGTATTTTTCGGAAACCTGTCCCATCCTTCCGGGAGCGTGATCCATCAGGGCGACAACCTGACCGGGATCGGCGTGGGGGATGATGAGCAGATTCGGGTGAACCTGACGCTGGTTCCGGAAAACATTTCCCGCATTGCCTTTACGGTGACCATTTACGAGGCCGAGGAGCGCCGCCAGAATTTCGGCCTGGTGCAGAACGCCTTCATCCACGTCTATGACGAGACGACCGGCCAGGAGCTGGTGCGCTACGACCTGGACGAGGATTTTTCGACAGAAACATCTGTCGTCTTCGGCGAGCTGTACAAGAACGCCGGCGAGTGGAAGTTCTTCGCCATCGGCGCGGGCATTGAGGGCGGTCTGGCTGAGATCTGCCAGGGCTACGGCATTGAGGTTAAGGACTGAAAATTCGCGATATAGTATGCGCACGAATTTTCAGCGGAAATGTGTCCGCTTGCGGCGGCAAAAATTGGCGCGGGAAACGAATGAAAACGCAAGCGTTTTATTCGTTTCCTAATAAATTGAGAAAGCAGGTGATCGGATATGCCTATTAATCTGACAAAAGGCCAGAAGGTCAGCCTGACCAAGGACAACCCGGGGCTGTCCCGAGTCGTGGTGGGGATCGGCTGGGATGTGAACGCTTTTGATACCGGCGGGGATTTTGACCTGGACGCGGAAGCCTTCCTTCTGGGAGAGAACGGCAAGGTGACCCGGCAGGAGGACTTTGTCTTTTACGGAAACCTGTCCCATCCGTCGGGGAGCGTGATCCATCAGGGCGATAACCTGACGGGCATCGGCGAGGGGGACGACGAGCAGATCCGGGTGGATCTTTCCAAGGTCCCGTCCAACATTGCCCGCGTCGCCTTTACCGTGACGATCTATGAGGCGGACAGCCGCCGTCAGAATTTCGGCCAGGTGCAGAACGCCTTTATCCGGATCTACGATGAGACGACCGGCCGTGAGCTGGTGCGCTACGACCTGGGCGAGGACTTCTCCATCGAGACGGCCCTCATCTTCGGCGAGCTGTACAAAAACGGAAACGAATGGAAATTTTATGCCATCGGCGCGGGCTATCAGGGAGGACTGGCGGCCATCTGCCAGAGCTACGGCATCGATGTGTGATGGCGGCCTGAGCAAGGAGTTCCAATAATTATGGGGAATGATTCAAGTCTGGCTCCACGCTGCTGCCAATAGGCAGCTATTACCCTATAGCGCGTGCGCATCTTCGCGGAGCGTTTTGATCCATTCCCTGCGCCGGATCTTCGCCGAAAATCCGTGCGCACAGTTATACTAGTTACACTTAATAATTGCCGTAGGCAATTATTTTAGTGTAACTGCATATACCGCGGCACAGAATTACAATCGGCAGCTAAATTCATTCGCGAGTATAAGAGGTATTTATTATGGCAATTAATCTGCAAAAAGGACAAAAAGTCAGCCTGAAGAAAACAGCAAGCACCGGCCTTGGCCAGATACTGGTAAACCTTAACTGGAATTCCCAGCCCATCAAGAAGGGGCTCCTGGGCGGCCTGTTCGGAGGCGGCGGCAATGGCATCGACCTTGACCTGGGATGCCTTTTCGAACTTAAGGATGGCCGCAAGGGCGCTGTCCAGGCCCTGGGAAAGGCCTTCGGCTCTCTCTCGACCGCTCCCTATATCGCCCTGGACGGCGACGACAGGACAGGCGCCTCGACCGACGGCGAGAACCTTCGCATCGACGGCAACCGCATTAAAGAGATCAAGCGCATCCTGGTCTATACCTTTATCTACGAGGGCGTAGCCAACTGGAAGCAGGCGGACGCCAGGGTCACCATCAAGTACCCGGGCGCCGAGGACCTGGTGGTCCAGATGGATGCCTACAATAACAGCAACCGCATGTGCGCCCTGGCCCTCCTGGAAAATGTCAACGATGAGACGTTCAGTGTGGAGAAGATTATCCGCTTCTTCTCGGGCCATGCCGATATGGACAAGGCGTTTAACTGGGGGATCCGCTGGGTAGCTGGCAGGAAGGATTGATATACTAGTTACACTTAATAATTGCCGAATTATTTTAGTGTAACTGCATATACCGCGGTGTAAAACTGCAATCAGCGTTAAATTGGTTCGCGAGTATAAAGAGTAAAGGAGTGTATCATGTCTGTAAATCTTCAAAAGGGACAGAAGGTCAGCCTCTCCAAGGACCATGCGGGCCTTTCCCGCGTGATCGTGGGCCTTGGATGGGACGAGGTCAAGCGGCCCGGAGGATTTTTCATGCCGAAGCCCCAGGCCATTGACTGCGACGCCTTCGCGATCCTGCTCCAGAACGGGCATATCGTGGATGCCAAGGATATCGTATATTTCGGCAACCTGACGCATGCGTCGGGGGCTGTCCGGCACATGGGCGATAACCTGACCGGTGCCGGCGATGGAGACGATGAGCAGATCATCATCGACCTTGGCAGCGTGCCGGCCGTCTATGACCGCATCGTCATTGGCGTCAACATCTACCAGGCGCACCAGAGAGGCCAGCATTTCGGCATGATCCAGAATGCCTTTATCCGCCTGGTTGATGGCAGGAATAATAACGAGATGTGCATTTACAACCTGACGGACAATTATTCCGGCATGACAGCTATGTATTTCGGCGAGGTCTACCGTCACAACGGCGAATGGAAATTCAGCGCGGTGGGCCAGGGAACGGGTGATGATTCCATCGGGACATTTGCCCAGAGGTTCCGCTAAGTCACTTAACCGGCTTTGACACAGGACCAGCAAGGGGAGCGTTCATGGAAGGCTCCCCTTGTGCATATTATTATCGCAGGGGCAGCGTAAGGAAACTATCGCCTTGCGGCGAACGCTGTCCCGCGGGCGAGTAGGAGGGGAAGTTTCCCCCTCCTACTCGATTCGTCTTGCGGCGAACGCTGACCTGCGGGCGTGTCCGCACAGAAGAGAGGCTTGGAATGGCAGAGAAGCTTACGATCCGCTGCAATAGCACACGGGTGGATACCATTGACACATTTGCAAAAACGACGGGAAACTGCAGAAACGATCAGAAGGATGTGTGCTTTGTCCGTGCCCTTGGGGCAAATGGGAACCTTCCGGCTTCTGTGCTTTCCATGGACAGGGAACTGAAAGAAAAAGAAGCCTGGGGCCAGGCGCTCTACATCCGGGAGTGCGAGCTGCCCAAGCTCTTATCCCAGGCCGACCTCGACTTTTACGGCCGGGAATACGAGGAATGGCAGGCGGGCAGGCGGGTGCGCCTGAAAAAGGAGCCACTGTCACCGATGTTTGAGGGCACCTTCCTCACCGCCCTCGACAAGACCATGGCCCTCTTTACAAAAGAAAAGAAAACGGCTACGGAAACCATCCGCAAAAATTTTGGCGTCAAGCTCCTGTTCTGGGCGGATACCTTTCTGGGGGAAGTCCTTAACGCCTGGGCTCCGGAGGCCTGCGTTAAGATCGTCTATTATGGGACGTTAAAGCTCCAGGAGTACCTGTTCTTTTATATGGCGGTGCAGCTGGGGTGCGACTGCCTGCTGCTGTGCACGGAAAAGGACGTGGAGGCCGGGAGGGAGGCGCTCTCCCTCTCCCAGGAGCTTAAGATAGGGCCGTTTGAAAAGAAGGAGATTCCCCCCTATCAGAAAAAGAAGCCGGCGGCGCCGTCCGGAGGTGCCGGGGCAAGGCAGCCGGCACCGCCTTCCGGAAGCACGGGGCAGAGACAGCCGATGTCCGCGTCCGGGAGCATGGGGCAGAGACAGCCGATGTCCGCGTCCGGGAGCACGGGGCAGAGACAGCCGATGTCCGCGTCGGGGAGCACAGGGCAGAGACAGCCTGCAGCACCATCCGGAAGCATCGGGCAAAGACAGCCGGCAGCCTCATCGGGAAGCGCTGGTCAGAGGCAGCAGGTGCCGCCATCGGGAAGCACTGTCCAGAGGCAGCAGACCCTGATGTCCGGAAATGCTGCTGTCCGTCAGGACAGCCTGCCGCCCCGGCGCCCCCTTCCCCCCGCAAAACCGCAGAGGGTGGAAAAGACCTTTGAGGAGCTGGCGCTCCTGGCGGCTTCCATCGTGATGATAGCGGTGATGAACGAGAAGGGCCAGACCGTAGCCACGGGCTCGGGCATCATGATCGGCCGGGATGGCTACATTCTGACCAACTATCATGTGGTACACGCCGGAAAGCTCTATGCGGTGCGCATAGAGGGCGAAGACAAGGGATATGTGACCAACGAGGTCATCAAATACAATTCCGTCCTGGACATGGCCGTTATCCGCATCCAGAAGACCCTGACCCCGCTTCCCCTCTACCGAGGCGCAAAGGAACTGGTCCGGGGGCAGAAGGTAGTGGCCATAGGAAGCCCGCTGGGACTGTTTAATTCGGTGTCCGACGGCATCATTTCGGGCTTCCGCAGCATCAACAACGTGAACATGATCCAGTTTACCGCGCCCATATCCCACGGCAGCTCAGGCGGCGCCGTACTCAACATGTTCGGAGAGCTGATCGGGATCAGCACCGCCGGCATCGACAGCGGGCAGAACATTAACCTGGCGGTAGGGTATGAAGATATTCATTTCTTTGCCCACAGTTTTATATAGTTTATGGGGAGACCCCACCGCCCCCCTCTGTAGAGCATTCTGGGGTATGCTTACCTAACGGTAGGTTTTGGGTGCGGTATGCTTCCTTTAACTCTTCTATTTTATGCTTACCTGGCGGTAGGTTTTGGGTGCGCGATGCTTCCTTTAAACTTTCTATTTTACGCTTACCTGGCGGTAGGCGCAGGGGAGGGGGGGCCGCTCAGAG
>CAMNNO010000112.1 GCA_946545475.1 uncultured Blautia sp.
AAAAAGCTTGGCTCACCCCCCCCCCGCCAGGTAAGCATAACCCAGAAGATCAACAAGGGGGCAAAGGGGTCTCCCCTGCGAACTGACTATTGTAGAGGATGGAGTAGAATCCGTTTTGTGAGAGAAGTTTTTTATGGTTCCCCTGCTCCACGATATGGCCGTCCCGCATGACCAGGATGGTGTCCGCTTCGCGGATGGTGCTCAGGCGGTGGGCGACGATGAAGGTGGTCCGGCCTTCCATGAGACGTGCAAAAGCTTTCTGGATGCGCATTTCCGTGCGGGTGTCGATGGAGGAGGTGGCTTCGTCCAGGATCAGCATGGGCGGAAGGACCAGCATGATGCGCGCTATGCACAGAAGCTGCTTCTGGCCCTGGGAGAGGCTGCCGCCGTCCTCGCCGATCACGGTATCATAGCCCTGCGGCAGGCGTTTGATGAAAGAGTGCGCGTGGGATGCCTGGCAGGCGGCGATGATCTCTTCTTCCGAGGCATCGGGCTTTCCCATAGTGATATTCTCCCGGATCGTGCCGGCCCTGAGCCAGGTCTCCTGGAGCACCATGCCGTAGCTTGCCCGGAGGCTCTTTCTGGTGACATGGCGGATGTCCGTTCCCTCCACCCGGATGCAGCCGCTGTTGACATCATAAAAGCGCATCAGGAGGTTGATGAGCGTCGTCTTGCCGCAGCCTGTGGGGCCGACGATGGCCACCATCTCCCCGGGCCTTACGTGAAGATTGAGTTCTTCGATAAGAGGGCGGCTTGGCGTATAGGAAAAGGCCACATCCTCGATATCGATCCGGCCGGTAGCCGGGCCCTCTTCTGCCTTGACGCCTCCCCGGGCAAAGGAGAGGACTCTGGCATCTTCGTCATCCCGCTTTTCCGCCTCCTCATCGATCAGCCGGAATACCCTTCCCGCGCATGCCAGGGCGTTTTGAAGCTCCGTGAAGACGCCGCTGATCTCATTGAAGGGCTTTGTGTACTGGTTGGCATAGGATAAGAGCGCCGTAAGGCTGCCCACCGTAAAAGGAACCGCGGCGTCTGCCGTTGACAGGCAGGCCATGGCACCTGCGAGGGCCACAAAGGCATAGACCACATTGTTGACAAAGCGCGTGCAGGGGTTGGTCAGGGAAGAATAAAAAATGGCTTTCAGGGAGCAGTCCGCCAGACGCTCGTTGATCTCATCAAACTGCGAAAGGCTCCTTTTTTCCTGTCCGAAAGCCTTGACCACCTTCTGGTTTCCCAGCCGTTCATTGATAAAGGCGGTCTGCTCTCCCCGGGTCTCGCTCTGCGCCTTAAAGAAGCGATAGCTGTGTGAGGCGATGAAGCGCGAAACGACGAGGCTGAGCGGGGTGAGGACGACGACCAGGAGGGCGATCGCCGGGCGGATGGCGACCATAAATCCCAGCGTCCCCAATATGGTCACAACTCCGGTAAACAGCTGGGTGAACCCCAGAAGAAGCCCGTCCGCGAACTGGTCGACATCCGTGATCACCCGGCTGACGATATCCCCGGAGGGATGGGCGTCTATGTAGGAGAGCGGAAGGGTCTGGATATGGGCAAAGGCCTGGTTCCTGACATCCCGGACGACCTGGTAGGTGACCTTGTTATTGATGATATTCACCAGCCATTGAAGAATGGCCGTTGCCGCCGCCACGGCCCCGATGAGGAGCAAAAGCCGGGGCAGGGAGGCAAAGTCCACCCTTCCCGGCGATACGATCCTGTCGATAGCCCGCCCCACCAGCACCGGGATATAAAGCGTCAGGGCCACCGTCAGCGCGGAAAACGCTATGGAGAGGACAACAAAGAGCCAGTATGGCTTAATATACAGAAGAACCTGTTTCCAGGTCTTATCTTTGACATTGCGGCCGGAACCGTTTTTCATGGAAAACCTCCTCTTTTATACCGCAAACGCAGTATTCATTCTGCGCCGCGGGTCACTATTTTCTCAGACCGTTGCGGGATTATACTGGGATTCATAGATCTCCCGGTAGACCGGGCAGGTTTCAAGAAGGGTCTCGTGCCTTCCCGTTCCTGCTGCCCTGCCGTCTTCCAGCACCAGGATCTGGCTGGCATGGGCAATGGAGGATGTGCGCTGGGATACCACGAATACGGTCGGGTGATAGTCGAGCGCCTGCAAAGCTTTTCGCAGGGCGGCATCGGTGGCGTAGTCAAGGGCCGAGCTGCTGTCATCCAGGATGAGGATAGCCGGCCGCCGGACCAGGGCCCGGGCTATGCCAAGGCGCTGCCTCTGTCCGCCGGACAGGTTGCGGCCGCCCTGCTCGACCTTGCCGTCAAGGCCTCCCTTCGCGGACAAAACATCCATAGCCTGGGCGGCGGCCACCGCATCCATCAGCTCCTCATCGGAGGCGTTCTCGTTCCCCCACAGGAGATTTTCCCGTATAGTCCCCTGAAACAGCACGGCTTTCTGGGGAACAATGCCTATCATTTTGCGAAGCGAAGATCTGTCCCATTCCCGGACATCCACTCCCGAAACGAGCACCCGGCCCTTTGTGGCATCATAAAAGCGCGGGATCAGGTTGACCAGGGAGGTCTTCCCGCTTCCGGTCCCGCCGATAATGCCCACCGTCTCGCCCGGGCGCACGGCCAGATTAATGCCCGTCAGGGAATCCTCTGAGGCCTTATCGTAGCAAAGGCCGACATCCGAAAATTCGACCGCGTAAGGAGAGGAAGATGCCGCGGCGGAAGGCCTGTCCGGCACATTTTCCGCGGCGGGAATATCCAGCACGCTCTGAATGCGCTTGGCGCAGGCGACGGATTTTGTGATGGTGATAATAAGATTCGCCATCTTAATAAGCTCCACCAGGATCTGGCTCATGTAATTGTAAAGAGCCACCAATGCCCCCTGCGTGATGATCCCCGCCTCCACCCGGAGGGCTCCGGTGCGGATGAGCAGGATAACGGCCAGGTTGATCATGACATAAGTCACCGGATTCATGAGGGCCAGGATACGCCCGACATAGTTCTGGGCATCGGTCAGCGCCTGATTCTTTTCGCTAAAGGAGCGCGTTTCATCCTCTTCCTTTCCAAAGGCCCGCAGGACCCGGACGCCCGTCAGGTTTTCCCGGGACGCGCCCAGGACCCGGTCAAGCAGGAGCTGGACCTTGTTATACAGAGGGATGCTCACCAGCATGATGCCGAAGACCACCACCGAAAGAGCCGGTATGGCCGCGGCAAACCAGAGGGCTGAGCGGGCATCGATGGTAAAGGCCATGATCATGGCCCCGAAAACCACAAAAGGTGAGCGGAGAAGGAGCCGCAGGGCCAGGTTCAGGCCGGTCTGTACCTGGTTCATATCGCTGGTCATGCGGGTAAGGAGCGTAGCTGTCCCCACATGGTCCAGCTGCTGGTAGGAAAAGCCCTGGATGTGGCTATACAGGGCATGCCGGAGCTTTTTGACAAAGCCCACGGAAGCCTTTGCCGCGAAATACTGGGCCGTTACCGAGCAGACAAGGCCGATAATGCCGAGGAGGATGAGCAGAAGGCACATTTTTGTAATATAGCCCTTCTCTCCCATGCCGATCCCCCGGTCCACAATTGAGGCGACCACCAGGGGCACAAACAGTTCAAAGGCCGCTTCCAGAAGCTTAAACAGGGGTCCCAGAATGCTTTCACGTCGATACTCTTTCAAATACACCAATAGTTTTTTCATTTTTCACCTGCTATTCTCGTATCATTTTATAGAAAACGAATACAACGCCTGCGTTTTCATTCGTTTCCTGCGCCGGATTTTCGCCGCTTTAACGGCATTATTCCGCTGAAGATCCGCGCGCATACTATAAAAAATCATCCTGCAAAAAACGCATTCCCCGTATGACAGGCGAATGCGTTTTTGCTTTGCTTATTTATCGTACCACAGCTGATTTCCCAGCGCAAGAAAAACTTATAGTCTAAACCGTATTCAAAAATGATAATAAAGCCAGGCTAAGCGCGTCATTCGGAAGAAATGGGAACGCGCGGCCCTGCCATAAAAAAAGCCCCCGGCCTGCTTTTTAAGGCGGGCCAGGGGCTCTTTATGGATTTGGGATCAGGAGAAGCTGTATGTTAAGCTTCTCCTGAAAGAAAGGGAAGGGAGCTTATTATTTGGCATTGAGGATCTCGGTGTAGGCGGTGGTGTCGTGATCCACGCACTGGCTCTCCACGTTGAACTTCATAGCATAGTGGGTGCCATCTTCGAAGGCTGCCCAGGGAAGATCTTCGCTGCTGGGATCGCCGGTCTCGGCAAAGCGGAGGAAGGCGCTGGATACGGTATCCTGAACGGTGTAGGCATCCGGGTCGGCGCCGTAGGCGATGTTGACCATGGGATCGTCGACATTGTGGAAGATGAACAGAAGGTCTTCGCAGTGGAAGGCTGTGATGCCGCCGTTGACCGGGGCTTCGTAGTCAAACTCATACAGATAAACCTTTGCGCCAAGCTCGGTGAAGGTCTTCGCCGTATTCCACTTGCCGTTCATGGTGTTGTTGTAGAAGTACATCTCCCTGTCTTCCATTTCCGGATACAGCTTCTGCCACTCGGCCAGGAGAGCTTCCCACTTGTCGCCGAAACGCTCGGCAAGCTTTGCCTTGGTCTCCTCTTCATCCCATTCATGGTGACGGAAATCGCCAAACCTGTAGGAGGAAACCGCGCTCTCGGAGTAGACGCCGGAAACGATCATCGGCAGGCCGTCGACATTGACGAACTCGTCCATAACGACAACGCCGTCAGCGGTGGGGCCGGGACGATAGCTGTTCACGCCTTCCTCGGCGCAAACCTGGGCAATGGCTTCCTTGCTGACTTCAACCAGCTTGCGGTACGGGATGGTCTGGATCTCATCGATGGTCTCTGCGGTCAGGCCGAGGAGCTCAACGGTGCGATTGCCGACCTTCTTAGCCATTTCGTTGTTGGAGATGGTGGTGCCGCCGCCGGAGATCATGCCAGCCCTGTGGAAGAGGCCGGAAGCGCTCGGCATACGAAGGAGGGTAGCAACCTTGCCGCCGCCGCCGGACTGTCCGAAGATGGTCACATTCTCGGGATCGCCGCCGAAGGAAGCGATATTGTCATGGATCCACTGCAGAGCCGCCGCCAGGTCAGCCAGGCCGGCGTTGCCGCTTCCGACATATTTGCCGCCGAAATCGGACAGATCGGTGAAACCAATGTAGTTAAGACGATGGTTAACGGTTACAACGACCACGTCGCCAAACTCGGAGAGGCGCTGTCCGTCATAAGCGGTGGACTCGATGGAGGAGCCGTTGGCATAGCCGCCGCCGTGGAAGAACACGATAACGGGCTTCTTGGCCTCGGCATCCAGGCTCTGGGTCCAAATGTTCAGGTTCTGGCAGTGATCGCTCTGAATCCAGTAGCGATGCGGCCATACAAATTCATCGGCACCCACGGCTGTCTGATCGTCAATGAGGGAGATGGTGCCGTAAGACTGGGCGAACTGATAGCCTTCCCACGGTTCTACCTTCTGCGGCTGCTCAAAGCGATCCGCATAGGCATAGTCCACGCCCCAGAAGCAATAGGTGTCGCCGCGCATAAAGCCGATCAGCTTGCCGCCTTCGACTTCCGCTACAGGCTGTGTCTTTGCCGCCGCCGGATTTTCCGCAATAAGGCCGCCAGCAAATGCGGAGGTGGTGCAGAGCATGGCTGCTGCCAGGCCTAAGCACAATAACTTTCTCATCTTCATAGATAATCCTCCTTTCGCGCTCCCGCCCCTAAAGGCGGCAGGAAAAACGCCAGAACAGAAAGCCGTCAAAAAGCGAAACCGTTATGGTTCCTTTTTCGCTTTCTGTTTGGATATTAGCACAAAAAATATCCGGAATCAATGAACTTTCTTGTCGTTTATATACACTTTATTGCCCAGGCAAATGTCTTTTTATGCAAAAAATTGCTCCGTCATAAGAAAAAGGACCAGCTTCGTCTCATGAAAGAGAAGCTGATCCTTTTTCTTCCCATTTACCTGCCGGTAGGCGCAGGGACATGCCAATTGGTTGTGAGGGCCAGAGACTTATCGTTGAAAACTTACGTTTCGTCACCTATCATTTTTTACACAGTGACAGATATTCTTCCAGCACATGCACCAGAGTTTCCATCTGCTCCTGCGTCCCTATGGTGATGCGAAGATAATTGTTTATGCGGGGCTTGTTGAAATAGCGCACATAAATATTTTTTGTCTTCAAATAGTCAAACAGCTCCCTGGCCCTCGCTTCCGGGTGCGTGGCAAAAATAAAGTTCGCCTTCGAGTCCGGAAAGGTAAAGCCAAGGCGGGAAAGCTCCTGTTTTGTCCACTCGCGGGTTTTCATAACCTTCCGGCAGGTCTCCTGGAAATAGGCGCGGTTGCCAAGGGCGGCCGCCCCGGCCAGGATAGCCGGGCGGTTCATGGTATAGGAGTTAAAGGAATATTTGACATCCGACAGGATCTTGATAAGGCGCGGCTGGCCTATGGCAAAGCCCACGCGCAGGCCGGCCAGGGAGCGGGACTTTGAAAAGGTCTGCACCACCAGCAGGTTATCGTAACGGTTGACCAGGGGCAGCGCCGAGGCCGCCCCGAAGTCCACATAGGCTTCGTCCACGATCACCACGGATGAGGGGTTGCTGCGGATAATGTCCTCAATATCCGCCATATCCATGGCGCTTCCCGTCGGCGCGTTGGGATTGGCCAGGACAATGCCGCCGTTATCCCTGAGGTAATCCTCTTTGCGGATGGCAAAGCTCTCATCCAGGGGAAGCGTGACATAGGGGATGCGGTAGAGGTTAGCCCAGACATCGTAAAAGGAGTAGGTGATATCCGGGAACAGGATGGGCTTTTCCGAGTCGAAAAACGCCAGGAAGCTAAGGGCCAGCACTTCATCCGAGCCCACGCCCACAAACACCTCATCCTCCCGCCGGCCATAAAAGTCCGCAATAGCGCTGACCAGTGCATGAGAGGTGGGGTCCGGGTAAAGGCGGAGCGTATCCTCCGGGATCTCCTTCAGGGCGCGCATGGCCTCCGGTGCGGGCGGATAGGGATTTTCGTTGGTGTTCAGCTTTATGATGCCATCGCCCGAGGGCTGCTCTCCCGGCGTATAGGGCACAACGCTCCGTGCATGGGCTTCCCATTCTTTCATAAGTGCTTCCTCCTTAATCATGGGGTTATACTCGCATATGTTTGGCCTTACCGGTGGCTCCCCTTCAGGATCGGCGACAGCCTTTTGTAGATGATAAACGTGATCAGGACGTTAAGCAATCCTTTGACCAGCGTAAAGGGCATATTAAAGATCACAAGGCTTTCAAGAATACTCTTAACCGACGGCAGTATGACCTGGTAGGCGGCGAGGATCGTCTCCTCGGGCATAAACTGGTAATAAACCGGATAGACAATAAAATAGTTAAAGGGCAATGACATGGCCGCCATGGCAACCGCACCGATAATGGCCCCGATAAGGGCATTCTTCTTTGTTCTGTGTGTTTTATAGATGAAACCGGCCGTTCCCACAAAAACAGCTCCCAGCAAAAAGTTTGACAGCTCGCCCACAGCAAAGCTTCCGGAATCCATGGTGTGCAGGATGTTCTTAAGCAGCTCGATCAGGATGCCGCTTACCGGGCCATAGGCAAAGGCGCCGATCAGGGCCGGAAGATCCGACAGGTCCAGTTTGATAAAGGACGGCATGATGGGGATGGAGATCTCGATCAGCTGAAGGACGAAGGCGGCAGCGGAAAGGATGCCGATGCCGGTGATCATGCGGGCGGAGATGGCTGTCTTCTGGGCTTTTGTCTGGTTTTGCATTTTTTTGTTCTCCTTTGCTTTTTTGTTCACGCCAGAATGCGGGTGTAAAGAAAATCCGCTGCGGGGCAGCAAGGGAGAACGCGTAAAGCCGTTTCTTTACAGATCTTTTTGCAGAAAAAAGCCCCGGAAAGCCTGCATCTATGCAGGACAGCCAGGGGCCTTTGGACATGCACAGCAAAAAAATGCCATTCTTCTCCCATCCAGACTATACTGTCGGTTCCGGAATCACACCGGATCAGCCGCCAGAGAAAAACGCTTTCTCCCCGCGGGTCGCGGACTATACCGCCGGTAGGGAATTTCACCCCGCCCCGAAGAATCTTCTTTTATACGAACAGAGGAAGGATAATCTTTCCTCTGCCCTGTTTATGATTTACGCACGCTATTATAACTCAGCTTAAGTGACAATGCAAGACTTTAAAGAAAAACATTCAGGGTAGGCGCAGGGAAGAAAACTTTATCGGCCGGGCCAGATTGCGGCAGTTTTGCGTAAATTTTGCGATGGCTTTTCGGGGAATTTTTACCTGCCTTCTGGTAGACTCTGAAACTGTAAAGGAACCAAACGCTTTGCCGGGCCAACCGGCAGGATGCTTTCAGAGGAGGAAAACGATGAAGAAAAAAATGTTATGCGCGGCAGTCTCGGCCATGATCGGCCTGGGACTTATGGCTAATTATGTGTCTGCCGAAGAGGTGGTATATGGTGTGACAGACGGTTTTGAAGCGGAAGGCGAGCTCGCCGGCGGGGCCACCTTCGCAAAAGTGGCCTGGATGGAAAGCGATGTTTACGGCTACACCCCGTCGGAGCTGTATGACCCCATCTCCGGCGTAATGCCTGTTTTCTATGTGTTTACCGACGAACCCCTTGCAGATATCAATGCTGCCTGGGCAAAGCTTAACGAAAGCGGCCTCAAGGATCTGGCCGAGGAGACAAAAGCCGATGTTTTCTTCTTCAACCCGGCGGATGGCGCATCTTATGGCGAGGCGGATGTGGAAGCCGTCACGAAGTTCAGCAAGGCCCTTGCCGGAACCCGGAACCTTGACTACGCTTATGCGTTCCCGCACGCATCCGTGCAGCTCAAAAACCTTTATGTCATCGGCGAAGGCAAGGGTGCAGACTTTGCGGCCTCTTACCTGACAAATGATGTCTACTCCGGCATGGTGGCCGGCAATCTCCTGATCGGAGGCAGCACGGCCGGCGAAAAAAATTACGCGATCCCGGCCTACCTGGTCAACTGCCAGGACAGCGTGGTGGAGTTTTATAAAGCCATCAACGGCACGGACGCCGAGGAGAGCGTAGACGGCCGCACCGTTTACCTTAACAGCAGCTATGTGATGGACAGCGGCTATACCCCCAAGCGCGTGGTCATCGGAACTGAGGATGCCAGCGCCCTGACGCCGGAACTTGCCGAGGAAGCCTGGCAGGTGCTTTTCCGCCGCGTGTGGAACAATCCCATCGTATATTCCTACTTTACCGAAGGAGTGGAAGCCGGCGACGTAGCGGACCATGCGATCCCGGAGGAGCTTGGCCTCAGGTTCTTTGAGATCACAGGGGAGGAAGCCGAAGGAACGAGCCAGTCCAGGTGGTATGAGTGGGTTCCCGAGGAAGTTTTTGATACCATTGAAAACGGCACAGGCGAGACATACCCACTGATCGTTGTCAACCACGGAAACGGCGACCATGAACTGTACGAAGCGGACTCCAACGGCTGGGTGCAGCTGGCCGGGGACGAGCGCCTGATCGTTGTGGCCATGAAGGACATCTTCACGCCGGCCATGCCTCCGGAATCGGGCAGCCCCAGGTTCGGCAAGGAAAACGCAGCCTTCATCCGCGACGTGATCTGTGAAAAATATCCGGTCGATATGTCCCGGATCTACATTACCGGCTTTTCCATCGGCGCCTTTGTTACGGCTGACACAGCGGCGGCAGCTCCTGACCTCTTTGCGGCGGCGGCCCCCATGGCCTACCCGGCCGACGGCTACATGCAGATCTTCCCCTACGATGAGTATGGCAGCGATGCCGAAAAATATGACATGCCCTTCATCAACATGAACGGCACCGCGGACAGGGGCAACACCATGTCCAATCCCGGCCTTGAAACTCCGGCCAATGCCTTCAATGATCCGAATCCGAGAGTCTATTCCAAGCAGCTCCTTCTGAACCAGATCATGGCCTTCAACGAGATGGAGGAATCCATGATCGACCTTGTGGACTTTGAATATGACTGGTTCCCGGGCGAAAACGATGCCGCAACGGACCGCCAGACTGGCGAGGTGACCGGAGGCTATGACTTCTGGGACGGCACGGCTGCCCAGTACATTACCCAAAACCTTGACTTTGACGCTTACCCCTACTACGGCTTTGATTTCGCCTCCCTTCCCAATACCACGGAAGATACCTTTACCACTCCGGAAGGCGTAGAAGTTACCCGCTACACCATTGCCAATGAAGAAGGCTGGCCGATGGTCGTTGAGATGAAAATGGGCGATATGGGCCACAACCACTATGGCCGCTATGCCCGGATACTCTGGGATAATTTCTTCAGCCATTACAGCCGGAACCCGGAAACCGG